>CAVIGE010000045.1:10065-21029 GCA_963642325.1 Prevotella sp. CAG:279
TTCTGTGTCTGATGACTCAGCATGATCCGAAGTCTTATCCCCGGAAGAATCTGAATCCTTTCCGGCCGCATTGTCCGGTGCATTGGTCGGCATCGTTATGCTGATATCACCAATATCCTCTTCGGACTCATTACTCGAAAGCTCTTCTTTATACGCCTCGCGTTCTGCCTGCTGTGTACGGTTATGCTTCACAATAAATGCAAGACAGATCACAATGGCAAGTACAACGACATAATAGCCAAAGGTTGAAAAAAAGTTTCTTCCATGTCTGTGTTCTGACATACGATATCCCATCCTCTAGCTTTTTGTTATTCAGCTTTTGAAGCAAGAACAGCAGGTCCAAGGCCGTTGAATGTACCATTGATCACAAGAACCGGCCTGTCAGCTCCTTCTACTTTCTCAAATTTGAATTTAAGACCTGTAGATACCGATGCAGAATCACCGATCTCGCTGTTGGCGTTCATCTGTGCAAGTGCATAATCAGAAGCCTCGAACTCTTCCAGGTTCAGAAGATCCTCATCAGATGTATTCTCATCAATACCGGCATCCTTCAGGATTTCCTGATAATCTACCTTTTCAAGATCCATCTGAACAGAACCATCAAACTGGCAATCTACATCTGAGGTAGTCTCGTCACCAAGCTGCATAGCGATTTCTACCATGTTTCCAGCTGTTTTGTACTGAGAAATATCTACATCCTCGCCATTCTGATCCTTAACCGTTGTTCCCTCAACACCTGCAACTGAAAAGATATCCGATATCGCTGTGCCATTCTCTGCGTCTTTAAACTGCTCAACAGCCGCCTTTACGTTCTCGTTTTTATAATTATCCGGCTTTACATCCTCCGACACGATCGGTGCCTTCTCAAGGATCATAACCGTACCAAGAGCAGTAAAGGTTGCGGTAAGCTCACCGGTTACAGGATCCAGGGCATCCGGATTAACGTAGTGAACCTTTCCGTCGGCATCAACAACCATGATCAGGATATCTGATTTATCCTTACCCTTCAGGGCCTCAACTGTAAGCGTTGTTGTAACAGAACCGGTTGTCTCATAGATAAGCTTATCTGCCTCAGAAACTGCAAGAGTGAAAGCAGGTGTTACCGCCTCATATACAGCCGGTGAAACGCTCTCTCCACTGTCTGTAGTTGTTGGCTTGCTTGTATCAACATCAAGTGCTTTCAGCAATGTCACGAGTTTATTCTTCTCAGTAGAGTTTGCAAAAGCTTCCACAGCCTTTTTTGCGGTCTCATTTTTGATGGCAGTGGTATCCAGGTTCTTGACAACCAGTGTCTGTCCTGCACTGAGGCCTGTTGTGTTCTTTGTAGTACTTTCGACGTACTGTCCGATACTTGGTGCTGCAAATACCGGTGCTGACATGCTGACAGTCATTGCCGCAATCAGAGCTAACAATATTTTTCGTTTCATAATAATTCCTCCTCTTCTTTTTTACATGGGAATATTTATATTTTTTCATAAAAAAGCTGAATGATCAGCTTTTTTAATTCGGCTTCATCAGGATAAAATTCGTCATGAATTTCTCCCTCCTGATCAGTCCCGGAAAGCTGGATTATGTCATTTTCCGAAAAATCAATTTTTCGGATCAGTTTGATAAATTTCAGATACTGATTCCGGGTGATATTCGTCTGAAGATGCTCCTGCATGGAATCCAGGGAATCCCAGGTATTCTCCAGCTCATTCTCATCCAGGGACTTGATCTTACTGATGTATGCAGACATATAGGCTCTCTGGCGTTCCATACGTCCCTCGTTGCTGAACTCGGCATCCGTATCCCGGTGCTGAAGAAAATCATGGATATTACTGTCATCCAGAGTAACCTGATTCCCTTTATAAAGTTCCGGATACTGATCCGAAAGGTCATCATTGGGAACCGTAACCGTCACACCGCCCACAAGATCATTGATATATGTCATGGAGTCCTGGTTTGTGACAACATAACGGTTGACCGGAACCTCGCCAAACAGCAGCGAAACTGCCTCGCAAAGGCTCTCACAGCTCACCTCTCCGCCGTCCCCATATGTGTAGGCATAGCCAAGGTGTGTTGTGTACAGCCCCTGGTCATTTCCGGTCATACTGTATCGCCGGATCTCTGTCATGGTATCCCTGTTTATGGAAACAACGGTCATCTTCTCTTTCTTTTCATCCATGACCACCAGATTAATGCTGTCTGCCCTTGCCTTATCTCCATACTGCGCTGAAGCTTCCATCTTTCCGGTGGAATCAACACCCGCATACAGAACAGTTGTCACCCGGTTGTTGTATTCGTATTTCTCACCATTGTATGTAATATTACGAAATCCACTGCCTACATTATGCGAATTCCCGGCTGATACCTGCATTTTCTTCTGGTGCTGCAGCTCGCTGTAAACGAAGCCTCCGGCAACCGCCAGAACACAAACGCTGAGCAGAATACTTACCACAAGCTGATTCCTGCGCAGCTTCCGTCTTCTTCTGTGGTGATGTCTACTTCTTCTTTCCATGTTTCGCACTGCTTTCCGCATCACGCTTCTTACCATAACCATAGCCGTAGCCATAGCCATAACCATAATGTCCTCTGGAAACATGAGCCTTATTCAATACCGCCCCCAGAACACGTATTCCGGCATATTCCATCTGACGCGCTGCCTTATCCGCCTGTGCACGTTCCGTGAGGCCGCTCTCAACAACAAGAACCGTCCCGTCACAGTGCTTCGCGATCAGAAGCCCATCGATTACAAGATTCAGCGGAGGTGTATCCACAATAATATAATCATATACACTTCTGGCAAATACGATCAGCTCTTTAAACAGCGGGCCTGAAACAAGCGCACTCGGATTCGGAGCCACAGCTCCCGTAAACAGAACATCCATCCACGGATCATCTGTATGAAAGATAATCTTCTCCTTCGTGGCATTGCCGCAAAGATATTCACTAAGTCCTACCTTTTCACCGGGGATCTCATATCTTATCAAAGTATTGGAATTGCGGATATCCGCATCCAGATACAATACCCTTTTTTCCAGGCTGGCCATACTCTTCGCCAGCCGGAACGCTGTTGAAGATTTACCCTCATGTGCAAGAGCACTGGTAACAGCGACCGTCTTAATATCATTACCGCTAAGCTGTATATTACCTCTGAGAATATTGATTGCCTCTTCTACAGCAAAAGGTACCTTGGGTATTTTGGGTTTGATTATCTCCTTCTGCTGTCCCATCGGTCTGTTCTCGCGAACCAGATCGCTGAACAGCTCTCTCATCCTGTCATCTGTATTCATTGCTTACTCTTTCTTCCCCTCGTAATAAGGAATTACAGAAAGCACCGGCATATGAAGGGTCTTTCTGACATCATCCTCAGTTTTCAGTGTTGTATCCGTCAGGAATTTCACGATAACCAGTCCACACGCAAGTACGATCCCAAACAGTGCTCCCATCATCACGGTCTTCCCGAGTCCTGCGCTGACCTGCTCTACAGCCTGTGCCTCTGAATAGTCAATCACTGTCGGCTCACTGTTTCCGATCACCTGGTAAATACGGTCTACTCCGATATTCAGCAATGAATTCGTGATATCCCTGCACAATTCAATATCACCACAGGTTACTGTGATCGTAATAATATGGGAATCATCCGGATTGTCGATGGAAACCAGTTCTCCTAACTGCTTATAATCCATATCCAGATCCAGATCCTTGATCACCTGCTTCAGGACGTTACGGCTCTTCACAATCCTTGTATAATCAGCGGTCAGTTCTGAACTGATCTGAAGACCGGACACCGATATCACAGACTCATCACTGGTGATAAAAATAGATGCATCTGCCTGATAGGATGGCTTCATCAGAAAAGTATGGTACAGACCTGCTAACAGTGCCCCGATGAGCATTGCCAGAAGTATCATCTTCCATCTGCCGACCAAAACCCAGAATAATTCTTTCAGATCAATAACATCATCCGGATTCCATTCCGGCTGGATCACAACATCAGATGATTTCTTATCATTCCGAAGGTTCTTCTCTGCCTTTTCCATAACCTCTCTCCTCATATATTTTCCGACATAAGGGTAAAATATGACTTTTACGCTCTATTGTCAGGAATTGTTCAGAATTTAGTTTAGCACACATTTCCACAAGAGTAAATGATTTTTTTGTTGTTTTTCGCATGAAATCTGCTACTTTTGATACTTTTCAAACAAATCCTCCGGTATTTCTATTAAACCAAACCTGTAAAATATCCCGTACAGGTAGGAGACACCCCTGATATCCCCCAATGCTTTTGGACGGGACACAACCGGCTTCCCTTCTGTTTTTTCGAACGCTTTCAGAACGGAACTCCAGGACAGACTCTTGCTGTTTTTTCTGCGGTCGATCCATAATTCTCTTGTCGGCTCGCCATTTCTTCCGATTTTCAGCTGATAGGTAAATGGCAGGCCGGAAATTGTTTCAAATGGATAATCCTGGAAAGCAATGATGCACTCCCACAGATGCTCCGGATCCGGAGTTCTCTGTAATGCCGCAAGCACCTCTTCCCTCTTCTCAGCTTCTGTCATTTCTTCTCATTCCTTTTATTCCGCTTCTCAGACAATACTGGATCAGATAGCCGATACAGCCCCCGAGCGTGTTCATAAGTATATCGTCCATCTGACAATATCCTCTCTGCGTCACCAGCTGTAATAATTCCACCGTGACAGATAAGCCCAGACCCGCCCCAAACACACAGCCAAACCCTACCTTTCTGTTTACAGCCGGAAGCAGCATACCAAGGGGAAGAAACATAATGATATTCTCTATCACATAGGCATGCGCCTGCCAGCTGCTTCCCCAGGTGGAAAACGGGATCAGGTCTATGCCGTTTCTTGAGCCTGGCTCCCTTGAAAAAAATGCCTGGATAAAGACAACCACAAGATAGGCAAACAGCAGGATATCTGCTGCCGCCCTGCCTGCCTTCTGTTTTTTCCTTCCTCTATACACGGCACAGCATAAGATCAGCTCTGCCACTACTCCTGTCAGAAGTCCTGTCGGTAAATATGTAACTGGTTGTTCAATGTCTTTTAAAATATAATGCAGTAATTCCATATAACCATTAATCTATATAATCTCACAGTCCCAGACATCCACCGGATTATCCTGGTATACATCCTTCAGACGCTTATGTACAGCTTCCTTCGTAACTCCCTTCTTCAGGATCACCTGGAGAAAGCCACCTCCACCGGCACCACATACCATTTTTGCATCGACCAGATCCCCGATCGACAGGAATATCTGGTCGATCAGCGTATTGGTGCTTCCGGCATCTATTTTCCGGCTGAGTTCCCAGTGGTGATCCAGCAGGGCTGCAAACTCGTCAATATTTCCGCGCTCCAGCTCAAAACGCATCAATGCTGCTATTTTCTGGATCTCATTTAATGCAAACAGGCTGTCCGGCTCGTTTCCAACGTAACGCCCGACTACATCCCTGAGCAGATTCCGGGCAAGACGGCGCTGCCCCGTATAAATCAGGCAAAAACGTTCATTTAACTCTTTTTTGGTTTCCGGTGTCAATTCAATATGCTCTACCCGGATCTGCTGATCCAGTCCCGGCTTGCTGGTAATATATTTAATACCATTTGTCACACCGCCAACCTGATCCTGCCAGCCGCCTCCGGTAGACATGATCTGCTCCATAACCAGCACATGCGCATAAAGCTCTGCTTCTGTATAAGCGATTCCCATAAATTCGAAAACTGCTTTTACACATGCAGCAGAAAGAATGGAGGACGTTCCAAGGCCGCTTCCCTTAGGCACATTCGTTACTTCTGAATGCATTTCAAAACCGCCGCCCAGACGGTTCAGGATCTCATCCAGGCTTCCGCCCTCTGCCGGAATGATCCCGCAGGCAAGAAGACACGCCTTCTGCAGCGCAAATGAATCATAGGGATCTCCTGTTTCCTGCAGTTCCTCAATAGATTCAAATTCACCATGCACATCCATATCACGGCTGTCAAAAACAATCTTCTTTTCTGAAAGCTTTATAAGTGTTACCTCTACCGGAAGCTCTCCCTTCAGGCTGATCGCCGCATTAAGGACGGTACCTCCCATCTCACAGCAGATCGGGGGCGTGTCACTCCATCCACCACCCCAGTTTACACGCAGCGGCAGCTTAACGGTATGCCTGTCGCTGACGATCCGGCAGCCCTCATTGTACTGAAGATTATGGAAAGAAGCTTTCAGGATCTGTCCCTGAATTGTCCGAAAGCTTTCTGAAATATATTTATCCCCCTGACGGCAGCCAAGTGCGGTTCCCGTATAATAATTCAAACGGACAGACTCCGAAAAATCAGCCCTTTTCAGCCTGTTTTCCAGCCAGCTCTCCTGAAGCTCTGTCAGCGGTGGAAGATGCCCTGTTTCTCCTGCAGGTTTTCCCAAACGGATATCCTTCGCAATTTCATCCATCTTTACAAGCTCCCTCATTCTTTTATCCCATGCAATGATCGCGGCAGCATCTGCATCATGAAATCCGGAACAAAGCGATTTACGCCTGGCATCCTTCCACTCCCTTAGATCCCCTTTCCCGTGCAAAAGCTCATACAGATTCAGCGCAGCCCTGACAGCAGCCTTGATATCATCACATTCCGGATAAAGCCTTGCAAGCCACAATCGATGCTCGCTGGAATCCCACACCTCATCCGGCCGGATTTCCAGTTTACTGAAAACTTCCTCCAGGTCTCTTCCAAACAGCTTATTCTCTTTTGGATTATCCAAAATTCCATAAATACGGCAGACAAATTTACCGTTCTTCTGCTTCAAACCATGAAGAACCACATTGTCAGGAATCTCCTCATCGTGGATATCAATATAAGAAAGTACCACATTGTTGCCCACAGCTGCTTTGCTGTGCACAAAAGAAACCTCCAGGTAACAGCCATCTCCGATCGCTGCCCTTTCTGACAATATACTGTTATATCCGGCTGTATCCCCACTGATGCTGCTGTTTACTTTCCTGCACCAGCCAAGAGCCTTATAAGCCTCCACTCCGCCGCTCATCAGGGCCAGTATCTCTCTCGTTGTACCAAAATGTATGAATTTGGCCGGGGCAAGCCTCAAAAGCTTCATCCTGTATGGCCGCAGCACTCTCCATACCTCTGTCCGGGCATCGTGAAGCTCCTCGCAGAATTCACCCTCCGGCTTTTCATCATAAAATTTCTCCAGTGTGGAATCTTCAGCAAGAGGATACAGAAAATCGCCATATAAAGAAAGCCGGACTGTATCATTCACAAGCTTATGATAATCCCCTTCTGTAGAAACCAGAGAATACAGAGATGCCAGCATGCCTGCCGAAAAAATCACCGCTCCTGTATCAATATCCACGCAGTCATTATCATTCACTGCTCCCATCCCGCGGAGCGTCTCAACCGTCTGTTTGTGAAGGAACTTTTTCACATTTCCATCTGCACTGTTAAGAAATACCCCGTGATTCTTACCGGTTTCAACATTCTCTTTAAAAGAAACAGCCGCTGCACCTCTTCCGGAAAAATCAATCTGCAGCGGATTAAACAGCAGAAGTACATCACCGGAAAGAAGCAGCATGCCTTCCCGGATCCTGGAAGGTACGGAAGACATCGCAATGATAAACTCATCAAACAAGGTGGACGATTTGCCATCAGGCAATTTATGGGGTACCGGGCTGAAAAGCTTCCCAAGAGCTGAATAAGAAGGAACCCGCTTGCTGTCACCGCCTGAGTGGATAACCAGAATACGCAATCCTGCAAAGGAACCCTTCCCTTTAAGTGCTTCCTCTCTCTTATATATGTAGCGCAGGACGGAAAGCGTTGCTCCACCGGAACCCACCCGGACATTTCCCTCATCCGGGATCACGGCAAAATGTGTCTCTGCCGGGAGGGAATCCCTTCTGGAATCGAGCTGGCTGCGGTAGCCTTCTGCCTGATTCTCATTAGAAGCAGTCAGAATAATATAATCCCATCTGGGAAAATTCTCAGACGTAAGAGAACGCTTATAATCCTCCCAGGTATCCTGATAGGATTGTGTTAAAAACAGTGACGTAAGATTATTCATATACCTATTTCTCCTCATAGTAACCACTCAGTGAAAGACTTATTTACGCAATTTTTACACGCATTACCGGATACAGCCCATACACTCTGTATTTTACACCATAATTCCTGCTGTAGCTTTTGGCCTCCGCAAAAAGCGGATCATATACACGGCCATTGATTTCTGTCCAGCCATGTGAATCTTCATCATTTCTGTATCCGTCCGTACATACATATACATTTTTGTAGCCAAGTACCTTTGCAAGATAGGCAAATGCCGAAGCATCTGCAATACAGTCACCACAGCCACGTTCAAAATGGTCATTGGCGTTTACTGCCCACCAGGCTTTCCCACCCTGGCTGAAAAGCCTCCAGGTATGATAATATCTTCTCATAACCCAGCGGAAACATGCCTCAAGCTTTGCACTCTTTGACATTCCTTTATTCGTTGTCTGTGACACAATTTTTCTTGCATTCTGGTATGCGCGAAACTCTTCAGCCTTGCTGCTGTTCATTTTTTTGCCAGAAGACGTGTAGTACTTCGATCCCTTTTTCCAGCCCTCTACGTAACCCTTTTCATTGATATAGTAAGTAACCTTCTTAACCGTAACATTACGTGTCAGCATATTTCCATTTTTGTCAAAAAAATATACATATTTTCCTATTTTCTGTCGGCCGGTCAGATATTTCCCATTGCGGTAAAATTTCTTCTTTCCGTTTTTCTGTTTGTACCAGCCCTTCCTGACGGTAGTTGTTGTTTTCGTTGTCGTTTTTGTTGTCGTTTTTGCACCAGAAGCTGTTGCTGCCGCATGAGCCGTTAATGTCGATGTCACGGTCAGCATCGCACACATGGCGACAATCATAATTTTCCTTACCTTTTTCATCCTGCTCCTTCTTTCATCCCCATTATATTTTCTTTACATACACCCGGTTACCCTTGTAACGCGGAATTCCCGGTCCTGTTACATTATAGCTCATACCACAGTACAGATTTATGTTTCCTGTAACTTTCGCCCAATCCGGATCATAAACCTTTCCTTTGATCTCAGCCCAGCCATGTCCGCCGGAACTGACAGTATATGCCTGATAACCAACTGCATTTGCAAGATAGGCAAACGCAGATGCAAAACCAAGGCAGTCTCCTCTGCCACGGTAAAGCATACGCTCCCCGTACCAGACATCCCAGTTTGATACATTTACAAAATCAAATCCGTCACCGTAATTGTAAGAAACCGCTTTTCTGAAGCACGCTTTTAACTTCTGGGCTTTCGTCATTTTGTTATTTGTGACTTTATCTGCGATATTACTGGAATATACCATCAGCTTTAGCTTGCGGAGCTGTTCTTTATTATAGGAAGCTGTTCCGTTATTTTTCAGACGAATGCCATTGATCTTTGTAGACTTCATCATATATCCGCCGGATCCGTTTGCCTGGCGGAAGAAGTAATACTTACTCTTGATACAACGCCAGCCTTCTCGCTGAATGCCTTTGGAATCAAAATAATACTTTTTGCCTTTAATCGTTACAAGACCCTTTACTTTGCTGCCTTTTGCATTGTAATAGCTTACATTTCCGTTCGAGCTTTTTACAAACTGGTTCTTTTTGACAGCCGCCTGTGCAGATGTCGCAAACAAAATACAGCAAAGCAAGGTCAGTACAAGCAGGAAACATCCTTTTTTCTTTTTCATGTGAATCCGCCCTTTCATTTTTAATTTTTCAGGTTAATATTTAAACTGTACCGTTTTCTGAACCTGATAATCCGTTGTAAAACTCCTGGTTCCAAAGCATCCACCCCAGCCGGCAAACGCCCCTTCCGCATCATAATGCAGTCCATTGATCAGTACCCAGCCATGTCTTGTATATCCATCAGCCGCATGATCTCTGCTTCCGGGGACTCTTCCGCAGATCACATAGGGATTATAGCCGAGTTCTTTTGCCAGGGCAGCAAACGTGCAGGCAAAACCATAGCAGTTTCCTCTTCTCTGGTCGAACATTTTCTGGGCACATCCAATCCACCATTTCTTTGCATTAATATCCGGGTCTGCCCATACATAATAATAAAAATGGTCACTATATGCCAGATAATTATAGCAGGCCCTCAGCTTCTCTCTTTTTGACATTTTACTGTTTGTGACGGACTTGATGATATTCTTCGCTGTCATCTTGAGCCGCAGTGACTCTGTCTTCTTCGCACGACCCTGCTTGTCAAATTTAATACCATCATAAGTTGTATTTCGGGCTATAACACCCTTCTTATCTGCATAGTATGTATAACCGCCTGACTGAAACCATCCTGTGCGCAATTTTCCGTTTTTATAAAGATAATACCTGGCTTTTCCGATGGTGATGAGACCGGAGTTCTTTCTGGTGTAAAGTGTTCCATCTGAGCGAAACATATAGCGAACACCATTTACCAGGCATCTTCCTCTGTAAGCATATCCATCTTTACCAAAATAATATTTTTTACCCTTAATGGTTTTCCACTGATTTTTGATTTTTTTGCCATTTTTATAATAACAATATTTCTTCGGTGTTTCTTTGTAAAAACCGTTTTTCTTTGCTGTCGTTTTTTTTGCGGTTATCTCAGTTGCAGCCTGTACTTCACAGACTGTAATCGGCTCGTACATCTGTACCACAAGCATTGCTGCTATAAGCAGCAAAAACATATGAATCTTTTTCATCTCTGCGCCTCCCTGCATGGGAGTTTAGCACTCCCACTCAAAATGTATTTGAATATACTTGCTTCTGTTTCTCAGTATAGCATATTGTGCACAGAATGCCAAATTGTTTTCCCAGTTCGCACGATCGATTTGTTTACCTGTAGAGATCTTCCAGCGTTATCAGCTGAACTTCACCACGCGCTTGCGCTTGAAGAAGTCCGTCAGTGAATCCGCCTTTCGAGAAGATATAGTAGTGATAGTTGTTGCCTTTTCCGAAAA
>CAVIGE010000046.1:0-20859 GCA_963642325.1 Prevotella sp. CAG:279
TTGCACAGCTTACCCAGCGCGCCGGAAATTTCCTTGTTGCCCGGGAAGAGATGCCTGATTTCAAATGGGAGGATCTGAAGGGAAAAAAAGTCCTTGGCGGACGAAAAGGTGGCATGCCTGAAATGGTATTTGAGTATATCCTGAAGAAAAACGGCATTGACCCGAAAACAGACCTGACCATTGACCAGAGTATCGATTTCGGTTCCACGGCGGCAGCCTTCACCGGGGATGCTTCCGCTGCTTATACGGTAGAGTTTGAACCGTCTGCAACGATCCTGGAAAAAGAAGGGGCAGGCTATGTGGTGGCATCTCTTGGAGAAGCATCCGGGTATGTGCCTTACACATCCTACAGTGCAAAAACAAGCTATATGAAGGAGAATCCGGAGATCATCCAGAAATTCACCAATGCACTTCAGAAAGGAATGGACTATGTACAGAGCCATACGCCGGAGGAGATCGCAGAGATCATCGCGCCGCAGTTTGCGGAAACAGACCTTGAAACCATCAGCACTATCGTGAAGCGATACTATGATCAGGATACCTGGAAGGAAAACCTGGTCTTTGAAGAAGACAGCTTTGAGCTTCTCCAGGATATCCTGGAGGATGCAGGTGAATTGCCGGAGCGTGCGGATTACGAGGATCTTGTGCAGACAGAATATGCCAGAAAGGCAATTGTTCAGCACTCTGCGGACTGACAGATACGGAACAAAACTGAAATGACGATCATATATTGTGTTTAAAAATTGACAGAAAGTTCGGGAAAGTTTAAAAACTCCCGGGCTTTCTTTTTACATACAAATAATCAATATTAAACTCTTAAACACAAGATATCGTGCAAAATAGACAAAAACAGATATAAATAATTATGATAAATGTAGAAAAGGTAAAAAATAGTTGAAAAAAGTTAAACGATATGCTATCTTAAATTTAACAGAAAACGAGAGACGCTAAACAAATAACTAAACAAAATAAGGGAAAAGTTTAAAGGAGGACATGGTATGAATTTTAAAAAGGCAATGGCAGCGGTACTTGCAGGAACAATGGTATTCGGAATGGCTTCTTCTGTAAGTGCTGCAACAGAAGTTACTTTCTGGACACTGAACACAAGACAGAATGCAGTTGAGCCGATCGTGGAGGCATTCAACGAAGCAAACCCGGATATTAAGGTGACAGCTTCCTTCTATGATACAGATGGTATCAAGGATGCATGCAAGGTGGCAGCTTCTTCCGATACACTTCCAAGCATGTGGTTTAACTGGGGCGGAAGCCTTGGAAGCTTCTATGAGGAGAACGGTAAGACATATGATCTCACACAGTATGCAAAAGATAACGGATGGAGCGATAAGTTTACAGAAGCATCCTTAAATCTCTGCACATTCGAAAACAAGCTTTCCGGATATCCGACAAGCTACAATGCACTTGGCGTTTATTACAACAAACAGATCTTTGAAGATAACGGAATCGAAGTTCCTACTACTTTTGAGGATTTTGAAGCAGCTCTTAAAACTCTGAAGGATAACGGAATCACACCAATGGATACAGCCGGACTTAACGGATGGCATGTAATGAGATGGTTTGAGCTTCTTGTTGAGCACTATGCAGGTGCTGAGCTTCATGACAAGCTGAACACATTTGAGGAGAGCTGGAACTGCGATGCAGTTGTACAGGCTTTCGAGAAATATAAAGAGTGGGTTGATGCAGGATACTTCCCGGATGGCTTCCTTACCCTTGACCCGAACGATACGATCATGGCAATGGGAACCGGCGAGTGCGCAATGGATCTTCAGGGCCAGTGGTATGACGGCCAGTTTATCCAGAACGATCTGGATCCTAACGATTATGGCGTATTTGCATTCCCGTCAGGCGATGACAACCGTATGTCTGCTTTTGCAGAGATGACACAGTTCAATGCAAATCTTTCTGATGAAGAGCTTGATGCCTGCGTGAAGTTCATGGATTACTATCAGAGTGATGAGAATGTTGAAACGTATGGTGAGTACTACAACGTACCGCTTCCTGTACAGGGCGCAGAGGCTCCGGCTGAGCAGGTTAACGTAAATGGTATGCTTGAAACCTCCAATACAAACGGAACATTCACGATCACTGACCAGGCATTCCCGACAGAGGTTGCAGATGTACTCTTCAATGCACAGGATGCGGTTGCAAACGGCGAGATGACACCGGAAGATGCAGCAGCTAATATCCAGAAAGCAATCGAGGAATATCAGGCTAAATAATCATAAAAGCATAACGGAGCGGCCAGGGCGCAGGCTTTGGCCGCTCTTTTTCGAAAAATGGAGGTAATCCGGAATGAAGAAAAAAAGCAAGATCGATTTTGGCGCATATGCGTTTCTGATACCGGCAGCAGTGATCTACCTTTCCGTCATCGTAGTACCTGTATTTTACTCACTGTTTATCAGCATGTTTAAATGGAACGGTGTTGCGGAGAAGGAATTTGTAGGTCTGGCGAACTATATCAATCTGTTTACAAACGATGCAACCTTCCTTATTGCATTGAAAAATAACCTCATCTGGATCGTGCTGACGATCGTACTTATGATGACCGTTTCTCTTGGATTTGCAGTGATCCTCAATAAACAGTTCCGCGGACGTACGGTATTCCGCGCATTCTTTTATTTCCCGTGTGTTATCGCACCGATCGCGGTAGCGATCATCTGGAGATGGATCTACAATCCGAATATCGGATTTATCAATCAGTTTTTCAAGGCACTTGGAATTAATTTCAAACAGACATGGATCTCTGATCCGAAGGTCAGCCTGTATGCCATTTTTGCGGCAGCACTGTGGCAGGGGATCGGACAGCCGATGATCCTTTTTCTGGCAGGCCTTCAGTCCGTATCACCAGATGTTCTTGAGGCGGCAACCATCGATGGTGCAGGTCCGATTCGTAAATTCATAAGCGTTACAGTACCGCTTATGAAAGAGACCTTTGTTATGGTGCTTGCAACTCTGATCGTAGCAGCCATGAAGGTTTATGATATTGTACAGGGACTTACCGGTGGCGGTCCGAACAACTCCACCCAGGTTCTTGCTACCTATATGTATTCACAGACATTCCAGTATAATAATGTAGGTATGGGAACGGCGGTAGCATGTATCATGGTTGTTATGATGCTTGTGGTAATCATTCCGTATATTTCCTTTACGGCAAAAGAAAAGTAGGAGGTGCAGACAATGGACGGAAAAAGTAAAAAAATTACAAAAAAAGTGCTGCTGTATGTGCTTCTGATCATTCTTGCACTGATCTGGATCGTACCGATCTTTACACTTGTTGTAACGGCATTAAAGCATAAAAAGGATTTCATGAGCGGCTTAAGTCTCTTCCAGCTTCCGGCTGAGATCGCATGGGACAACTTTACCAATGCCATCACAAAGGGAAATCTTTTCAACTATATGAAAAATGACCTGATCATCTCCTGCCTGAAGGTTCCGCTTGGTATCTTTGTAGGGGCAATGGCTTCCTTTGCACTGACAAGACTGAATATCAAACATCGTGTAGGACTTTTTGTATTCTTTCTTATTGGTATGATGCTTCCGATGCAGACAGCACTTGTACCGATCAACATTATCTACAGCAAGCTGAATCTTCTGAATACATATTTCGGATTATTCTATGTTTATATCGGATTTGGTATTTCCTACTGCATCCTGATCATGAGAGGTTTTATGCTGGGAATCCCGAAGGATATTGATGAGGCTGCATGTATTGACGGCTGTAACAAATGGCAGCTTTTTTATAAAATTATCCTTCCGATCGCGAAGCCTGCGATCGCAACACTGTTTATCACAGACTTCCTTTCCACATGGAACGAGTATCTTCTGGCCAGCGTTATCATCAACGATAATGCAATGAAGACAGTACCTGTTGGTATCATGACCTTCGTTGGTGAGCACGGAACGGATTACGGTTATCTGTGTGCGGGTGTACTTGTTTCCGTTATCCCGGTTATGGTTGTATATCTGATCTTCCAGAGATATTTCGTAGAAGGTATGGCCGGAGCAGTTAAATCCTGATCCGGATGAACCGGAGGATAACCTGTGAACAGCTGGCGGCAGATTTCTTTATCCGTCCGGCAAGAGAAAGAAAGAGGGTAAATTTATGAGTACGTGTAAATATACAGAGACTTTGGAAAAATGGGGAACCTTTGAGGCGGAAATGCCTGGTAAGCATGAGGGGAATCCGTTTACCGATTATGCGATCCAGGGAACCTTTAAAGGCAAAGAAGAGACCAAAACCGTAGATGGTTTTTATGATGGAGACGGAATCTACCGTGTGCGTTTCATGCCGTCATTTGAGGGCGATTACACATTTGAGATCAAAGGAAGCTTTTCGGATGAGGTATATACAGGAGCCTTTCATGTGACACCGGCAGAAGAGGGAAACCACGGACCGGTCCGTGTATCCTATACCTATCACATGGCATATGAGGATGGAAAACCGTATTATTCCATCGGAACAACCTGTTATGTATGGGAGCTTCAGAGTGAGGAGCTGCAGAAGCAGACACTGGAGACACTGGCAGACAGCGCGTTTAATAAGATCCGTTTCTGCGTATTCCCGAAGCATTATGACTATAACTTAAACGAGCCGGTCAGCTATCCATATGAGGGAACTCCGATGGACAGCTCCGTTCTGACATCCGAGAACTTCCAGGACTATGTTGGCTGTGCAGAGGGTAATGATTTCGATTATAAGAGATTCAATGTAAAGCATTTCCAGCACATTGATGACTGTGTGAAAAAACTGATGGATCTTGGCATTCAGGCAGATATCATTGTCATGCACCCATATGACCGCTGGGGCTTCAGTGAGATGAGCGCAGAGTGTGACGATCTTTACTGGAAATATCTCATTGCCAGAGTCAGCGCATACAGAAATGTATGGTGGTCTCTCGCAAACGAGTACGATCTTTTTCCGAAAAAGACTACAGAGGACTGGGAGCGTTACGCGTCCATCATCCAGGAGAAGGATGTATACAATCATCTTCGCTCCATCCACAACTGCAAGAGCTTTTACGATTATACAAGACCGTGGATCACACATTGCAGCATCCAGAGACAGGATCTTTACAAATCCTCCGAGATGGTAAATGAGTGGCGTATCCGTTATAAGAAACCGGTAGTTCTGGATGAGATTGCCTATGAAGGAAATATCCAGCATGGCTGGGGAAATATCAGCGGAAAAGAAATGACGAGACGTTTCTGGGAGGCATTCTGCCGGGGAGCTTATCCGGGACACGGCGAGACTTATATGAATGATGAGGGAATCCTCTGGTGGTCCCATGGCGGCAGGCTTCATGGAGAGAGTCCTGAGAGATTTAAATTCCTCCAGAGGATCATGGAGGAGACTCCTGCACCAGGTCTTAGGCCGCTCGAAAATCAGTGGGATGAGGTTGGTGCATCTGTAGATAACAGTCTTCAGGATATTAAATATTATATTTTTTATTACAGCTTTATGCGTCCGTCATTCCGTGAGTATCATATTGATGATGAGACGGAGTTTGAGGTGGAAGTGATCGATACTTGGAACATGACGATCGAGAACAGAGGAATCTTTAAAGGCAAGTTCCGAATCGACCTGCCGGGAAGAGAATACATGGCTGTGCGGGTACGGGAAGTTAAATAATTTACAGGGAGCTGCCGGAAGGCGGCTCCCTGCTTTGTGTTGACAGAGAGATAAAAAATGTTTAAAATCAAGGAGAAGATGTTAAGATCAAGAGGGTACAGAATGAAAATCAAAGCAGCAGATATAGCCAGAAATCTTAATCTTTCCAAGGCAACAGTATCCCTGGTTTTAAATGACAAACCAGGAGTCAGCGATAAAACCAGACGAAGGATTTTTGATTATATAGAAGAGATCAACGGGAAACCGAAGGAAACAAAAGAGGAAGAAATAACCGAGAACAGGGATCTTATCAAGGTACTTTTTATTGACAATAACTTAAGGTTTGTAAAAAATTTTGAGCTGGATGTATGTCCTGACAGTATGACCGTGTTTGAGCGTGAGGCCAGGAGAATGGGGTATATTCTCAGCGTAACCTATGTTTCGTCTGAGATGACGGAGGATGTGGAGCGTGCTGTGCAGGAAGCCAATGAGGGGAATGTAGCCGGTGTGATCTTATATGCTACGGAGATGAAGCCGGAGCAGTTTTCCCCATTTCGAAAAATACAAAAGCCGATGGTAATTTATGATAATGATCTTGGAAATGAGTATCATTGTGTTGCCTTTGGCGGAGTAGAAGGGGTCAGGGACTGTGTGGATTATCTGGTATCCAGAGGCTGCCAAAACATCAAATACCTGGCAAACACACAGGATATTTTTAATTTTCAACAGCGCCGTGCGGGATTTCGTGCCGGACTTCGAAAAAACAGTCTGACACTGGAAGCGGATTCGATCTGCCAGATTGGGGAAACAACCGGTGAGGTTTGCGAGGGAATGTTGAAATATCTGGAGAACCATGAGCTTCCGGACGCATTTATCATGGAAAATTATCAGATATCCATTGGTGTGATGCGTGCCCTGCGCCAGAAGAAGATTTCTGTTCCGGAGGATGTGTCCCTGATCGGTGTAGATGAGATCCCGGATTACCTTACCGGAGATATTCTTCTCACCGCTCTTCGGATGGAACACCTGGAAAAAGCATATGTGGCCATGCTTTTTCTGGAGCAGGAGATGAAGGGTGCGATATCCTGTAAATTCAAATCTTTTTCCACCTGCAAGCTCATACCGGGACAGACGGTGAAATGAGAACAAGTGAACAGAGGAGAATATAAGATGTTTCGGGAAACCAGCAGGGAGAAGCTTTCCGAAAAAAGCTCTTTTGGATAAGGGCTATCGGTTTTACTTGGATTCTCCGATCAACCAGAATAATAAAAAACTCCGTGAGGTCTGCCTGAGTGCAGACTGACACGGAGTTTTTTGCTGTCTGTGACAAAGCTGTAACCTATAATTTTTTTCCTTTCTCAGCAGCAGCAGTCAGAGCCTCAAATACAGCACTGCGGAAGCCATTCTTCTCCAGTGTGCGTACACCTTCGATGGTAGTTCCGGCAGGAGAGCAGACCATGTCCTTCAGATCTCCCGGATGTCTGCCTGTCTCAAGAACCATCTTCGCACTGCCAAGCACTGTCTGGGAGGCGAATTTATAAGCCTGTTTACGAGGCATTCCCTGGCTCACGGCAGCGTCTGCCATAGCTTCGATAAACATAAATACATAAGCCGGGGCACAGCCGCCTACAGCCCCCGCAGCATCCATAAGACGTTCCGGGATCACTTCTGTAGTGCCGAAGCTCTCTGTGATCTTAAGGATTTTATCCAGCTCATCCCCGGAAACCCGCTCATTGGCACATACGGCAGTCATGCCTTCGCCAACCTGTGCGGGAGTATTTGGCATGAAGCGGACAACCTTCAGAGGAAGTCCGGCTTTTTCTTCCAGCCATGCGAGGGTTTTTCCGGGGGCGATTCCGATGATGGTGTGCTCTTTGGTGAGACTCTGGTGGACTTCATTCAGGACTTCCTCGTAAAACTGTGGTTTTACTGCAAGGATGATTGTTTTTGCGGAGCGGACGACTTCATTGTTATCCAGAGTTGTGACAACGCCGAGATTTTTTTCACTGCGAGCCCTGCCCTCTTCCGTAAGATTGGAAACAATGATCTCGTCTTTGGAAAAAATCTCCTGGCGGAGAATACCGCTGATCATTGCAGAACCCATATTTCCGCATCCGATAAAGCCGATCTTCATAATAAAAATCCTCCTTTGATTATAAAAAAGGCACGCTCTCCAAAAAAGCGTGCCGCCATTGGCGTAAAAAGCAGATAACGGGAATCGAACCCGCCTCCTCAGCTTGGGAAGCTGATATTCTACCGATGAACTATATCTGCCTGCCATCCCATTATAGCACTTCTGACAAAAAATACAAGCCCCTACCAGCCCTGGCTCATGGTACTGTTGTGATATTTTGTGGAATAAGTTACATCTTCTCCGAACCAGTCCGGTGCAGTATAGGAATTGGCAGCTTCTTCTGTGGGAAATTCCACCTCGGCAAGAAAAAGTCCTTCGTATTCTCCATGGAAGACATCCAGTTCAATAAAGAGTCCGTCCCTCTCCGGGATCACGTAGCGGTCCTTTGTGATAAGGATGCCGTCAGCCTTGGGACGGAGATGTTCGTAGGCATCGGCAGTCAGCGGAAGATTGTATTCCTCCCGGCTCAAGAGTCCCTTTGATTTATAGGTGAGAAAATATTCATCATCCTGTCTGCGGACGCGTACTACCGGTGAGGTGCAGAGATAGCCCTGCTCGATCCTGTGGCAGGGATAGGAAGCCAGATTATCCGGCAGATTCTCCCTGGGGATCAGAAACTTGCGTTCGATTTCCATAAGACAGATACCTCCTGTTTGAAATGTGCTTCCCCTATTTTATATGAGATGAGGTTTTTGTGCAATCTCCATTCATGTTTCAGCCGCATTTTCCTTGACATTTCATGCAGAAAAAAGCATTATAAAATAAGACAAAAAATACCGGAAAAACCCGGAAACATAACATATAGATAAGAAAGGATGGAAGCATTATGAGCAGGGTATACATTTTTTTCGCAGATGGGTTTGAGGATATTGAGGGACTGACCGTGGTGGATCTGATGCGGAGAGCAGGAATTGATATCCGGACAGTATCTATTAAAGAGACAAAAGAGATTCGGACCTCCCACGGGATCGATCTCAGTGCAGACTGCACCTTTGGGGAATGTGATTTCTCAGATGCAGACATGCTGGTGATCCCGGGAGGAATGCCAGGGACAAGATATCTCGAGGAATACAAACCACTTACAGAACTTCTCACGGATTTTTATGAGAAGGGAGGCAAGGTAGCGGCTATCTGTGCGGCACCGGGAGTATTTGAGAGACTTGGCTTCCTTAAGGGCAGAAACGCAACCTCCTATCCATCCGTAATGGAGCAGCTTACAAGTGCGAAAACATCCCTGGAAGCTGTTGTTGTAGACGGTAATGTAACAACAAGCAGAGGACTTGGAACAGCGATAGATTTCAGCCTTTCTCTGATCCGTCAGCTTAAAGGAAGGGCGAAAGCAGAGGAAATCGCAGAGTCCGTGGTATATTCAACGGAGATTTTTTACTAGAAAACAGCTTTATAAGGCCGTATAAGGCGAAAAAAATACTGGCGTTTTTACAGTGACTATGCTATACTACTGAAATGACTGTAAATATATAAAATGCGAGTGTTAATTATTATTATATAAGGTATTGAACTCGATATAATTAAGGAGGAACAAGAAACATGAGTTTACAGGTGGAGAAAATGGAGAAAAACATGGCGAAACTTACAATCGAGGTTTCCGCTGAGGATCTTGACAAGGCAATGCAGGGTGCATACCAGAAAGCAAAGGGAAGAATTTCCATCCCTGGCTTCCGTAAGGGCAAGGCTCCAAGAAAGATGATCGAGCAGATGTACGGCAAGGGAGTATTCCTTGAGGATGCTGCCAACGCACTGATCCCTGAGCATTACAGCAAAGCACTTGCTGAGTGTGAGCTTGAGATCGTTTCCCAGCCTAAGATCGATGTAACACAGGCTGAGCCAGGCAAACCATTTATCTTTACAGCAGAAGTAGCTACCAAACCAGAGGTAACTCTTGGTGATTATAAAGGACTTGAGGTTCCGAAGTCTGAGACAGAGGTAACAGACGAGGAGGTTGAGGCAGAGCTTAAGAAAGAGCAGGAGAAGAACTCCAGAACGATCACAGTTGAGGATCGCGCAGCTGCAAACGGCGATACAGCAACCATCGACTTCGAGGGCTTTGTAGACGGAGAAGCATTCGAGGGCGGTAAGGGAACAGACTATCCGCTGACACTTGGTTCCAACACATTCATCCCGGGCTTCGAGGAGCAGCTTGTTGGTGCGAACACAGGTGACCACGTAGAGGTTAAGGTTACATTCCCGGAGGAATATCAGGCTAAAGAGCTGGCTGGTAAAGAAGCAGTATTCCAGTGTGACGTTAAGAAGATCGAAGCAAAGGAGCTTCCGGAGCTTGATGATGACTTCGCCAAGGATGTATCTGAGTTTGATACACTTGCTGAGTACAAGGAAGACGTTAAGAAGAATCTGACAGAGAAGAAGGCAGAGGATGCACGCCGTGCGAAAGAGGACGCAGCAGTAGATAAAGTGATCGAGAATGCCCAGATGGATATCCCGGATGCAATGATCGAGACACAGACCCGCCAGATGCTTGACGACTTTTCAAGAAGAATGCAGTCCCAGGGTCTTTCCATGGAGCAGTACTTCCAGTTCACAGGCATGAGCGCAGACAAGATGATGGAAGACATGAAGCCACAGGCTCTTAAGAGAATCCAGACAAGACTGGTTCTTGAGAAAATTGCTGAGACAGAGAACATCCAGCCAACAGAGGATGAGGTAAACGAAGAGATCTCCAAGATGGCAGAGATGTACAAGATGGAAGCAGACAAATTAAAAGAACTCATCGGTGAGAACGAGATGGAGCAGATGAAGAAGGATATGGCTGTTCAGAAGGCTGTTACATTCGTTGCCGATGCAGCTGTAGAGGCGTAATAAACCTCGGAAATGGAGGGCAAAATGAGTTTAGTACCTTACGTCATTGAGCAGACCAGCAGAGGAGAAAGAAGCTACGATATTTATTCAAGGCTTCTTAAGGACCGAATCATTTTCCTTGGGGAAGAGGTAAACGATGTCAGTGCGAACCTGATCGTTGCACAGCTTCTCTTCCTGGAGGCGGAAGATCCTTCCAAGGATATCCAGCTTTATATCAACAGCCCGGGCGGTTCCGTAACTGCCGGAATGGCAATTTATGATACCATGCAGTATATTAAATGTGATGTATCTACAATCTGCCTTGGAATGGCAGCCAGTATGGGAGCTTTTCTCCTGTCCTCCGGTGCCAAGGGCAAAAGATACGCACTTCCGAATTCAACGATCATGATCCACCAGCCATCAGGCGGTGCACAGGGGCAGGCTACTGAGATCCAGATCGTAGCTGACCAGATCGCAAAAACCAAAAAGAAGCTGAACGAAATTCTTTCTCTGAATACCGGACAGCCTCTTGAGATTGTGGAGAAAGATACTGACCGTGATAACTATATGACAGCTGAAGAGGCTAAGGCATATGGCCTGATCGACGGTGTTGTAGTCCACAAATAATGCGTAAGAAAAGACTCCTGTAAAAACACAGGAGTCTTATCTTGCTTTAAAAAGGAATTTTGAATGTCTGTGAGAGACGGACATTCATGTTTAGAAAGGAAACGAAATCATATGGCAGATAAAGTAAGAGAAGTAAAAGTAAGATGTTCCTTTTGCCATAAGACTGAAGATCAGGTACGCAAGCTGATCGCAGGTCCGGATGGAGCATATATTTGCGATGAATGTATCGGTATCTGTTCTGAGATCATGGAAGAAGAACTCAGTATGTATGACAATGATGATGATTACGGAACAGGGATCAACCTTCTGAAACCGGAAGAGATCCACAGTATCCTGGATGAATATGTCATTGGACAGGACGATGCAAAGAAAGCACTTTCGGTGGCTGTTTACAATCATTACAAGAGAATCCTTGCTTCCAGAAGCCTGGATGTTGAACTGCAGAAGAGTAACATCCTTATGCTCGGTCCGACAGGCTCCGGTAAGACACTTCTTGCGCAGACCCTGGCAAGGCTTCTGAATGTTCCTTTTGCCATTGCAGATGCCACCACTCTCACAGAGGCAGGCTATGTCGGTGAGGATGTTGAAAATATTCTTCTGAAGATCATCCAGGCAGCAGATTATGACATTGAACGTGCACAGTACGGAATCATCTACATTGATGAGATCGACAAGATCACGAGAAAATCTGAGAATACTTCCATCACAAGAGATGTGTCCGGTGAAGGCGTACAGCAGGCACTTCTGAAAATTCTTGAGGGAACTGTTGCAAGCGTACCGCCACAGGGAGGAAGAAAGCATCCGCATCAGGAATTTATCCAGATCGATACAACAAATATCCTGTTTATCTGCGGCGGTGCTTTTGATGGACTGGAGAAGATTATTGAATCCAGACAGGACACGAAATCCATTGGCTTTGGTGCGGAGGTTTCCGAGAAGGAAGAACGCAATGTAGGTGAAGTCCTGAAGGAGGTTATGCCGGAGGACTTCATTAAATTCGGCCTGATCCCTGAGTTTATCGGACGAGTTCCGGTCGTTGTGACACTGGAGTCTCTTGATGAGGAAGCCCTGATCCGTATCCTGAAAGAGCCAAAGAATTCTCTTACCAAGCAGTATGACAAGCTTTTTGAGCTGGATGGCGTGGAGCTTGAGTTCCAGGATGAGGCACTTGAGACTGTTGCGCGGAAATCTCTTGAGAGAAAAACCGGTGCCAGAGGACTTCGTTCCATTATGGAACATACGCTGATGGACCTGATGTACAAGACTCCGTCCGATGATACGATCCGTAAATGTATCATCACAAAAGAGGCAGTGGAAGGAACCGGAGAAGCGGAGATCATCTACGGGGAGGCTTCGGCTCCTGTGAAGAAGGCAGGACACAAAACATCCCGTTCAAGAAAGAAAGGCAAGCCGGAAACAGCTTGATGAAGGGACTGACATAAATGACAAATCAGGTCAATATATTGCCAATGATCGCTCTTCGCGGAACTACGGTTCTGCCGGAGCTGATCGTACACTTTGATGTGAGCAGGGAGAGATCGGTCCGTGCCGTGGAAGCAGCGATGCTTCATGACCAGAAGGTTTTTTTGCTGACGCAGAAGGATCCGGAGGTTGAAATACCAGGAGTATCCGACCTGTACCAGATAGGAACCATTGCCTACATCAAACAGGTGGTGAAGCTTCCGCAGGATCTTTACCGTGTTCTGGTAGAAGGACAGGAGCGGGCAGAGCTTTTAAGCCTGGAGCAGGAGGAACCGTATCTGAAGGCTGAGTGCGAGGTTGTCACAGCCAGGGAGGAGACTTATCCGGAGCCTGTAAAGGATGCCATGCTCCGAAGCATCCGGGAGCTTTTCCAGAAATATTGCAGAGAGAGCGGTAAGATAAGCAGAGATCTCGTAAACCAGATCATGGGTATTGAGGATATCAGGGAGACCATTGATCAGATCGCGGTGAATCTTCCGATGTCCTATCAGAATAAACAGAAGCTTCTTGAGGCCGTATCGCTTAATGACCGTTATGAAATCCTGGGAGCACTTCTTGGGAGTGAGATCGAGGTGATCCACATTACAAAGGATCTCCAGCGAAAGGTGAAGGCCCATATCGACAAAAATCAGAGAGAATACATTCTCCGTGAACAGCTTAAGACCATCCGTGAGGAACTGGGCGAGGATACTACAGCTGACGATATCGAGGAATTCCGAAAACAGCTTGAGGAGCTTAAGGCTTCCGATGAAGTAAAAGAAAAGATCTCAAGGGAGATCAGCCGTTTTAAGGGCATGGCATCCAGCGCAGCGGAGGCAACCGTGCAGAGAGGCTATCTTGAGACGGTCCTTTCACTTCCGTGGGATAAGAAATCGGAAGATTCCGAGGATCTTGAAAGAGCCTGGAAGGTTCTTGAGGAAGGCCATTACGGACTGAAGGATGTGAAGGAACGTATTATGGAATTCCTTGCAGTACGCAAGCTGACACATAAGGGCAAAAGCCCGATCCTTTGTCTGGTGGGACCTCCGGGAACCGGTAAGACTTCCATTGCCCGTTCGGTTGCAGAAGCTATGAACAAGGAATATGTCCGCATCTGTCTCGGCGGTGTCCGTGACGAAGCAGAGATCCGTGGGCACCGGAAGACTTATGTTGGAGCAATGCCCGGAAGGATCACCGCTGCACTGAGAGAAGCCGGAGTAGGCAATCCGCTGATGCTCCTTGATGAGATCGATAAGACAAGCAGCGATTACAAGGGAGATACTTCAGCGGCACTCCTTGAGGTGCTTGATCCGGAACAGAACAGTATGTTCAATGACCATTATGTAGAGATTCCCCAGGATCTTTCCGAGGTTCTCTTTATTGCAACGGCTAATGATGTACAGGGAATTCCGAGACCACTTCTTGACCGTATGGAGCTGATGGAGATCCCCGGATATACAGAGAATGAGAAGGAACACATTGCGAGAGAACATCTGGTCCCGAAACAGATGGAGGTCAACGGAATCCCGGAAGGCAAACTGGTGATCCAGCCGGCAGCACTTGGCAAGCTGATCAACAGTTATACGAAGGAAGCCGGTGTCCGTTCTCTTGAGCGGAACATCGGGCGTATCTGCCGCAAGACAGCAAGAGTTCTTATGGAAGAAGGGAAAGATAAGGTCGTTGTCACCTCGAGAAATATTTCAAGGTTCCTTGGAAAAGAAAGATACGATTATCTTATGGCCAACGAAAAAGATGAGATCGGAATCGCCCGTGGTCTTGCATGGACCGAGGCGGGGGGTGATACCTTGCAGATCGAGGTCAATATTATGCCGGGCAAAGGTGAACTGCTTCTCACAGGACAGCTTGGAGATGTGATGAAGGAATCCGCACAGGCCGGGATCAGCTATATCCGTTCTGTTGCAGATGAGTACGGGATCGATGCGGAATTTTTCCAGGAAAAGGATATCCACGTACATATCCCGGAGGGAGCCGTTCCGAAGGATGGCCCGTCCGCGGGTATTACCATGGCAACAGCCATGCTTTCTGCTATTATTGGGAAGCCGGTACGTGCAGATCTTGCCATGACAGGCGAGATCACATTAAGGGGCCGTGTGCTTCCGATCGGTGGGCTTAAGGAGAAGCTCCTTGCAGCCAAATATGCAAAAATAAAAGAAGTCCTTGTCCCGGCGAAAAACCGCCCGGATATCGAGGAGATGGATAAAGAGATCCTCTATGGACTGAACATTCAGTTTGTGGATAATATGAAGGATGTTCTTGGTGAAGCTCTTGCATGACCATGACAGAAATGGGAGGAACAACAAATGGTAATCAAAAACGTATCGCTGGACATTGTATGCGGGATCACAAGCAGGATCCCGGACACAGGAAGACCGGAGGTAGCTTTTGCGGGAAAATCAAATGTAGGGAAATCCTCCCTGATCAATGGTCTGATGAACCGCAAGGCACTGGCCAGAACCAGTGCACAGCCGGGAAAAACGCAGACGATCAATTTTTATAATATCAACGAAGCAATGTATCTCGTAGACCTGCCGGGTTACGGTTATGCAAAGGTTTCTGCGGCAGAAAAGGAAAAATGGGGAAAAATGATCGAAGGCTATCTTCATGCTTCAAAAGAACTCCGGGCTGTTTTTCTCCTGGTGGATATCCGCCACAAGCCTTCTGCCAATGATAAGCAGATGTATGACTGGGTCTGCCACAATGGATATGAACCGGTGATCATTGCAACCAAGCTTGACAAGCTGAAACGGAGCCAGGTAGCGAAGAGCCTGAAGGAGATACGCACAGGGCTGGGGCTTCCAAAGGAAGGGAAGATCCTCCCGTTTTCAGCAGAGACCAAGCAGGGCAGGGAGGAGATATGGGAACTGATCGATGAGCTGACCGGACTTGCAGAGCCGGCAGCTACAGAAGATTGAGGAGAATAAAAAGATGGGAATTATCAAGGCACTCAAGCTGGGATTTGACTATCAGAGATATGACGATGACGGTAATGTTGTAGACATGCAGCGCGCAGTCAATGATGTAAACCTGGACATTGAAGCCGGGGAATTTGTGGCAGTGCTGGGACATAACGGTTCCGGAAAATCCACGCTGGCGAAGCACATGAATGCCCTTCTGATCCCAACAGAGGGAACCATGCTGGTAGACGGAATCGACACTGCCAGAGAAACAAAGCTCTGGAAGGTCCGTCAGAAAGCCGGAATGGTATTTCAGAATCCGGACAACCAGATCATAGGAACAGTAGTGGAGGAGGATGTGGGCTTCGGTCCTGAGAACATGGGAATCCCCACGGATGATATCTGGAAACGCGTAGATGACAGCCTGGAAAAGGTAGGGATGACAGCTTATCGTTACCAGTCACCGAACAAGCTTTCCGGAGGCCAGAAGCAGCGTGTTGCCATTGCAGGAGTGATGGCTATGCGTCCCAGATGTATTATTCTAGATGAGCCGACAGCCATGCTGGATCCAAACGGACGAAAAGAGGTTCTGGAGGCAGTGCGGGAGCTGAACCGCAGGGAGAAAGTTACGGTCATCCTGATCACACATTACATGGAAGAAGTGATCCATGCAGACCGGGTCTATGTTATGGACAGCGGAAATGTTGTGATGCAGGGAACTCCCAGGGAAATCTTTTCCCAGGTGGATACCTTAAAGGCGTATGGCCTGGATGTACCGCAGGTGACACTTCTTGCATATGAACTGAAGAAATCCGGCGTGGATGTTCCGGATGGAATACTGACTACAGAGGAGCTGGTGAGTGTATTATGTCAATCGAATTAAAAAATGTAACTTATACCTACAGCCCTGGGACAGCCTATGAGAGCCACGCGCTGAAGGATATAAGCCTTGTGATCCCGGATGGCCAGTTTATCGGTATCATCGGACACACAGGAAGCGGAAAATCTACGCTGATCCAGCACCTGAATGCTCTTGTACAGCCAACCTCAGGACAGATTTTGTACAACGGAGAAGATGTGTGGGCTGAGAAATATGACCGGAAGCAGCTTCGAAGTGAGGTGGGACTTGTGTTCCAGTATCCGGAGCATCAGCTTTTTGAGAATGATGTAATCTCCGATGTGTGCTTCGGACCTATGAACCAGGGGCTTTCCAGAGAGGAAGCGGAGAAGGAAGCGAAGCAGGCACTGACGCAGGTTGGAGTAAAGGAGTCCAATTTCCGGAAATCTCCATTTGAGCTTTCCGGAGGCCAGAAGAAGAGGGTTGCCATTGCGGGCGTGCTTGCCATGAACCCGAAGATCCTGATCCTGGATGAACCTACTGCAGGGCTTGATCCGAAGGGTCGGGATGATATCCTGGATCAGATCGCAGAGCTTCATAAGATGAGAGGCATCACCATTGTGCTGGTGTCACACAGTATGGAGGACATTGCCAAATATGTAGAGCGTCTCATTGTCATGAACCATGGAGAAGCCGTATTTGATGATGAACCGAAGAAGGTTTTTTTCCATTATAAAGAACTGGAGGACATGGGACTTGCCGCACCGCAGATCACATATATCATGCATGCCCTCAATGAACACGGGCTTTTGGTGGATGCAGATGCCACAACAGTAGAGGAAGCCAGAGACAGCATCCTTGCCGCACTTTTGAAAGCGGATTCCCCATTACTGAATAAAGGAGGAACGGAAAAATGATCAGAGACATTACCATTGGCCAGTATTATCCGGCCAAATCCGTTCTTCACAGACTGGATCCCCGCACGAAATTCCTGGGAACTCTGGGATTTCTGGTCTCTGTATTCCTGTTCCACACCTTTTGGGGATATGCAGTGGCAACCGTATTTCTGGCTTCCATGATCATAATTTCCAGAGTTCCTGTGAAATTTATGTTCAAGGGGCTGAAGGCTATCGTTATGATCCTTCTGATCACCATTGTGTTCAATATTATCCTGACTCCGGGTGAAGTGCTGTGGCACTTCGGGATCATCAAGGTAACAAAAGAAGGCCTTGTCCTGGCTGGAAGAATGGCTATCCGTCTTGTTTACCTTGTGATCGGTTCTTCCATCATGACGTTGACGACTACGCCGAATCATCTGACAGACGGACTGGAGAGACTGCTCCGCCCGCTGAACAGGATCCATGTGCCGGTTCATGAGATTGCCATGATGATGTCCATTGCCCTTCGGTTTATTCCGATCCTTCTTGAGGAGACCGATAAGATCATGAAGGCACAGATTGCCAGAGGTGCAGATTTTGAGAGCGGAAACCTGATCCAGAAAGCGAAGAACATGGTCCCGCTTCTTGTACCGTTGTTTATTTCTGCTTTCCGCAGGGCGAATGATCTGGCTATGGCAATGGAAGCAAGATGCTACCATGGCGGGGATCACAGAACACAGATGAAACCGCTGCATTATGAGAAGAGAGATTACATTGCCTTCGGGATTCTTGCAGTATATCTTGCGGTTGCCATCCTGTTTCGCGTGACCGGACTGTAAAAGGGAGATGTTTTATGAAACGAGTAGGACTTGTGGTAGCTTACGATGGAACAAAGTATTCCGGGTGGCAGACACAGCCAAACGGAACGACCATCCAAGGAGTCTTAAATGATACCTTAAGTGAGCTGCTTGGAGAAAAGATCGAGACGATCGGTGCCAGCCGTACAGATGCTGGAGTTCACGCCCTTGGAAATGTGGCGGTTTTTGACACGGAATCCAGGATTCCCGGAGAAAAATTTTCCTATGCACTGAACCAGAGACTGCCGGAGGATATCCGCATCCAGCTTTCGGAGGAGGTGGAGCCGGACTTTCATCCACGCTACTGCGACAGCGAAAAAACGTATGAATATCGCATTCTGAACCGGAAATTCCCAGTGCCAACAGAACGTCTGTATTCTTATTTTTACCATTACAGGCTGGATGTGGATAAGATGAAGGAGGCAACCTCTTACCTGATCGGACGACATGATTTTGCCAGCTTCTGCGGTTCTGGTGCGCAGGTAAAGACAACGATCCGTACCGTGACCTCCATGGATGTGTGGCGGGATGGAGATATGGTAACAATCCGTATTTCCGGAACCGGATTCCTTTACAATATGGTCCGTATCATTTCCGGAACCCTGATCGAGATCGGTAACGGACAGTATCCGCCGGAACGCATGGATAAGATCCTGAAGGCCTGCGACCGTGGGGCAGCAGGGCCGACGGCACCAGCCCAGGGTCTGACACTGATGGGGATCGAGTTTTTCTGAGATACGCAAAAGAGGCACTGAAATAAAAAAATATAATAAATAATTGGTTTCTTTCGTGAACGGTCAGGTTTTGACCGCCAACTGTGTTTGCATTTTCAGGATGCGGCAGTTATAGTTTATTACAGAAAGAATGCAGCCGGACAACACAGAAGAATGTGCTGCCCGGTTTTTTTATACCATTAGAAATTACTCCGTAATGTTCCATGATATAAAAAAGCCGGGCAGAATTCTTTCTTGTATCATGAGAGAAAAGGGATGAAAGATGGAAAAAAGAGATTTTAACGAAAACTGGACCTGCAGGTGCCTGACAAGAAAAGAGACGGAGAAAAAAGTAACTCTTCCGCACGATGCCATGCGCAGCTCGATGCGCAGTGAAGAAAGTCAGGGCGAAGGAAATATCGGCTGGTACATCGGCGGCGATTACGAATACACGAAAAGCTTTTTTGTTCCTGAAGAAGATGTGGATAAAAAAGCAGTTCTGGAATTTGAAGGTGTATATCACAATGCGGAAATTTATATTAATGAAAAAAAGGCGGCATTCCGCCCCTATGGATATACAAATTTTTATGTGGAATTAAATGAATTTCTGCAGTATGGGGAGGAGAATACAATCCGGGTGATCGCCAGAAACGCAGATCAGCCAAACAGCCGGTGGTATTCCGGAACAGGAATCTACCGTCCGGTAAAGCTTTATCTTGGAGAAAGAGAACACATTCCTGTAAATGGAATCCACATTCAGACTGTCAGCCTGGAACCGGCGCAGATCCAGGTGGAGGTGAAAACTTCCGTTCCCGGAGCTGTGAAAATACAGATCCGGGACGGCGGACAGCTTGTAGCTTCCGAAGAAAAAATGTCAGAAAAAAGAATATCTGAAAAAAAAAGCTCCGAAAAGTACAGGGCGGTATTCCTTCTTAAAATCCCGGATGCAAAGCTATGGAGTCCGGATTCCCCACACCTGTATACCGTGAATACGGTATTTGGAAACGACCAGGTGACAGAACATTTTGGAGTGCGCACTCTTCACTGGAATGAGAGGGAAGGAATGACCATAAACGGAAAGCGGGTGATCCTGCGCGGGGCCTGTGTCCATCACGACAACGGACTTCTCGGAGCCTGCACATTCCCGGAGGCAGAGGAACGAAAGGTGCGTATCTTAAAGGAAAATGGCTACAATGCGATCCGCTCCTCTCATTATCCATGCTCAAAGGCACTTCTGGATGCCTGCGACCGTCAGGGAATGCTGATGATGGATGAGTATGTGGATGTCTGGTATATCCACAAGACAAAATATGATTATGCCACAGACCTGAAAGACTGGTGGAAACAGGGTCTTTATGACATGGCTGTGACGGGGAGAGCACAGAAGTGGAGGTCTTTGCCCGGGCAGCAGAGATTGAGCTTTTGATCAACGGAAAAAAAGCAGGCCGTAAAAAAGTGAAAAAATGCAGGACGAAATTTAATGTACGGGAAGCAGGTTTTTTATTATATCCATGAGCTGACAGGATGCAGTGACGGGTGGCAGTGTGTGGTCATGGCTGTTGTCTATCTGGGATTCTTCGGAATTATTTTTCTTACGGAACGTTATCTCAAAAAAGATATCGAGGAGCTGAATGTGACCCGTCGTGAGCTGCTGGTGGTAGTGATTGTTGGGACTGCTGTTTTGGGGATGAGTAACTTAAGCTATCTGGATCAGAATGGACTGTTCAGCGGACGTTTTGCCATGGATATTTTTATTATCCGTACACTGGTGGATTTAAGCGGTATGGCGGTATTATATGCGTACCATATCCAGGTGAAGGAGATTCAGCTTCGTCTGGAAAAAGATGCTCTTCGCAATATCATGGAGATGCAGTATAAGAATTATCAGCTTTCCATGGAGAGTATGGATGTGGTCAACCAGAAATATCATGACCTGAAGCATCAGATCAATCTTCTGCGAAGCCAGGCAGATGCCGGGAAGACGGGAGAGTATCTG
>CAVIGE010000047.1:0-20719 GCA_963642325.1 Prevotella sp. CAG:279
GCACCGCCTTTGAAGTACGGGCCAACCGGTGTTGTAAGGATACGGAACTGATATTCGTCAGCTGGCTTAACACCGATTACGGCATTGGAACCAAACATATAAGGACGAAGATAAAGAGTTGCCCCGGAGCCGTATGGAGGAACCCATGCAGAGTTTGCCTTGACAACCTGTTCAACAGCATCAATAAATCTTTCCTTCGGGAATACCGGAATTTCAAGTCTTGCAGCAGAAGCAGCGATACGCTCTGCGTTCAGGTCAGGACGGAAGGTAACGATGTGTCCGTCTTCTGTTGTATAAGCTTTCAGTCCTTCGAATACACTCTGTGAATACTGAAGCACGCCTGCACATTCGTTAAGTACGATATTAGGGTCTGTACTTAATGTACCTTCATCCCATTTTCCATCTTTAAAATTAGACACATATCTGTAATCGGTTGGCATATAGCCAAAGCCGATACTGGACCAGTCGATGTTCTTTTTTTCCATAACGATTCCTCCGTTTGCGAATTTTTACTTTTTACCATTGTAAAACTTTTATGTAATGACTTCAATAGGCAAATTTGAATTTTTTGTTCCTTTTTTGCATTCTCTTGTAATTTTTGCGGGATTTCGCTATAATAAACTTATCTGTGGACTGGAGGAAAAAATGGATAATCACGAATTTGATGACCTGGGAAAAAGGATCCAGGATATTATAGATAACGCAGTAAATTCCAACAGCTATCATGAATTGAGCCATACGATCAACCAGACTGTGAACAGGGCGATCGATTCTGGCAGTGAAGCGTTGAAAAATGCCATGAGTTCTGTATTTGAACCGGGAAATGATCCGGAATTCCGTAAGAGGAGTTACACCTGCCAGAGTCCTTATTATGGTCGTAATAAGAAGGCAAAGGAGCAGGCTGCGAAGAAACAGGCAGAGCTTCTTTACGGTAAGACTACCGGTGAGAATCTGAAGGGAATGATGATGGCGGTTTCCGGCGGCATTCTTTTAAGCGGAATGGGACTTGGAGCCATGGTTCTTCTGATCTGGATGGGACTTGGACACAGTGGTGTACTTGCAGCCGGAGGGCTTGGAGTGATGTGTGCCGGAGCGGCCGGAGGCGGGGTACTTCTGGGAGCAGGAACGAACCGGCTTGGAAGGCTGGGACGTTTCCAGAAATATATCAAGACCCTGGGAGACCACACATACTGTAATTTCCAGAAGCTTGCCCTGGCAGTAGGGAAACCGGAGAAATTTGTAAAAAAGGATGTCGGCCGCATGATCGATCGGGGCTGGTTTTTGGAAGGACATGTAGATGCCCAGGAAACCTGTCTGATCACCAGTAATGAGACATACCAGCAATATCAGGAAACACAGAAACAGCTGGAGCTTCGCAGGCAGGAAGCGGATTCCAGAATACAGCTTGAGGAGAATATGGACCCGCAAGCACAGGACGTTCTGAAAAAGGGCAATGAATTCCTGACGAAGATAAGAAGGAGCAACGATGCGATCCCCGGAGCAGAGGTTTCCGCGAAGATATCCAGGATGGAGCTGATCGTTCAGAAAATTTTTGAGCGTGCAGGAGAACATCCGGAGGTGATCCCGGATCTGAGAAAAATGATGGATTATTATCTGCCGATGACAGTGAAGCTTCTGGATGCCTATGAGGATATGGACAGACAGCCGATCCAGGGGGAGAATATTTCGGCCGCCAAGCGGGAGATCGAGGATACGATCGATACATTAGATGTTGCATTCGAGAAGCTTCTGGATTCTATTTTCCGGGATACAGCCTGGGATGTATCAGCAGATATTTCCGTGCTGCATACGATTCTTGCCCAGGAAGGCCTGACTGAGGATGATTTTGAGAAGATGAAAAAAGAAGCTGAAAAGGGATAAGGCTGCAGGAGATTTTTTGGAAAAGAGCTGTCACAGGAAACGTTGCATGGCATGTAAGGAGAATTTATGGGAACAGAATTTAAGGATTTTGAGATGGAAGCTCCGGTGCTGACACTGGAGCCGGAGTTTGGAGAGAAGAAGGAAGAGACTGCGGTGAAGGAACCTGAAAAGACAGAAGAACCGATGCTCGAGGAGCCGCTTCTTTCCCCGCAGGAGCAGAAGATGGTGGATGATTTTGCGGCAAAGATCGATATTGGGAATACAAACCAGATCCTGCAGTATGGAGCCGGAACCCAGAAGAAGATGGCAGATTTTTCCGATGCTGCACTGGAAAATGTCCGGACACAGGAGCTTGGTGAGGTAGGAGAGCTTCTTACCAGTGTTGTAGGGGAACTGAAGGATTTTGATGCCACGGAGGAAAAAGGACTGTTTGGTTTTTTTAAGAAGCAGACAGCCAAGGTGGAGACTCTGAAGAACCGTTATGCCAAAGTAGAGGGAAATGTAGAGAAGATCACCGAGACACTGGAACAGCATCAGCTGCGCCTGATGAAGGATTCAGCAGTGCTGGATAAAATGTATGACCAGAACCTGGCATACTTTAAAGAGCTGTCCATGTACATTCTTGCAGGCAAAAAGAAGCTTGGGGAAGTTCGTGACGGTGAACTTCGCAGGCTTCAGGAGAAGGCTGCATTAAGCGGCCTTCCGGAGGATGCGCAGGCGTTTAATGATCTTGAGAATAAGTGCGGAAGATTTGAGAAGAAGCTTCATGATCTGGAGCTTACCAGAACCATTTCCATGCAGACAGCACCACAGATCCGAATGATACAGAATAATGATACGACAATGATCGAGAAGATCCAGACAACCATTGTGAATACCATTCCTCTGTGGAAGAGCCAGATGGTTCTTGCGCTTGGGATCGCACATTCCACAGAAGCAGCCGAGGCACAGCGTCAGGTAACAGATCTTACAAATGAGCTTCTGAAGAAGAATGCAGAAACTCTTCATCTTGCATCTGTGGAAACTGCCAGAGAGGCAGAGAGGGGAATTGTAGATATCGAAACGCTCAGGCAGACCAACCAGCAGCTGATAAAGACACTGGATGATGTGATGCAGATCCAGCAGGAGGGCCGGGTGAAACGTCAGGCTGCGGAGGCAGATATGAGACGCATGGAGAATGAACTGAAATCTAAACTGCTGGAGATCCGGCATTAAAAAATATTGTTGAAAAGCATCAGGAAAGGAAAGGCAGGGCGTTTGGGAACACCTGCCTTTCAGGATTAATGAAGGAGATTTTTTTATGTACAGAGACCATACAAAAGTAATAAAAATCGGAAACCGTGTTATTGGTGGAGGCAACCCTGTGCTGATCCAGTCCATGACCAATACCAGAACCGAGGATGTGGAGGCAACGGTGGAACAGATTCTTTCCCTGGAAAAAGCAGGCTGCGATATCATCCGTTGTGCAGTCCCTACCATGGAAGCGGCGAAGGCTTTGTCCCAGATCAAAAATGAGATTCACATTCCGCTTGTGGCTGATATTCATTTTGATTACAGACTTGCGATTGCGGCCATGGAGAACGGCGCAGATAAGATCCGGATCAATCCGGGAAATATCGGAACGAAGGAGCGGATCAGGGCAGTTGTTGATACTGCGAAGGAACGCAATATCCCAATCCGTGTGGGTGTAAACAGTGGTTCTCTTGAGAAGGAGCTGGTGGAAAAGTACCACGGTGTTACGGCACAGGGTCTTGTGGAGAGCGCACTTGACAAGGTCCACATCATTGAAGATATGGGATATGATAATCTTGTGATCAGCATTAAGTCATCGGATGTTCTTATGTGTGCGAAGGCCCATGAGCTGATCGCGGAACAGACACAGTATCCTCTTCATGTAGGCATCACGGAGGCCGGGACACTGTATTCCGGAAATATCAAATCTGCCGTTGGACTTGGGATCATTCTGTACCAGGGAATCGGTGACACCATCCGCGTTTCACTGACTGGTGCACCCTTGGAGGAAGTGAAATCAGCCAGACGTATCCTTAAGACGCTGGGACTTTGTAAAGGCGGCGTGGAGGTTGTTTCCTGTCCTACCTGCGGAAGAACCAGGATCGATCTGATCGGACTTGCAAACCAGGTGGAGGATATGGTCCAGGATGTTCCGCTTGATATCAAGGTCGCAGTTATGGGCTGCGTGGTAAACGGACCGGGAGAAGCCAAAGAGGCTGATCTTGGAGTTGCGGGAGGTGATGGAGTGGGTCTTCTGATCAAACACGGGGAAGTGGTAAAGAAAGTGCCGGAGGGTGAACTTCTGAACACGCTCCGGGAAGAGCTTCTTGCCTGGAATGAACAGGAGTCATAATGGAGAAGGATTTTTTTGACGTATTTCCCCATCTCAAAGTAAAGAAGGAGCTGGAAGAGCTTCTGGAAATGGTATTTGTGACGAAGGTTTCCATGAATCCGGGAAGAACACATCTGCGAGTTTATATTAAGAGCGGCAGATGGATCCATAAGAAATATATTTTTGCCCTGGAGGATGAGATCGAGAGACAGTGCTTTCCGGGAATTCCCATGACGGTTACAGTTGTGGAGAAATTTCATCTTTCAGAGCAGTATACGCCGGAGAATTTCCTGGAAAGCTACCGTTCCAGCATGGAAGTGGAGTTACGGAATTATAATATGCTGGAGTACAATATGTTCCGCAGGGCAAAGATCACCTTTTCGGGAAAGGATACCATGCGGATGGAGCTTCCGGACACTGTGATCTCCCGTCAGAAAAGTGAGATCCTTGTGGAATATTTTCATAAGGTTTTCTGTGAGCGGTGCGGGATGGATCTTAAGGTAGAGCTGGATTTCGTGGAAGCGAAAGAGAGCAGATACCGAAAAAACGCTGCCCTGCAGATCCGGCAGGAGGTTGAGAATGTACTGAAGCATGCGAAGCTTTCCGGTGAGGAAAAAGGAGAAGCGAAAGCGCAGGAAGGATCCAAAGAAGAGACAAAGAAGGATTCCATCGATAAAAAGAACGAAAAATCAGATGATAAGAAAGTTTTTGACAAGAAGCAGCAGAAAGGTTCCCGGGGTGACTTCCGGGGAGGCTTCGGATTCCGGAGGGACAGCAATCCGGATGTGGTTTACGGAAGAGATTTTGACGGGGAACCGATCTCTCTGGAGAGAGTCACCGGTGAGATGGGTGAGGTTATCATCCGCTGTCAGGTTATGGATGTTGAAAAAAGGGAAATCCGAAACGAAAAGACCATCCTCATTTTTCCTGTGACAGATTTTACAGACAGTATCGTGGTAAAGATGTTTCTTCGTAATGAACAGGTTCCGGAAGTGACGGAGAGCGTGAAAAAGGGTGCATTCCTGAAGCTGAAGGGCGTTACGACTATTGACCGTTTTGACAGTGAGCTGACGATCGGAAATGTTACAGGAATCAAAAAAATCGCGGATTTTACTACAGCAAGAACGGATACCAGCCCACAGAAAAGAGTGGAACTGCACTGCCATAGCAAGATGAGTGATATGGATGGGGTCACAGATGCGAAGGCACTGGTAAAACGCGCCTATGAGTGGGGGCATAAGGCCATCGCAATCACCGACCATGGCGTGGTCCAGTCTTTCCCGGAGGCGAATCACTGCTTTGATGCCTGGGGCGGATGCGTGCCGAAGGAGTCTGATTTTAAGGTTCTCTATGGCATGGAGGCCTATCTGGTAGATGATCTGAAGGGTATGGTGACGAATTCCAAAGGACAGCGTCTGGACGGGGATTTTGTTGTTTTTGATATTGAGACAACCGGCTTTTCGGCCCTGACCTGCAAGATCATTGAGATCGGTGCCGTAAAGGTAGAAAAAGGTGAGATCACGGATCGTTTTTCCACCTTTGTAAATCCCAAAGTGCCGATTCCCTTCCGTATTGAACAGCTGACCAGCATCAATGATTCCATGGTTATTGATGCACCAACGATTGAAGAGGTGTTGCCGGAATTCCTGGAGTTCTGTCAGGGCTGTGTGATGGTAGCTCATAATGCTGACTTTGATATGAGCTTTATCATTGAGAATTGTAAACGTCAGGGGATCCCGGATGATTTTACCTATGTGGATACCGTGGGCATGGCCAGATTTCTTCTGCCTGCGCTGAACCGTTTTAAGCTGGATACGGTGGCTAAGGCTGTTGGTGTTTCCCTGGATCATCACCACAGGGCGGTGGATGATGCCGCTTGTACTGCGGAGATTTTTGTACGGTTTGTGAAGATGCTTGCGGAGAGGGATATATTTGATGTGGATGAGATGAACAGCCAGGGTGCTGTATCGCCGGATACGATCCGGAAGCTTCCGACCTATCATGCAATCGTTTTTGCAAGGAATGAGACTGGAAGGATCAATCTCTATAAGCTGGTAAGCCAGTCCCATTTAAAGTACTATCACAGACGCCCGAGAGTTCCGAAGAGTGTACTTGAGAAATACAGGGAGGGGCTTCTTGTGGGAAGTGCCTGTGAGGCCGGAGAGCTTTATCAGGCTCTTCTTCGCAACGCACCGGATCAGGAGATCGCGAGACTTGTGAACTTTTATGATTATCTGGAAATCCAGCCTCTTGGGAACAATGCGTTCATGATTGCGGATGAGAAGCATGATATGATCAATTCCGAAGAGGACTTAAAAGAGATGAACCGGAGGATCGTCAAGCTGGGCGAGCAGTTTAAAAAGCCGGTGGTTGCAACCTGTGATGTACATTTTATGGATCCGCAGGATGAGGTTTACAGACGTATCATTATGGCTGGAAACGGCTTTTCGGATGCGGATAACCAGGCACCGCTTTATCTTCGCACAACGGAAGAGATGCTGGAGGAGTTTTCCTATCTGGGAAGTGAAAAGGCAGAGGAAGTGGTTATCACCAATACCAATAAGATCGCGGATATGATCGAGAAGATCTCACCGATCCATCCGGATAAATTTCCGCCGGTTATCGAGAATTCGGAGCAGGATCTTAAGAATATCTGTTTTACAAAGGCTCATGAAATGTACGGCGATCCGCTGCCAAAGATCGTGGAGGACAGGCTGGACAGGGAGTTGAATTCCATTATTTCCAATGGTTATGCGGTGATGTACATCATTGCACAGAAGCTGGTGTGGAAGTCCAATGAGGACGGATATCTGGTTGGCTCCAGAGGATCGGTCGGGTCCTCCCTGGCGGCTACCATGTCCGGTATTACAGAGGTCAATCCTCTGCCGCCACATTATCTCTGTCCGAACCCGGACTGCAAATACAGTGATTTTGATTCACCTGAGGTAAAAAAATACGCAGGTATGGCAGGGTGTGATATGCCTGATAAGATATGCCCGAAATGCGGTACCAGGCTGAATAAAGAAGGCTTTGACATTCCGTTCGAAACCTTCCTTGGCTTCAAGGGTGACAAGGAGCCGGATATCGACCTGAACTTTTCCGGAGAATATCAGGCCAATGCCCACAGATATACGGAGGTTATTTTTGGAAAGGGGCAGACCTTCAAGGCGGGAACGATTGGTACCCTTGCGGAAAAAACGGCCTTCGGTTACGTAAAGAACTACTATGAAGAACGTGGGCAGCACAAGCGGTACTGTGAGATCAACCGTATTGTACAGGGATGTACCGGTGTCCGCCGGACAACAGGCCAGCATCCGGGAGGTATCATTGTACTTCCCATGGGTGAGGAAATCGAGAAATTTACGCCTGTCCAGCATCCGGCCAATGATGTGAACAGTGATATCATCACCACCCATTTTGATTATCATTCCATTGACGGAAACCTTCTGAAGCTTGATATACTGGGACACGATGATCCGACCATGATCCGTATGCTGGAGGATCTCACCGGTATCAGTGCAAGGACAGTCCCCCTGGATCAAAAGGATGTCATGTCATTGTTTGCGGGAACCCAGGCGCTTGGGATCAGTCCGGAGGATATTGGAGGCTGTAAGCTTGGTTGCCTTGGGATCCCGGAGTTTGGTACGGATTTTGCCATGCAGATGCTTATTGATACCAAGCCGAAATATTTTTCCGACCTGGTACGTATTGCGGGTCTTTCCCATGGTACGGACGTATGGCTCGGGAATGCACAGGTACTGATCCAGAATGGTACAGCTACTATTTCCACGGCAATCTGTACGCGAGATGATATTATGATCTACCTTATCGGAAAAGGGGTGGAAAGTGGTCTGGCGTTCACCATCATGGAGAGTGTGCGTAAGGGTAAAGGTCTCCGTGATGAATGGATCCAGACAATGAAGGAACATGATGTTCCGGAATGGTATATCTGGTCCTGCAAGCTGATCAAGTATATGTTCCCGAAGGCGCATGCGGCTGCCTATGTTATGATGGCTTACCGAATTGCCTGGTACAAGGTATTTCATCCGCTTGCATATTATGCGGCGTTTTTCAGCATCCGTGCAACATCGTTTTCCTATGAGCTGATGTGTATGGGAAAAGAACGGCTGGAATATTATATGGCTGAGATCCGGAAAAAAGGCGATGAGGCATCCAAAAAGGAGCAGGATACCCTGAAGGATATGAGGATCGTGCAGGAAATGTATGCCAGGGGCTTTGATTTCGTACCGATCGATCTTTACAAGGCAAAGGCGCACCGTTTCCAGATCATAGGAGATAAGCTGATGCCGGCACTTGATACGATCGATGGTCTGGGTGACAAGGCCGCAGATGCTGTGGTAGATGCAGCCGCCAGGGGGAAATTTCTTTCAAAGGATGATTTCCGTGACAGAACAAAGGTCAGCAAAACAGTTATCGATCTGATGGATGACCTGAATCTGTTCGGTGATATTCCCCAGTCGAATCAGATGTCGTTATTTGATTTTACATGATAGCTGTCAGGCTCAAAGAGATGAATAACCGCCGTTGTTTGAGCGGTGCAGTCCTTTGATTCTGATGTCATAAAATATAATTTCAGGAGGGTAATATGAAGAAAGAAGAATTAAGATATCTGCAGCGGCTTGCAGAGCTGTATCCTACCATTGCAAAGGCATCAACGGAGATCATCAATCTGCAGTCCATACTGAATCTTCCAAAAGGCACCGAGCATTTCATGTCGGATATCCACGGTGAGTATGATGCTTTTTCCCATGTTTTACGAAACGGCTCCGGTGCGGTACGCAAAAAGATTGATGATGTATTTGGACATACCTTAAGTAACAGTGATAAACGCTCGCTGGCAACACTGATCTATTATCCGAAAGAAAAAATGGAGGTTGTGAAAAAACAGGAGGAGGACATGGAGAACTGGTATAAGATCACGCTCTACCGCCTGATCGAAGTGTGCAAGACAACCGCATCCAAATATACCCGTTCCAAGGTGAGGAAAGCCCTCCCGAAAGATTATGCCTACGTAATTGAGGAACTGATCACAGAGAAAGCAGAGGTTCTTGACAAGGAGGCTTATTATGATGCGATTGTCAATACGATCATTGAGATCGGAAGGGCGGAGAACTTTATCATTGCCCTGGCAGAGCTGATCCAGCGTCTTGTTGTGGATCATCTTCATGTTCTTGGAGATATTTATGATCGAGGTCCTGGTCCTCATTTTATTATGGACCGGCTGATGAATTATCATTCCCTGGATATCCAGTGGGGCAATCATGATGTAGTCTGGATGGGTGCGGCAGCAGGACAGAAGGCCTGCATTGCAACAGTGATCCGTAACAGCATCCGTTACCGGAATATGGATATTCTGGAGGATGGATATGGGATCAATCTCATGCCGCTGGCAACCTTTGCGATGGAAGCATATAAGGATGATCCCTGCAGTGTTTTTGAGATGAAGGGTGATTCCAATAATTACAGTATCCTGGAGGAAGAGCTGGGAAGAAAGATGCATAAAGCGATCGCTGTGATCCAGTTTAAACTGGAAGGGCAGCTGATCCGCAGGCACAGGGAGTTTCATATGGAAGATCGTTGTCTTCTGCACCGGATCGATCCGAAAAAGGGAACGATCACACTTCCTGACGGAAAAGAATATCCGCTCACAGATACATATCTCCCAACGGTTGACTGGAAGAAGCCTTATGAACTCACCGCGGAGGAAAAGGATGTGATGGAGCGTCTGGATTCTGCATTCCGCAACTGTGAGAAGCTGCAGAATCATGTACGGCTTCTTCTTGATAAAGGCGGTCTTTATACGACATATAACGGGAACCTTTTGTTCCATGGAAGCATTCCGCTCAATGAGGATGGAAGTCTGAAGGAGGTTCAGATCTACGGAAAGACTTATAAGGGGAAGGAATTGTATGATGTCCTGGAAACCTATGTGCGGAGAGCATTTTTCTCAGTGAATGCGGACGAGCAGAGAAAGGGCCGGGATATTATGTGGTACATCTGGGTTGCACCAAATTCGCCATTATTCGGCAAAGATAAGATGACCACCTTTGAGCGGTATTTTATTGCAGATAAGGCTACGCATAAAGAGACAAAGAATGCGTATTACCATCTTCTGGAAAACGAGGAAGTGGTTGATGAGCTTCTGTGCGAGTTCGGGCTGGATCCGGAAAAAGGCCACATTATCAATGGCCATGTGCCGGTTCATCAGAGTGAAGGCGAAAGTCCTGTAAAATGTAATGGAAAAGTACTTGTTATTGATGGTGGCTTTTCAAGACCTTATCAGAAGGTTACGGGAATTGCAGGTTATACCCTGGTGTATAATTCCTATGGGCTGATCCTGTCCGCCCATGAGCCGTTTACTTCCGCGGAGGAGGCAGTAGCCAAGGAGCAGGATATCGTATCTAACAGGGTTGCAGTCCACTATAATAACAAGCGGACACTTGTTGGAGATACAGATACAGGAGCTGCCCTGAAGGAAAGAATCGGTGAGCTTATCCAGCTTCTGGAGGTATACCGAAAGGGTATTATCAAGGAGAAAAAGTAAGGGTTTGGCACTCTGCTGTTTGGCGGGATACAGAACAGCTGCGGAAAAAATAGAGAATCCAGGTGATGCAGATGAGTAAAAACAAAAGAAAAAAACAACGGCTGAAAACAGCTCTGATCCTGTTGATCGTTCTGTTTATTCTGGCAGGGCTTGGTGGAATGATGCTGGTTTCCCACAGAAATAAAGTTGCAAAGGAACAGCGGAAACAGGAAGCTATTGCAGCATTGGAGCGGATTCCGGAAGTAACGGCAACGCCGCTGGCAACAGCGACTCCGATACCGACAGCAACGCCTACTCCTTCCGTGACCCCGATACCTACCATTCTTCCGGCATTTGTTCCCGGGAATTATCAGGGAACCTGGTACAGTACGGACGGGCTGACAACGATCAATATCTATGAGATCAGTCTGGATTCCGTTTCTTTTACATATAAACGTGTCAATGGAAGGGATCATTCCCTTACAGCGGAAGCAGATGTGACGGCAGAGGTGGCGGGAAATGCAACACAGTTCCGCTTCAAGGACTCAGAAGGGAATAAGGCAAAAGGGGAGTTCGTTTTTGATAAAAGCGGCGAGCTTTATGTGAAGATCAAGACCTATAAGAGAGCAGAAGGCTCTAAGACTTATCCGAAAACAGAATCTATCATGACAAGGGAAGCACCGGTTGAGAGCACACCGGAAGCAGAGCAGGAAAGCAGCACGGAAGGAACTTCTTCCTATGATGAAAGTGATAATAACGGATACCAGGAAGATACCTATGAAATTCCTTACGGTGAAGAAGAAACTTATTATACAGAATAAGAATAATAGCAAATAAAGAATCCCCGGATTTACGGAAGTGAGGGAATCCTGATACAGGAATTCCCGAAATTGTTCCGAATTCCGGGGAGTTCTTTATTTGGCCATCTTTTTGCGGTCTGTGCGACCAACGAGATAGTCAATGCTGGTGTCGTAATAATTCGCCAGCCGGATAAGCATTTCGATTGGAATATTACGGGATCCCGTTTCATAGTGGGAATAAGAACGCTGACTGATATGAAGAATTTCACTTAATTCTTTTTGTGACAGATCTGCGTCTGTACGTAAATCCTGAATACGCTGAAATTTCATTGTGCTCACCTCTTCTTTCTATAGAAAGTATAAAACAGAACGAATTGCACCCTTGCAAAAGAGAGCAAAATGGACTATACTAAATTTATTATCTTCTTTAATTCAGAAAATGTCTATCTGAATTTTTCCCTGTTTCAGTCGATTATATCTAAAAAGACGAGAATTTTGTCGATCGGGGACGAAATTTTCGCAGAAAGGAATTCTTTGTTTGCAAGTGTTTTATCAGCGGCGATTTTTGGCATGGAGGTGCGGGAAATCCAGGTTGAGGCAGATGTAAGTGATGGTCTGCCTTCTTTTACTATGGTGGGATTTCCCTCTGCCCAGGTGAGGGAAGCGCAGGAGCGTGTGCGTACTGCCTTTAAGAATAACAGGCTCAGTCTGCCGCCTAAGAGAGTAACTGTCAATTTTGCACCGGCAGATATGAAGAAAGAGGGTGCCGGATTTGACCTTCCTGTGGCGGCGGCAGTTCTGGCAGCAGCACAGATTCTGGAACCGAAGCTTCTGGAGAAAGTCATGGTGGTAGGTGAGATCAGCCTTAACGGTGAGATCCATGGTGTTTCGGGCATCCTGCCCAGAGTGATCCGTGCCAGAGAACTGGGGCTTCGTTTCTGCATTATTCCGCAGGAGAATATCCAGGAGGGGAAGCTGGTCCGGGATATCCAGGTTTTTGGAGTAAAAACGCTGAAGGATATGATCCGTTGTCTGCAGGCACCGGAGAAATATGAGAATGAAGGTATGCAGGAACTGAAAGGAGAAGAGACGGACAAAGAAAGCGTGGATTTTACGGATGTGTGTGGCCAGGAGGGAGCCAGACGGGCGGCGGAGATCGCAGTCAGCGGCTTTCATAACATTCTGTTTATCGGACCACCGGGTTCCGGCAAGACGATGCTGGCCAGAAGACTGCCGACCATTATGCCACGGCTGACCTTTGAGGAGAGTCTGGAAATTACGAAGGTATATAGTGTGGCAGGACTCCTCACAGAAAAAGATCCTTTGATCAAAAAGAGACCCTTTCGAAGTCCGCATCACACCAGCTCGGCCCAGGCTCTTGCCGGGGGCGGACGGATTCCCGGGCCAGGTGAGATCACTCTCGCACACAGGGGTGTGCTTTTTCTGGATGAGATGCCTGAGTTTTCCAGAAAGAGCCTGGAGATTCTCCGCCAGCCTCTGGAAGATAAGGAAATTCATTTGTCAAGAGCAGCGGGAACATACAGATTTCCGGCCAGCTTTATGCTGGCAGCAGCTATGAATCCCTGTCCCTGCGGATTCTATCCGGATATGAACCGGTGCCGGTGCAGCCATGGCGAGATCACCCATTACCTTGGGAAGATCAGTCAGCCTTTGCTGGAAAGAATCGATATCTGTACTGAAGTTCCGGCCATCCAGTTCATGGAGATGAAGAAGAGAAAGAGAGGGGAAAGCTCTGCTTCCATCCGTCAGAGAGTGGAAAGAACACAGGAATTCCAGCGTGAACGCTATAAGAATGAAAAGTTCTCATTCAACGGAGAACTGGATGGGAGAAGTGTGGAGAAATACTGTGTCATGACAGGTGAGGCAGAAGCACTTCTGGAACAGGCATATACACAGTTTCAGTTCAGTACCAGGGCCTACCATAAAATCCTGAAGGTTGCACGGACTGTTGCAGATATGGAAGCATCTGAGAAGCTTCAGCCGGAGCATGTATGTGAGGCTCTGACTTATCGTGCCTATGACAAAAAATACTGGTCATAAAAAACAGAAAAGGGAGGTACCTTATAATGGAAGAAAAACAGAACAGGATTATCAACTCAGTAGAAAAAAACGGCAGCATTTATCCGGAACGGCTGCGCTTTCTGAGCAATATGCCAAATACCCTGTATTATATTGGAAGGCTTCCTGATGATAACAGGCCAACGGCAGCGATCGTGGGGGCCAGGATGTGCAGTCCTTATGGCAGGATACAGGCATTTAATTATGGAAGGTTTTTGAGCGAGAATGGCGTACAGGTCATCAGTGGCATGGCAGCAGGGATTGATGCGGAAGGCCATAAGGGGGCACTGGAGGGAGGCACGCCAACCTTTGCAGTTCTGGGAAATGGTGTGGATATCTGTTACCCTGCATCCAGCCGCAGTATTTACAGGCGTATCCCGGAAAATAATGGCGGGATCATCAGCGAGTATCCGCCGGGAACCGGGAGCAGAGCTTATCATTTTCCGGCAAGGAACCGGATCATCAGTGCCCTGGCAGATGTGGTCATCGTTGTGGAGGCAAAGGAAAAAAGCGGTTCTCTTATCACAGCCGCTTTTGCGCTGGAGCAGGGAAAGATGGTATATGCGGTTCCGGGGGCAGTAAATGACGAATTAAGCCGTGGCTGCCATAAGCTGATCTATGATGGGGCAGGCATTGCATATTCCCCGGAAGTGCTCCTGGACGAATGGGGTTTGCCTGTGAAAAAAAAGACGAATTTAAATGGAAAAACAAAGTTAGGACTTGCAACAGATTTGGATTTGGTGTATAGTTGTCTCGATTTACGACCCAAAAATCTGGATCATATTATCAGAAAAACCGGCTTTTCGCCGGCGAAAACAGCCGGGGTTCTGGCACAGCTTATACTGATGGGACTTGTGAAGGAAACCGGAAGACAGCATTATATCAGACTTGAATAACAGCCGATCTGTTCTGCATTCTGTCAGTATTGCAGCACAGGACAGATCAGCAGAATGAGATTAGGAGAGGTAAAATGGCCAAAAATCTGGTGATAGTAGAGTCACCTGCTAAAATGAAAACTGTAAAAAAATTTCTGGGGGCAAATTATACAGTTGAAGCATCAAACGGGCACGTGAGAGATTTTCCGAAGAGTCAGTTTGGTATCGATATTGAGAATGATTTTGAACCTAAGTATATTACAATAAGAGGAAAGGGAGAACTTCTTGCGAAGCTCCGTAAGGAAGCGAAGAAAGCAGATAAGATTTATCTTGCAACGGACCCTGACCGTGAGGGAGAAGCAATTTCCTGGCATCTGATGCAGGCACTTAAAACAGATCCTGCGAAAATGCACCGGATCACGTTTAACGAAGTAACGAAAACAGCAGTTAAGGCTTCCATCAAGCAGGCTCGTGAACTAGATATGAATCTTGTGGATGCACAGCAGGCAAGACGTATGCTGGACCGTATGGTTGGTTATACGATCAGCCCACTTCTCTGGGTGAAGGTTAAGCGAGGGTTAAGTGCAGGCCGTGTACAGTCTGTGGCCCTTCGCATCATCTGTGACAGAGAAGATGAGATCAATGCTTTTATCCCGGAAGAGTACTGGAGCCTGGAGGGTGAGTTCCAGGTTAAAGGCGAGAAGAAGCCTCTGACAGCCAAGTTCTACGGAACTGACAAAAAGATTCCTGTCAGAAACCGCCAGGAAATGGATGAGATCCTGAAGAAACTGGAAAACTGTAAATATGAGATTACAGAAGTGAAAAAAGGTGAGCGTGTCAAAAATGCACCGCTTCCCTTTACCACCAGTACGTTACAGCAGGAAGCTGCCAAGACACTGAATTTTTCCACTCAGAAAACCATGCGCCTTGCACAGCAGCTATATGAAGGCGTTGATGTCAAGGGAAGCGGTACGGTTGGTCTTATCTCTTATCTCCGTACAGATTCCACACGTATCTCTGAGGAGGCAGATGCAGCGGCCAGGACGTATATTTCTGAACAGTATGGCCAGGAGTATGTTTCTAAGGCTGAGAAGGCAGTTAAGAATGGTCAGAAGATCCAGGATGCCCATGAGGCGATCCGACCCACTGACATTGCCAGAACCCCGGTTCTTGTAAAGGAATCCCTGACAAGAGACCAGTTCAGATTGTATCAGCTGATCTGGAGACGTTTTGCGGCAAGCAGAATGGCACCTGCCCGCTATGAGACCACGTCCGTTAAGATCGGAGCCGGTGAGTATACATTTACAGTTGCGGCATCCAAGGTTGCATTTGATGGTTTTATGTCTGTGTATACAGAGGAGGGAGATGACAAGAAGGGCAATGTGTTAAGCCAGAGCCTTGAGAAAGGAATGGAGCTGAAGCTGAAAGAACTGAAGCCTGAACAGCATTTCACACAGCCGCCGGCGCATTACACCGAGGCCTCCCTTGTAAAAACCATGGAGGAACTGGGAATCGGACGGCCGAGTACCTATGCACCGACGATCACAACGATCATCAGCAGAAGATATGTAGCCAAGGAGCAGAAGAATCTTTATGTAACAGAGCTTGGCGAGGTAGTCAACAACATTATGAAGCAGGCATTCCCCAGCATTGTTGATGTAAATTTCACAGCTACCATGGAAGGACTTCTGGACTGCGTTGAGGCCGGGACTGTGCAGTGGAAGACTGTTGTACGGAACTTTTATCCGGATTTGAAGCATGATGTGGATGAGGCAGAGAAGGAACTGGAGAAGGTTGATATCCAGGATGAAGTTACCGATGTGATCTGTGATAACTGCGGACGCAATATGGTGATCAAATACGGACCTCATGGCCGGTTTCTTGCATGCCCGGGATTTCCGGACTGCCGCAATACGAAGCCATATTATGAGAAGATCGGTGTTGCATGTCCGAAATGTGGCAGCGAAATCGTCATGAAAAAAACCAAAAAAGGCAGAAAATATTACGGGTGTGAGAATAATCCGGAATGCGATTTCATGTCCTGGCAGAAACCTTCTGCAAAGAAATGTCCGAAATGTGGCAATTATATGCTCGAAAAGGGAAATAAGCTGGTTTGTAGCCAGGAAACCTGCGGATATGTGGAACAAAAGCCAAAAGATGAAGATTGATCGAATAAATGCTTTTCAACCAATTTTCAGAAAAGCCCGTTAAAAATGAAAAAAATATAAAAATGTCTTGTAAATTTCCAGAATAACGTGTAATATTAGACTAGAAAAATGATTTCTTTCAAGGTACGAAAGTGAAAGGAGGAAAAAATGAGCGTTCAGTTGCTAGATAAAACTAGAAAAATTAACAAGCTTCTGCATAACAGCAGCTCAAGTAAGGTAGTGTTTAACGACATTTGCCAGGTGCTCATGGAAACCTTAAGTTCCAATATCCTGGTACTCAGCAAGAAAGGCAAGGTTCTGGGGGTCAGCATTTGTCCTGGGGTGGATGAGATCACAGAGCTGATCGATGATAAGATCGGCGGACATATTGACCCGTTATTGAACGAGAGATTTCTTGGCGTTCTTTCCACAAAAGAGAATGTGAATCTCCAGACACTTGGCTTTGAGCATGTACCCGGAAATTATCAGGGAATCGTGAATCCGATTGATATTGCAGGTGAAAGACTGGGAACATTATTTATGTACCGCAATGATCATCCCTATGATATTGAAGATATCATCGTCAGTGAATATGGTACAACGGTTGTTGGCCTGGAGATGATGCGTGCGGTTCATGATGAGAATGCGGAAGAAGACAGAAAACAGCAGATCGTGAAGTCTGCATTCAGTACGCTGTCCTTTTCGGAACTTGAGGCTATCATCCATATTTTTGACGAGCTGGATGGAGATGAGGGAATCCTTGTTGCCAGCAAGATAGCTGACAGAGTCGGTATTACCAGATCTGTGATCGTCAACGCACTTCGTAAGTTTGAAAGTGCCGGTGTGATCGAATCACGTTCTTCCGGTATGAAGGGAACCTATATTAAGGTTCTTAATGAAGTGATCTTTGACGAGCTTGAGGAGATCAAGGCACAGAGGAGTAAGAAGGCATAAACAGCATACCTGCTCATATATATACGATGCGACAAAAGAGACTACCTGTTATCAATGGGCAGTCTCTTTTTCGGCCTTCAGATAGTTCACAGTTGAAAAAATTAAAATAAATACTGAAATTAAGAAAATGAAAGAAAACAGGAGAATAAATGAGAAAATAAGAGCATATATTAGAAAAAACATATCTTAAAAGAGTTGCGAAAAATATGGAAATTCACTAATATAGCCATAGTGATTAGCACTCGAATAAAGCGAGTGCTAGTAAACGAAAAATGGAACTGATAAAGGAGGAACATAGATCATGAAATTAGTACCTTTAGGTGACAGAGTAGTATTAAAACAGGTTGAAGCAGAAGAGACAACAGCATCCGGGATCGTACTTCCGGGACAGGCACAGGAGAAACCACAGCAGGCGGAAGTTATCGCAGTTGGCCCTGGCGGAGTTGTAAACGGCAAGGAAGTTAAGATGGAAGTAGAGGTCGGAAATACTGTTATCTACTCCAAGTATGCAGGAACAGAAGTCAAGATGGATGGAACGGATTATATCATCGTAAAACAGGAAGATATCCTGGCAGTTATTAAATAATATAAATATCTTATCATATATCAATATAAATAGGAGGTCATTTTATCATGGCAAAAGAGATCAAATACGGCGCAGAAGCAAGAGCAGCACTGGAAGCTGGCGTAAATAAACTTGCAGATACAGTAAGAGTAACACTTGGACCGAAAGGAAGAAACGTAGTACTTGACAAATCCTTCGGTGCTCCACTTATCACAAATGATGGTGTTTCCATCGCAAAAGAGATCGAACTTGAGGACGGATTCGAAAACATGGGAGCTCAGATCATCAAAGAAGTTGCATCCAAGACTAATGATGTAGCCGGTGATGGTACAACAACAGCTACCGTACTTGCACAGGCAATGGTACATGAGGGAATGAAGAACCTGGCAGCAGGTGCGAACCCGATCATCCTCAGAAAAGGTATGAAGAAAGCGACAGATGTTGCGGTAGACGCGATCAAGAATATGAGCCAGGCGATCAATGGCAAGGAGCAGATCGCTAATGTAGCAGCAATTTCCGCAAGCGATGAGCAGGTTGGACAGCTTGTTGCAGATGCTATGGAGAAGGTTTCCAAAGATGGTGTTATCACTGTTGAGGAGTCCAAGACCATGCACACAGAGCTTGATCTTGTAGAAGGTATGCAGTTCGACCGTGGATATATTTCCGCATACATGTCAACAGATATGGAGAAAATGGAGGCAACTCTTGAGGATCCGTACATCCTGATCACAGACAAGAAGATCAGCAATATCCAGGAGATCCTTCCACTTCTTGAGCAGGTTGTCCAGGCAGGCGCAAAGCTTCTTATCATTGCCGAGGATGTTGAGGGTGAGGCCCTTACAACTCTGATCGTGAACAAACTGAGAGGAACCTTCCAGGTAGTTGCTGTCAAAGCTCCTGGCTATGGTGACAGAAGAAAAGAGATGCTTCAGGATATCGCGATCCTGACTGGCGGACAGGTAATCTCCGAAGAGCTGGGACTTGACCTGAAGGAAGCTAAGATGGAGCAGCTTGGACGTGCAAAATCCGTTAAGGTTGCAAAAGAGAACACAGTCATCGTTGATGGTCTTGGTGACAAAGATGCCATCGCAAAACGTGTTGCCCAGATCCGTGCACAGATCGAGGAGACAAAATCCGAGTTCGATAAAGAAAAACTTCAGGAAAGACTTGCAAAACTGGCTGGCGGCGTAGCTGTTATCCGTGTAGGTGCTGCTACCGAGACAGAGATGAAAGAAGCGAAGCTTCGTCTTGAGGATGCCCTTGCAGCAACAAGAGCAGCCGTTGAGGAAGGAATCATCGCTGGTGGCGGATCTGCTTACATTCATGCTTCCAAAGAGGTTGCAAAGCTTGCCACAACACTTGAGGGAGATGAGAAGACAGGTGCTTATGTGATCCTGAAGGCTCTTGAGGCTCCACTGTTCCATATTGCTGCAAATGCAGGACTGGAAGGTGCTGTTATCATCAACAAGGTAAGAGAGTCTGAGGTTGGCACAGGCTTTGATGCCCTGAATGAGAAATATGTAAACATGGTTGAGAATGGAATCCTCGACCCGGCCAAGGTTACAAGAAGTGCCCTTCAGAACGCAACAAGTGTTGCATCTACACTTCTTACAACAGAGGCTGTAGTTTCCACGATCAAAGAAGATACTCCTGCTCCGGCAGCAAACCAGGGAATGGGAATGATGTAATGATCGGCTGAATTATAATAAGTTTCACAAATGGGAGGGCCGGCGTCATGGACGCGGCTCTCCTTTTGTGTTATAATCAAGAAGTCAGTAAATTACGAAAGGAAGAAACAAATGAGTGACTTATATTCAGAACTTCTGGTAAAGAAGAAACAGACAGGGAAGGATCTTGCTGTGAAATACAGTCTCATAGTACTGACTGTGATCATGGTCATCGGAGGGCTGATCTTAAATGGCCTGCTGCTGGTTCCGGCTATTGCTCTTGGTGTTGCATGTTATTTTGTAATACCGAAAACAGATCTGGAATACGAGTATCTGTTTGTCAACGGCGAACTGGATATTGATATGATCATGTCCAAGTCCAAGAGAAAAAGAGTGAAATCCCTCCAGCTTTCGGAGGCCGATCTTGTAGCTCCTCTGAATTCACACAGAATGGATTATTACAACAGCAATCAGAAGATGAAAACAGTGGATTTTTCTTCCGGTATTGAGGAACATAAACGCTATGGGATGATCATCAGAGATAGCGGAGAAACCTGCAAGGTGATCCTGGAGCTGGATGATGCGCTTGCAAATACCATGAAAAATTCTGCACCGAGCAAAGTTTTTTTGGATTGACATGAAACTTGTTTTTTGTTACACTAGTTCACAAATTTAAAATATCTTAACAAGGGAGGAAATGCAATGGGTACTATTATTGGTGAAGGCATTACGTTTGACGATGTCCTGCTGGTTCCGGCTTATTCTAAAGTGATTCCGAACCAGGTCGATGTTTCAACGTATTTAACCAAGAAAGTAAAGCTGAATATCCCCATGATGAGTGCGGGAATGGACACAGTTACAGA
>CAVIGE010000048.1:0-20520 GCA_963642325.1 Prevotella sp. CAG:279
TATCTGAAATTCTAAAATCGGAGAGTATCATATCCTTTCGGAAAATTCATGCTTTAAATCCCTATAAAAACAGGCAGGAGTTTCCGGCGGGGCGGAGATTTCCTGGACAAAAAAATAAAAAGGAGGTCTCGTGGAGAAGAGAAAAGATGCGCTCCAATGGCATCCGGCTTTTTATGCCGACATTCAGATTGAGCTTCGTGAGGAGGCTCATAAGCTGATATTCCAGAATGAATATGCCCTGAGCAAGAATTCGGAGCTGCCGCACGAAATGATCCGTGCACAGCTCCTTTTCCTATGTTTTGGACTGTGGGGAAGCATCTTTATATTGCGAAGATACAGGCTGGAGGGTATAATAAAAACAGCCGGCTTCGAAATACAGATGGCTGGCAGAAAAAAAGGAGTTCATATCGAAAAAATGAAAACGATGATGAATTATTATACATATGTGATCATAATAACGCTGTTAGCCCTCTTTGTGCTGTCAATCCTGGTTTATGAGAATGACCGCATCCCCGGAGGAAAGAAAAGGCTTTTTATCCTGACCAACAGCTTTATCGCGATTGCAGCAGCTGCAGAGTGTGCAGGGGTACATATCGGTGGAAATACAGCCATTCCACGGCAGGTGCTTATTGTAGTGAAGACGATCGATTACACCTTCACCCCGATGACAGGTGCGGCCCTGATCGCCCTGATGGAGAAATCCGACCGGAAGAAATGGATCTTCTGGGGGATTTTTGCAGGGAATGCAGCACTTCAGGTGCTTGCGGCATTTCATGGCTGGATGATCGTAGTGGATAACCGGAACCATTATACCCACAGTGTGCTTTATCCGGTATATATCGTTTTTTATTCCGCAATCATCATTATACTGGCGGTAAAAATGCTGTCCTACGGCAGGAAGTTCCGCAAGCAGAACCGGAAATCACTCTATGCGACGATCCTGCTTGTTTTTATCGGTGTAGCCATGCAGGAGCTGATCGGACAGGACTGCCGCGTCGCATACCTTGCAACTACATTCGGATCCGCATTTATGTTTATCCATTATTCCGAATTTTCACAGATCCGGCTGGATGATAAGATTTCCCAGCAGCAGCTTCGGATATCAAACGATGTGCTTACCGGAGTTTTCAGCCGTTTTGCCTATATGGAGGCGATCCGGGAATACGATTCCCACATGCCGGATGACCTTGCCGTTTTTCTGGTGGATGTCAACGGCCTGAAGGCAGTGAACGATTCCACAGGCCATGAGGCCGGGGATGAGCTGATCTGTGCTGCGGCAGAATGCATTGACAGGACACTGGGAAGACACGGGAGAACCTTCCGTATTGGCGGAGATGAGTTCGTTGTGCTGGGGCAGATGTCCGAAGCACAGGTTCAGTCTGCCCTGACAGCCCTGAAGCAGAAGACGGTCCACTGGCACGGGAAGAAGATAAGCGGGCTGAGCCTGTCTGTGGGATATGCGCTTTCGAAGGATCATAAGGGGCTTTTGACAGAGCAGCTTGTGAAAAAAGCAGATCAGGGAATGTATGAGCAGAAAAAGGAATATTACAGAGTCTGTGGACGCGACAGGCGAAGCATGTAAAGGCTGTAAGATCCACAGGGGAGGAAATGAAAAAGTCATGGAGAGCAACAGAGGAAAAAATCCGATGAAGAACAGAGGGAAGCGCATCCTTGCAGCAGTTCTGCTTCTGGGTATTTTGACGGCTTCTCTTTCCGGCTGTGACAAGGAAAGTACAGTCGAAAAGAAAGAAGAAGAGCAGGTCATAAGGATCGGAAGTGATACCTATCCGCCGTATAATTACCGGAATGAGGATGGAACAGCAACCGGGATCGATGTGGATCTGGCAGAAGAAGCCTTCCGGAGAATGGGCTATAAAACGAAAATAGTCGATATTGACTGGGAGCAGAAGAAGGAGCTGGTGGACAGCGGGGAGATTGACTGTATCTGGGGCTGTTTTTCCATGGAAGGCCGTCTGGACGAATACCAGTGGGCCGGTTCCTATATGGTAAGCAATCAGGTGGTCGCAGTCAGGGCGGACAGTGATATTTATTCACTGGCAGATCTGGAAGGAAAGAATGTGGCAGTTCAGTCTACAACCAAGCCGGAAGAAATTTTTCTGAACCGGACAGACAGCAGGATACCCGAAATCGGTAATCTGATCAGCCTGGAAAAGCGGGAGCTGATGTACTCTTTTCTGGCGAAGGATTATGTGGATGCCATTGCTGCCCATGAAACATCCATACTGCAGTATATGAAGGATTATAACTGGGATTACCGGATACTGGATGAGAATCTTATGACAGTAGGGATCGGTGTGGCATTTTCGAACAAGGATAAGAGAGGACTCTGTGAAAAGCTGGACAAAACTCTGGAAGAGATGCGAAAGGATGGAACCAGTGAGGAGATCATAGGGAAATATCTGGACGATCCGAAAAAGTATCTGGAGGTAGAACAGCTTGCATACTAAAAGAAAAATAACACCAAAAAAAATCCAGGCTGCTGTTGCGATACTTGGGCTGGCGATCCTGTTTCTGGCTGCCTTTTATTTTTACAGAGCCAGTGAAAAGCAGCTGGAAAAGAGACTGCTTAAAATAGTAAATTATATGAAGGTACAGTGTGATACTTATACCCATTATAATGAAGGCGCGGAGACACAGGCACTGCTTCGTGCTGTTGAAAGCAACAGGCAGGTCAGGGACGGCATCACCACGGAAGGGAAGGCAGGAAATGAATTAAGTGAGGAGCTGCTTTCGAAATATGCGAAGGATCTGTGGCTGTATGGGATCCTGGTCCTTGATCCTGAGGGAAATCAGGTTTTAAGCTATGCCAGGGATGCGCAGGTGGAAAAACAGCTCCTTGAAAACTACAGCAGGGAAGCGGTCCTTGGCGGCAGCGGGTATGCAGTGCGAACCTATTCCCAGAGGATTTACCTGGATGATGGCGGGTATATCAATATGGCAGCTTCAGCAAGGACGGATGCAGAAGGCGTAGTGGTCACATACTACTATATTTCAGCTGAATGCGCACAGTCCTATTCCCTGACGCTGCAGAGCCTTCTGGAAGGCTATCAGATTTCCACGGACGGAACCATTATGGTAACGGATGTGGGGAAAGTGATCGCCTGCAATGATGAGGAGCTGATCGGAGAGGATACATCAGAAAATGCTGTTGTACAGATCCTGAAGGAAAAGGAAGAAGGAAGCCATCTCGTAAATATCCGTGATGCGCACTGCTTCGGGATCATGCTGAAGCAGAGGGATTATTATATCTACGCATATGCCACAGACAAGCTCATCTTTTCCACAGTACTGCAGGATGTATTTCTGGTCATGGTCGCATATGTGTGTATGGCAGGTGTGCTGGGACTGCTGCTGAAAAGATCCGAAAGAATACATCTGAAGCAGGATATGGAGAAGGAACAGCAGTATAAAAAAGAACTGCTGGAAGCGGCAAAGAAAGCAGATGCTGCCAATGTTGCCAAGACAGAATTCCTGCAGAGGATGAGCCATGATATCCGGACACCGATCAACGGGATCTGCGGAATGCTTGCGGTTGCAGAATATTACAAGGATGACCTGGAGAAGCAGGCGGAGTGCCGTGCAAAAATAAAAAATGCCTCACATCTTCTTCTGGAGCTGATCAATGAAGTACTCGATATGGGCAAGCTGGAATCCGGGGAGATCGTGCTGGAGGAGCAGCCATTTGATTTTCATGAGGTACTGAACGAAGTCCTTGTTGTGATCGAGAAGCTCTCATCGGAGCAGGGAATAGAGCTGGTACAGGAAGAATTTAAGGTAGAACACTGGAAGCTGATCGGAAGCTCCAGACATGTGAAGAGGCTTCTGATGAATATTATGAGCAATGCGGTGAAATATAACAGGCCATATGGAAGGATCACGATCAAATGCCGGGAGCTTCCTTCAAAGCAGGAGGATATTGCACTTCTGGAGGTCAGCTGTGCGGATACGGGAATCGGAATGAGCGAAGAATACCAGAAAAAGCTTTTTGAGCCGTTTACCCAGGAAAACAAAAGCATCCAGACACAGTACGGCGGTACCGGGCTTGGAATGTCGATCGCCAAAGGGCTGGTGGACAAAATGAACGGAACGCTTACCTTTGAGAGCGAGGAGGGAAAAGGTACGACCTTTGTGATCACGCTTCCATTCCGGATCAGCGAGGAGGAAGAGCTGGAAGATGAGGAGACGAGGGATTCCGCTCCGGCATCAATCCGGGGGTATCACGTGCTTCTGGTGGAGGATAACGAGCTGAATATGGAGATCGCGGAGTTTCTGATGGAAACGGAAGGGGTAGTCATAGAGAAAGCCTGGAATGGAAAGGAAGCGGTGGAATGCTTCCGCAAATCCGGGATCTGGGAATTTGATGCGATCCTTATGGATGTGATGATGCCGGAGATGGATGGCTATCAGGCTGTTGGCAGGATAAGGGCTATGGACCGGGAAGATGCAAAAAACATTCCGATCATAGCGATGACTGCGAATGCGTTTACAGAGGACCGGATCAAAACAAGAAAAGCCGGGATGAATGCACACGTTTCGAAACCGCTGGATTCCAGGCTTGTGGTGGAAACGGTGTACCATCTTGTACGGAAAAACCGGAAAAGGCTTCAGGGATGAGGAAAAACAGTAAGTGGAGGATATTGGAGAAATGGGGATGAAACCGAAAATAATGATCGTTGATGACGCGGAGATAAACCGTCAGCTCCTGATCGCTATTCTTGGAGATGCGTATGAATATGTAGAGGCAGAAAACGGCCGGGAGGCCATTCTTATACTTGGGAAGGACCCGAAGCTTGATCTGGTGCTTCTGGATATCAATATGCCGGAGATGGACGGATTTGCGGTCCTGGAACAGATGGACAGGTTCCAGTGGAACAGTGAGATCCCGGTGATCATGATATCCTCAGAGGAGGGAAGGGATATCATTGAGCGTGCCTATATATATGGTGCGCAGGATTACATCACCAGACCCTTTGAAGCTTTTATCGTGCGCCGCCGTGTACAGAATACACTGAAGCTGTACAGGGATCAGAGAATGCTGAAGCAGATGGTTTCCGAGCAGATTTATGAGAAGGAAGAAAATAACAATCTGATGATCGGCATTTTAAGCCATGTTGTAGAATTCAGGAATAGTGAAAGTGGTGAGCACATCCTCCATATCCGTACCGCTACAGAGCTTTTGCTGCGGCAGGTTATCCATAAGACGGACAAATATAAACTGACGGAATCGGATATTGCCATGATCACGACGGCATCGGCGCTGCATGATATCGGAAAGATCAATATTCCGGAGGAAATCCTTAATAAACCGGGAAGACTCACCAGGGAAGAATTTGAAACCATGAAAACTCATACCACGATAGGGGCGGATATCATCCGGCAGATATCTGGAAGTGAGGAAAAACCACTGCTGCGTGTGGCATGGGAGATCTGCCGCTGGCATCATGAACGCTGGGATGGAAATGGTTATCCGGACGGACTGAAGGGAGAAGAGATCCCCATTGCAGCACAGGTGGTTGCCCTGGCCGATGTATACGATGCCCTGACCAGTAAGCGTTGCTATAAGGATGCCTATGACCATGAGACGGCACTGGCTATGATCCTGAACGGGGAATGCGGTTCCTTTGATCCCTTCCTTCTGGACTGCCTGCGGGAGGTCGCACCGCGGCTTCGGATGGTATCCTCGTATAATGCAGAAGAAAATGTCTACCGGCATGAGGCTGACCGGCTGGCGGCAGAGATCATGCAGAAAACGGATGTACCATACAGCGACCGTGGACAGCGGCTTCTGGAATCCATGCAGGAGAAGCTGGAGTTCTTTGCTTCCCTAAGCGGAGGCGTGCAGTTTTCATATGATGTAAACGCAGGACTGGTAAATTTAGTGAACTGGAATGAACCGCCACAGAACCGTTACTCGGTTGTAAATATAAAAGAGCTGGATTCCTCAGGCTGGTTCAGCGAAGAGGATATCAGACGGATGGAGGAGACACTTAAGTCTGCGACACCCGAAAACAGAGAGGTTTCCCTGAGCGTTATGCCACCGCAGGAGAGCGGCTTCAGCCTGTGCAGGCTTCGTGCGCATACGCTGTGGTCGGAAGCTTCACCGGAGCATTATGTGGGAGTGGTTGGGGCACTTGTTCCTGAATTCATGGAGGAAGACAGAAGTGAAGGAGAATACGAAAAGGTATACCGATCATAGTGAAGAACCATCCGGAAGCAGCCTGTTCGATGAGAACATGCTGGAATCAAAGGATCTGCTTGCGATCTTTAACAGTCTTTCACGTAACTTCAGAAATGTATATCTTGCGAATATAAATACCGGGACAGCAAGAATCTTAAAAGTTGCGGATGATTATGACCTGAAGGAGGTTGTAGATCTTAAAAACAGGGTCTTTGCATACGAAAGTGTGCTGGAGAACTGGATCGCAAAAAGAGTTCATCCGGACGACAGAGAGCAGCTGATGAAATCGCTGTGCGTGGAAAATCTCCGAAAGGTATTTTCAGAGCAGGATGAATATGTGGGAAATTACCGCAGCATAGATTGCGGGAAATTGTGCAATTATCAGTTTAATCTGAGCAAGATCGATGATCTGGGAACTGTGGTTGCCGGATTTCAGATCATTGACTCCATTATCGAGGAGCATTTGGCCCAGGAAAGAAAGCAGAGAGAAAAGGAAGAGGCGCACAGGAGGGAGCTGGAGAGAAGCTACCGGAAGCTGGAGGAGATGCGGGATATACTTGCAACCTCCAAAATGGGAACCTGGTGCATCCGGCTTCTGGACGGAAAGCCCCCGACAATGGAAGCAGACGAACTTATGAGGGAGCTTCTGGGGATTTCCGGACAGGATATAAGCCCGGAGGAAATTTATCAGGCATGGTTTTCCAATATTGATCCGGATTCCCTGCAATCGGTCCTGGATTCGGTGGAGAGCATGAAGCAGGGCAATAATGATGAAAATACTTATCTGTGGAAGCACCCGGTATTAGGGGAACGCTATGTGCGCTGTGGCGGCACATCATATAAGGTACCGGAGGGTTTTATATTGCGGGGATACCATTATGATGTGGATGAACAGATCCGCAGGCAGAAAAAACAGGCTAAGATGCTTCAGGATACCCGCAAGGCCGAGAAGCAGCATGCAGAGGTTATTTCCACACTGGCGACCATCTATACGACGATCCTTCTGGCGAAGCTTGACACACATACGTATCAGGTGCTGAGCAGTGTTGAACTGATGGAAGAGACAGCCGGGAAGTGTGGAAAGTTTGAGGATGTAAAGGAAAAGGTACTCGCTGCATTTATAGCACCGGATATGCAGGAGGAAATGCGGGAATTTCTGGACGTGGATACCCTGGCAGAAAGGCTGCAGAATGTGGATACCATTGTGGCAGAATACAGAAATCCCGAAGGCCGGTGGTTTCAGGCACGTTTCATCGTAAAGAGCAGGGAGGAATCCGGTAAAGTCAGGGAAATCCTCTATGTTGCACGTGATTTTACGGAAGAGAAGCAGTACGAGCTTAAGCAGGAGGATGCACTTCGGGATGCACTTCTGGCAGCGAAACAGGCGAACCGTGCAAAAACAACCTTTCTTAATAATATGTCCCATGATATCCGCACGCCGATGAATGCGATCATAGGTTTTACTGCCCTGGCGCAGACGCATATCGAGAACCGTACCCTGGTACAGGATTATCTGAATAAGATCCATACATCCGGCACGCATCTTCTGAATCTGATCAATGAAATTCTTGATATGAGCCGGATCGAAAGCGGAGTTGTGAAGCTGGAGGAGGATGTGGTACACATCCCGGATGTACTCAGGGATCTTCGGATCATGATCCAGGGGCAGGTAGAGGCGAAAAGACTGATGCTCTATATTGACGCACTGGATGTCAAGAATGAGGATGTGGTCACAGATAAGCTGAGACTGAACCAGATCCTGTTAAATATCGTAAGCAATGCGATTAAGTATACTGGAACCGGCGGGAATATCATCATACGTGTAACTGAGAAGCCCTGTGCCAGGAAGGGGTATACAACCTATGAATTCAGCATCAAGGATAACGGGATGGGGATGACCCCGGAATTTGTGGAGCATGTGTTTGATATCTTTTCAAGGGAGCAGTCTTCCACGGTCAGCGGAATACAGGGAACCGGACTTGGCATGTCCATTACGAAAAACATCGTGGATATGATGAACGGAACCATTACTGTGGAAAGCCAGCTTGGAAAGGGTTCGGAATTTGTTGTCACGGTGGATTTTAAAGTGGCGGAGCCGAGCTTTATGTCTGAACGCAGGGCTGCGCTCACCAGACCGACAGGAAAACGGCCGGAAGGGGAAAGCACGGTAAAGAAGTATGATTACAGCGGAAGGCATGTGCTTCTGGTGGAGGATAATGAGCTGAACCGGGAAATTGCCACGGCTATCCTGGAGGAAATGAAGATGACGGTGGATCAGGCAGCCGATGGCACAGAGGCGGTAAGCATGATGAACAAGGCAGAAGAAGGCACCTATGACCTGATCTTTATGGATATCCAGATGCCGAAGATGGACGGCTATACAGCGACCAGGGAGATACGTACCCTGCAGAATAATAAGAAAGCAAATATCCCGATCATAGCGATGACCGCGAATGCCTTTGATGAAGACCGGCAGAAATCCTTTGAAGCCGGAATGAACGGACACATTGCGAAGCCCATCGACATGGCAACGATCGCAAAGTTTTTGGATAAAATATTTACCTGACCGATCCGGTCCGGTAGAGGAAGAGAATCCCTCCAAGGAAGCCCGGGAGCAGTCCGGCATAGCCTCCGGCACATAAGATCACAGCCAGTTTTTCTGCCAGCTCCATCTGAAGGCCCGGGCACACGGCCAGGCCGGAAAGAAGTCCGGCTATTGTCCATCCGGCAGTGAGAAGCGAGAGAAAAACAGCCGGTTTGTATCTGCCGTTCATATGCTGCTTAAGATAATTCCAAAATGTCCTGTACATATCCATACCTCATTTCTGTTTAATGATTTCTTTTCATTTCTTTTATCTGAAATGATTATAAAAAACAAATGTAAAATACAAATGCGCGGTAATGAAAAATCTATGTAAAATGTAAGTAGAAATTGCATTTTGGACGAAGAACAGATATTATATATAAATAGGAAAAGACAAAGGGGGGCGAGAACGCCCCCTGAAATCATATAAAGAGCAAAAAGGAGGATGTGAATGGAACATACAGAAGATTTCGTGAAGCTGGAGAATGTATCCAGGATCTACGGCTCGAAGGAAGTAAAGATCATAGCGGTGGATGAGATTAGCTTCCAGATAAAAAAAGGTGAATTCGTGGTGGTGGTAGGCCCAAGCGGAGCAGGAAAAACCACGGTTTTAAATATTCTGGGCGGAATGGACAAGGCTACCTCCGGTAATGTCTGGATCGACGGAAAAAACATTGCGAAATATTCAGACCGTCAGCTGACCGGCTACAGGAGAGAAGATATCGGCTTTGTATTTCAGTTTTACAACCTGGTGCCGAACCTGACGGCACTTGAGAATGTGGAGCTTGCCCTCCAGATCTGTAAGGATCCCCTGGATGCCAGGACGGTCCTTGAGGAAGTCGGCCTGAAAGAAAGGCTTTCCAATTTTCCGGCCCAGCTTTCCGGCGGTGAACAGCAGAGAGTTTCCATTGCAAGGGCCCTGGCAAAAAATCCCAAGCTTCTGCTCTGTGATGAGCCGACCGGAGCCCTGGATTACCAGACTGGCAAGGCCATCCTGAAGCTTTTGCAGGATACCTGCAGGGAGCGTGGCATGACCGTCATTGTCATCACCCACAACTCTGCGCTGACTCCCATGGCAGACCGCGTGATCAAGATCAAAAACGGTAAGGTTTCAAGGACGACAGAAAACGCACATCCCACACCAGTGGAAGAGATTGAATGGTAGGTGGCGGAATGAAAGCATTACATAAAGATTTCTGGATGGAGATCCGAAAAAGTAAGGCACGCTTTATTTCCATCTTTCTGATCGTGGCACTGGGCGTTGCATTTTTTTCTGGAATCCAGGCAGCATCGCCGGATATGCAGTATTCCGGGGATGCCTATTACAGGGCTGCGAAGCTGATGGACCTGAAGATACAGGGAACACTGGGACTTACCTCGCGTGATGTGGAAGCCGTATCGGATATTAAGGGGGTGGAGCTGGCCGAGGGCAGCTATTCCACCGATGTTATGAGCGGTGAGGACGATGCACAGAAGGTGCTGCACCTGGAACCTGTAAGCGGGGAGTTTAACCTTCTTACAGCAGATGAGGGAAAGATCCCGGAAAAAAGCGGCGAGATCTTTCTGGACAGCATGTATGCAAAGAACCAGGGCTATAAGGTCGGGGACAGCATTTCGGTGAGTGAGGACGGGGACAATGAGCTTCTGAAAAAGACGACCTATACGATCGTGGGAATCGGAAGCAGCCCTCTCTACATTTCCTTTAACCGGGGAAATACAACCCTTGGCTCCGGTGAGATCAGCGGTTTCGGCTATATCCTGCCGGAGGATTTTGACCAAGAGGTTTTTACCCAGATCTATGTGAAGGTTCAGATACCGGATGAGGTGACAAGCTATACCGATGCCTATGACAGACTGATCGAAAAGGTAAAAAAACGCGTGGAGGGCATTGAAAAAGAGCAGTGCAGCCTGCGGTACGATGAAGTTGTCACAGAAGCCAGTGAGAAACTTTCCGATGCCAGAAAAGAGCTTGCAGACGGAAAAAAGGAATCCGAAGAAAAACTCTCCGATGCGAAGAAAGAGCTGGATGATGGTCAGAAAAAGTACGAAGATGGAAAAAAAGAGTACGAAGATGGAAAACAGCAGCTCAGTGACGCAAAACAACAGCTGACGGACGGCAGGCAGCAGATCGCGGATGGCAAAAAACAGCTCGCAGATGGATGGAATCAGCTTAACAGTGCGAAGCAGCAGGCAGAGGATGGCCAGTCCCAGATAAATGCAGCCAGGGCGCAGCTTGACGATTCCGAGGCACAGCTCCAGGAGAAGCAGTCAGAGGTGACTTCCGGATACGAACAGTTAGAGGCGGCTAAACAACAGGTGAGCGATGGCGAGGCCCAGATCCAGGAGGCGGAGGAAACACTTAAGAGTAAGCAGGCCGAGCTGGACAGCGGAAAAAAACAGCTGGAAGAGGGCAAAAATACCATCAAAGAAACGAAGGAAAACCTGACTGGCCAGAAGGAGCAGTGTGAAGCCGGACTTATAGAGGTGAGCGAGGGTGAGGCGCAGATCAGTGCCAGTGAGGAAACGCTTTCCGGGCAGCAGGCACAGCTGGAGTCACTGAAAAGCCAGAAGGAGTCACTGGACAGCCAGGCGGCGGAGCTTGAGAGCCGGTATGAGGCCGGTGTGGAAGCCGGTCAGACAGAAGAAGAGCTTGCAGAGCTTCTGGCACAGATCGAAACACTGAGCGGCCAGAGCAGTACCATAGAGGAGCAGGTAAGTGCAGGACAGGCACAGATCGATGCGGCACAGGAAGAGATCACATCAAAAAAATCAGAGCTGGCTGCGACAAGGGAGACTCTGGAGAGCAGCCTCACTCAGATTAATGAGGGCTTCAGCCAGATAGAAGAGCAGGAGGCAGCACTTTCCCAGACGGAAGAAGAGCTGAAGGAAGGCCAGGAAGAGCTTGATAAGGGAAAAGAAGAGCTGGAGACAAAGAAAAGTGAGCTTTCGGCTGCAAAGGAGAAGATCACAGCCAGCCAGGCTACGCTTGATGACGGCCAGAGCCAGATCGACGAAGCCAAAGCCAGTCTAAGCTCCGGAAGGCAGCAGCTTACGGAAAAACAGGCCGAGCTTGATGCAGGGCAGGCCCAGATAAAGGCAGGCACCGAGAAGCTTACAGCCAGCCAGGCAGAGCTTGATGCCAGCGGGCAGAAAATCCTGGACGGTGAAAAAGAGATCCGGGAAAATGAGCAGAAATTAAAAGACGCAGAGAAGGATCTTGAGGAGGCAAAACAGAAGCTTGCCGATGGAAAGAAGGAATATCAGGACGGCAAAAAAGAAGCAGATGACAAAATAGCGGAGGCCGAACAGAAGATCGAGGATGCCCAGAAGAAGGTGGACGATATTGAGACACCGGAATGGATCATCACCGACCGGAACGATCTTCCGGAATATTCGGATTTCGGGGACAATGCCCAGAGGCTCAAAAACATCGGAAAGGTTTTTCCACTGATCTTCTTTTTGGTTGCGGCACTGATCAGTCTTACCACGATGACGAGAATGGTGGAGGAGCAGCGGACCCAGATCGGAACCATGAAAGCCCTCGGCTACGGAAAAACGGCCATAGCCTCCAAATATTTAAGCTATGCTTTTATAGCAACTCTTGGAGGCAGTATCGTGGGAGTCCTTTTCGGGGAAAAGGTTCTTCCGTTTATCATCATCCAGGCATACGGGATCATGTACTGGAATGTAGGTGATTACATGCAGCTTAACTATGAGCTGCATTACGCGCTGATCGCTTCCGGCGCAGCGGTGATCTGTACCATGGGAGCAACGCTTTTTTCCTGTGCGAGGACACTGGCAGAGACTCCCGCATCCCTGATGCGCCCGCCTGCCCCGAAGGAGGGCAAAAGGATCCTTGTGGAACGCATAGGTATTATATGGAAGCATTTAAGCTTCTCCTGGAAATCCTCCATGCGGAATCTTTTCCGATATAAGAAGCGTCTCTTTATGACTATTTTCGGAATTGCGGGAAGCATGGGCCTGATGCTGGTGGGCTTCGGACTTTACGACTCCATTATGGATATCGCGCTTTTACAGTATGACCAGATCCAGCATTACGATGCCATGGTGATCAATGATGAGGATGCCACAGACAGCCAGGAAAAGGAGCTTCTTGACTTCCTGGACAAAAGCAGTGAGATCGACCACTACACCCGCGTGCAGCTCACCAAGATGACTGCACCGAAGGAAAAGGGAAGTATCAGTGTCTATGTATACGTTCCGGAAAATCTGGAAAACTTCAAAAAGGATGTAACCTTAAGGGACAGAAAAACAAAGGAACAGTACGGGCTTACCGATGACGGGGCTGTGATCTGCGAAAAAACAGCCTCTCTGCTGGGGGTAAAGGCAGGGGATGAGCTGACCCTTAAAAAAGATAACCGGGACTATAAGGTGAAGATCACGGCTGTCACGGAGAATTACATGGGACATTATGTTTACATAACTCCGTCCTGCTATGAAAAAATATTCGGGGAAAAGCCGGAATATTCAAGTACCGTTTATACCATGAAGGAAGAGGCGGAGAAAGATATGGAGACCGTTGGAAATGAGATCCTGAAATATCCGGCAGCTCTAAGCATCAGCTATACAAGCAGCACGGCCGGACAGGTAGAACGGATGCTTGGCTCCCTTGGAACGGTGATCTGGGTTCTGATCATTTCTGCCGGTATGCTGGCATTTGTAGTACTGTATAACCTGAACAACATCAATATCACAGAGCGGCAGAGGGAGCTGGCAACTTTGAAGGTTCTGGGATTCTACGACGGCGAGGTTTCCCAGTATGTATTCCGGGAAAATATCCTCCTTTCCTTCATAGGGATACTGGCAGGAGCGGTATTCGGGATCTTCCTGCACCGGTATGTGATCACTACCGTTGAGGTGGATGCGGTTATGTTCGGAAGGAATATAAAGGCACCGAGCTTTATTTACAGTGCGCTCATCACCTTCGGATTTTCCATGTTTGTAAATATGGTCATGCACTTCAAGCTGAAAAAGATCGACATGGTAGAATCGCTGAAGAGCGTGGAATAAATGCAGGCCTTTGTCTTGACAAAAAAAGAAAATTTCATTATAGTAGGAGCATGGCAAAGGCGTTGAATAAGAGGAGTATGCGGGTCTGCACTGACAGAGAGAAATGCACGGACGTTTTTTATAACGCGGGCTGGAAGGCATTTTCAGAAGGAAGACTGCAGAAGGTAGCTTAGGAGCCGGGAAGCTGAAGGCAGAGACATGGAACAGATGCAGAAGCTGCTGTGTAGGTTTTCACGTACCCCGCGTTAAGGGATAAGAGACAGCCGGGAAGGAGATTTTTTCCCGGATAATGAAGGTGGTACCGCGGGAACGATCGCCCTTCGCACGGGAGTTTTTACTCTTGTGCGGAGGGCGTGATTTTTCTTGCAGAAGGTCTGGAGCATTTAAGGGCTCCCATAACAGAACTGAGCTGACAAAAAATGCGGCTCTATTTAGAGAGATTCAGGAGGAAAACATGAGCAAAGAACTTGCAAAGACTTATGATCCCAAGGGCATTGAGGATCGTCTGTACAAAAAATGGATGGATAACGGATACTTTCACGCAAAGGTAAATCCGGACAAAAAACCTTTTACGATCGTAATGCCGCCGCCCAATGTAACCGGACAGCTGCATATGGGCCATGCACTGGATGAGACCATGCAGGATATCCTGATCCGTTTCAAGAGAATGCAGGGGTATGAAGCACTCTGGCAGCCGGGAACAGACCATGCAGCCATCGCTACAGAGGTTAAGGTGACAGAGAAGCTCCGCAAAGAGGGCATCGACAAGAACGAGATCGGCCGTGAGGAATTTATGAAACATGCCTGGGCATGGAAAGAGGAGTACGGCGGAAAGATCATCAACCAGCTGAAAAAGCTTGGCGCATCCGCAGACTGGGAGCGTGAGCGTTTTACCATGGATGAAGGCTGCTCCAGGGCAGTTCAGGAGGTATTTATCCGTCTTTATGAGAAAGGATATATCTATAAAGGTTCCAGGATCATCAACTGGTGTCCGGTATGCCAGACTTCCATTTCCGATGCAGAGGTTGTACATGAGGACCAGGACGGATTTTTCTGGCATATCAATTATCCGATCGTAGGTGAGGAGGGACGTTTCGTTGAGATCGCAACCACACGTCCGGAGACACTTCTCGGTGATACCGCCGTTGCGGTAAACCCGGAGGATGAGAGATATAAGGATATCGTAGGCAAGATGCTGAAGCTTCCGCTTACAGACAGGGAGATCCCGGTGATCGCAGATGAGTATGTTGACAAGGAATTCGGAACCGGCTGCGTGAAGATCACACCCGCACACGATCCGAATGACTTTGAGGTTGGCCGCCGCCATAACCTTGAGGAGATCAATATCTTAAACGATGACGCGACCATCAACAGCCTCGGTGGAAAATATGCCGGTATGGATCGGTATGAAGCACGTAAGGCCATGGTTGAGGATCTGAAAGAGCAGGGACTTCTCGTAAAGGTTGTTCCGCACAGCCACAGTGTTGGTACCCATGACCGCTGCGGCACGACCGTAGAGCCGATGATCAAACCGCAGTGGTTTGTAAAAATGGACGAAATGGCAAAGGCTGCCATCAAGACTCTGGATGACGGAAGCCTTCAGTTTGTTCCGGCACGCTTTGACAAGACTTATCTGCACTGGCTTGAGAACATCCGTGACTGGTGTATTTCCCGTCAGCTCTGGTGGGGACACAGGATCCCGGCTTATTACTGCGATGAGTGCGGCGAGATGGTGGTTGCAAGGGAGATGCCTGAGAAATGCCCGAAATGCGGATGCACACATATGCACCAGGATGAGGATACTCTGGATACCTGGTTCAGCTCCGCACTGTGGCCGTTCTCCACACTTGGATGGCCGGATAAGACACCGGAGCTTGAGTATTTCTATCCGACCGATGTCCTGGTAACCGGATATGATATCATCTTTTTCTGGGTTATCCGTATGGTATTTTCCGCTCTTGAGCAGACCGGTGAGACACCGTTCCACCATGTACTGATCCACGGCCTGGTACGTGACTCCCAGGGACGTAAGATGAGTAAATCCCTTGGAAACGGTATCGACCCTCTGGAGGTTATCGACAAATACGGCGCAGATGCCCTTCGTCTGACTTTGATGACAGGTAACGCACCTGGAAATGATATGCGTTTCTACTGGGAGCGTGTAGAGTCCAGCCGTAATTTTGCAAACAAGATCTGGAACGCTTCCCGTTTCATCATGATGAACCTGGAAGGTAAGACCGTAACAGAGCCGGAAGATCTGAATACCCTCTGCAACGAGGATAAATGGATCCTTTCCAGACTGAATACCGTGATCCGTGACGTTACGGAGAACATGGATAAATATGAGCTCGGGATCGCCGTACAGAAGGTTTATGACTTCCTGTGGGATGAGCTCTGTGACTGGTATATCGAGATGGCCAAGGTAAGACTGTGGAAGGCAGAGGAAAACCCGAAAGCGGCAAACGATGCACTGTGGACACTTCGCACAGCACTGACACAGGGACTGAAGCTTCTTCATCCGTTTATGCCGTTTATCACAGAAGAGATCTACTGCACACTGCTTCCGGAGGAAGAGTCCATCATGATCTCCGACTGGCCGGTATACAAAGCTGAGAGGAAGTTTGCAGAGGCTGAGAATGCAGTTGCAAGCTTTAAGGAGGTTGTACGTGGAATCCGTAATACCAGAAACGAGATGAACGTACCGCAGAACAGAAAGACCAATATCTATATTGTTGGCAAGGATGCAGGGAGCTGTGCACGTTTCGAGTCCTGCAAAAAATCCTTTACAAACCTTGCGTTTGCAAAAGAGATCCATGTACAGCAGGATAAGAGCGGGATCGGTGAGGATGCGGTATCCATCGTTGTGGCAGACGGTGTGGTATATCTGCCGCTGGAGGACCTGATCGACCGTGAAAAAGAGATTGAGCGTCTCACGAAGGAGCAGGAGCGTCTTACAAAGGAGATCGCCCGCTGCGAGGGAATGTTAAATAACCCGAACTTTGTGAACAAGGCACCGGCAGCAAAGGTAGAGGCAGAGAAGGAGAAACTTGTAAAATATAAAGAGATGAAAGAGAAAGTGAACCTGCAGTTGACACAGATGGTGAAATAACAAAGGAGTGTTTTCATGAAATGGTGTAACTTTTTCAACCGGATTTCGCTGATACTTCAGGCTCTGGGCTGTGCAGTCCTGTACTTTGTGATCGAGGCCATATGCAGGCACTCCTTCACAGAGGCCTGGACTTACATGACCACCAAGCCTCTTGTATTCGCTTACAATGCAGCATTTATCTTTACCACCATGCTGATCGTTTATCTCTTCCGCAAGAGGATATTCTGGCGTATTTTTATCGGCAGCTTCTGGCTGTTTCTGGGAATCGTAAACGGTGTCCTTCTTCTTAACCGTGTCACACCGTTTACGGGGCCGGATGTGAAGAACCTGACGGATGGCCTGAGTATTGCAAAAAAATATCTGACGGAAACGCAGATGACCATAGGCGCGGTGCTTCTTGGCATCGCAGTACTGATCCTTCTGATCATCCTGATAAAATCCCCGAAATACAGGGGACGGCTGAGATACAAGATAAATATTCCACTGATCCTGGCCGGGATCCTTGCCTTTGGCGGAATCACACAGCTTGCCCTGGAAAAAAGAGTCCTTTCCAATTATTTTGGAAATATTGCCATAGCTTATGAGGATTACGGATATCCTTACTGCCTGGCAACAACGATCTTCAACACAGGGATCAGCGCACCAAGGGATTATTCCAAAAGCGAGATCAAAAGGATCGAGAAATCCGAGGAGAACCTTCCGGAGACCAGCACGGGAGACCATCCGAACATCCTGTTCTTACAGCTGGAGTCATTTTTTGACCCGACACTTGTGAATTATCTGGAGCTTTCAGAGGATCCGATCCCGAATTTCCGGAAGCTGATGAAGGAATATTCCTCCGGCTATTACAAGGTTCCTTCCGTAGGAGCAGGAACTGCGAATACAGAGTTTGAATCCATCACAGGAATGAGCCTTCATTATTTCGGACCGGGCGAGTATCCGTACAAGAGTATCCTGAAGGAGACCACCTGTGAGAGTGCACCGTATGTTCTCAAAAATCTGGGCTATACTTCACACGCCATACATAATAATGAGGCGAACTTCTACGGAAGAAGAAGTATTTTCCCGAATCTGGGCTTTGATACCTTTACCTCCGCAGAGTATATGAAGGATGAGAACCAGAAGAATCCGCTGGGCTGGACAAAGGACAGTGTGCTTACGGATGAGATCATCAAATGTCTGGATTCCACAGACGGGCCGGATTATGTATATACCATCTCTGTCCAGGGCCATGGAGATTATCCGTCAGAGCCTGTTCTGGAGAATCCGGAGATCACGGTTTCCGGTGCACCGACAAATGAGCTGAACAACAAATGGGAATATTATGTAAATCAGATCCATGAGATGGATAATTTTATAAAGGAGCTTACCGATAAGCTTGCAGATTATCCGGAGGATGTGGTTCTGGTCATGTACGGAGATCACCTTCCGACCATGGGACTGAGTGTGGAGGATGTGGACAACAAGTACCTCTTCCAGACCGAGTACGTGATGTGGGATAATTTCGGCCTTGCAAAAAAGGACGAGAATCTTGCAGCTTACCAGATGGCAGCAGAGGTTATGGACCGGGTGGGTATCCATGAGGGAAATATCTTCCGTTATCATCAGGCGAGAAGAAATACCAAGAACTACCAGGTGGATCTGGAGACCTTACAGTATGATCTTCTCTACGGAGAACAGTATTCCTATAACGGGGAGAATCCTTTTGAGCGTACCAAGATGCATATGGGAGTCAGTGATGCGACCCTGGATTCCATAGAGGTCGTGTCTGAGACAGATCATACCTATTATATTCTGGGAAGCAACTTTACACCATCCAGCCAGGTGAAGCTGAACGGCGAATGGTATGACACAGTTTATGTAAACCAGAACAAGCTGATCATCACGGGCCAGGAGCTGGATGATTTTGACAGGATCTCAGTGGTACAGCGAAGCAACAGCTCTACCAGGAAGGCTCTGACAAAGACGCATGACCGGGCGGTTTACGCCCTGCTCGCTGACAGCAAATGGAAGCTTGACAGCGAAAAGAAGGCTGCTTCGGATGCTTCGGCCGAAGCATCCGAAGCGGATGAGACTTCGGATTCCGAAGAAGAAAACAGCACAGAAACGGAGTCCGATACAAAAAATGTCGGATAAAATGTTACGATTGGGACTGGACATCTTCCACCACTATTATATAATGGTATCGTAACGGACAGACGGGGAGAGAGCTTTCTCCCCGGATGCTCCGCACGAATACATTATAGATAAGTGATGGTTTTTTTTATGAATTACGAAGAAGCAGTTGCGTATATTGAAGACATACCCAGGTTTACCACCAAGAACAGTTTGGACCATACAAAGGAATGCCTGAGAAGACTTGGCAATCCGCAGAAGAAGTTTAAGGTGATCCATGTTGCAGGAACCAACGGGAAGGGAAGTACCTGTGCATTTATCACCTCCGTACTCCGGGAAGCAGGATATTCCTGCGGGCTTTTTACATCGCCTCATCTGGTGGAGATCAACGAGAGATTTCAGATCAATGAGGAGGTGATCGGTGACGACACCTTCCTTTCCGCTTTTCTGAAGGTAAAGAAGCTTTCCGATGAACTGGTTGCAGAGGGTAGTTATCATCCGACCTATTTTGAGACTCTTCTCCTTATGGGAATGGTGATCTTTGCAGAGGCAGGCGTGGATTATGTTACCCTGGAGACCGGCCTTGGAGGCCGTCTGGATGCTACCACAGCTGTTGAGGCACCGGTCGCCTGCGTGATCACATCCATAAGCCGTGACCATATGCAGTACCTTGGAAATACGGTTTCCGAGATCGCTGGGGAGAAGGCAGGGATCATGGTACCCGGTGTGCCGGTGATCTACGACGGAAATGATCCGGATGCTGCGAAGGTAATGCGGGAGCATGCGAAGGAGCTTGGCTGCCCTTCGTATGAGCTGAAACGGGAGGACACCGTGCTCCATAAGCTTACGAAGGAAGGGATTGATTTTTCCCTGAAGGATGAAGCCTTTAAGGATATGGTTTTTGGCATTCCGTTTATTGCGCGTTATCAGGTGATGAATGCAGCCCTTGCGGTAAAAACGATCCAGGTTCTGAACCGTGAGATCCCGGTATCCATGGAGGATATGAAGGCGGGAATGGCGAAGACACGCTGGCAGGGCAGGATGGAAACGGTGCTTCCGGGCGTGATCGTGGACGGTGCGCATAACGAAGACGGAGTGGAGAAGTTTGTGGAGACTGCGGAGCATTTTCAGAAGGAATTTCCGCTTACGCTGCTCTTCTCGGCAGTAGAGGATAAGGATTACACAGATATGATCCACACGATCTGTACAAGGATCCGTTTCCGGCATGTGATCGTCACACAGGTCGGAGGATACCGTAAGGTTCCGGTGGAGGAGCTTGCGAAGCTTTTTGCCATGGCAGGCGTACCGGAGGTGGAAGCAGCAGAGGATGTGCCGGAAGCATTTGAGCTTGCGCTTGGGGAGAAGGGAGAGGACGGCATGCTGTTCTGTGTCGGCTCTCTTTATCTGGTAGGTGAGATCAAGGCCTGGATCAGGAGGAAAAAATTATGATCGATTACGAAGAGGAACTGAAGAAATTTGAAC
>CAVIGE010000049.1:0-20508 GCA_963642325.1 Prevotella sp. CAG:279
GCAGAAACGATGACTGCAGATATGCTGAACTTGCCACGCAGGAGGATATGGACCGTTTCTGATTGAGAATGCAGCCTTTTTCTGTTATACTAACAGCAGAAAAAGGCTAGGGTTACCCGGTCGCAAATCGGAATTTGTGGAGGAAAAGACCATGATGAATTATAGGAAAATAGAATCGGCTGACGATGCAGAAATCGCAAAAATCATCCGCTCCAATTTGGAAAAGCTACATTTAAATCTTCCCGGAACAGCCTATTTTGACCCGGAGTTAGACCATTTAAGCAAGTATTATGACAGCAAGCCGGACAAACGAGCTTACTTTATTGCACTTGATGAGAATGGGCAAGTTATCGGTGGCGTCGGCATTGCGGAATTTAACGGAATAGCCGACTGCGCTGAACTTCAGAAACTTTATTTAAGTGATTCTGCCAAGGGAAAAGGTTATGGAAAAGATCTAATGAAACTTGCCGAAGATTGGGCAAGGGCTGCCGGATATAAAAATCTATACCTTGAAACGCATACGAATCTTTCAGTTGCTTTGAAACTGTATGAGAAAACAGGTTTTCAGCGCATCGAAAAGCCATGCACAACGCAGCATAGTACCATGAATCGCTTTTATTTGAAAAAGCTGTAATGCAGAGATAGATTCCAGTTTGTAGCGTCGAAAAAATCATAATATTACATAGAACATCTGTCAGAAATGGCAGGTGTTTTTCTTTTGTTACGGGGCAGGAATGCTCCTTTTTTGTGCCCGTATTTAGGAGGAGGTGAGGGACATGGCAAGCCGTATCCAGGGAATCACTGTTGAGATCGGTGGTGATACAACCAAATTACAGAATGCCTTAAAAGGCGTGAACGGACAGATAAAATCCACGCAGTCACAGCTCAAGGATGTAAATAAACTGCTGAAACTGGACCCGGGGAATACGGAACTCCTGGCACAGAAGCATAAGCTGCTTGCGGATGCCGTCAGTGAAACCAAGGAGAAACTTGCCACACTGAAGACCGCAGCAGAACAGGCGAACACAGCCCTTGCCAAAGGTGAGATATCCAAGGAACAGTACGAAGCCCTGCAGAGGGAGATCGTAGAGACAGAGCAGGACTTAAAGGATCTGGAAACACAGGCCAACCAGTCCGCTACGGCAATGCAGAAGATCGCAGCCGCCGGGGAAAAGCTGAAGTCTGCCGGAGATAAGGTATCGTCTGCCGGGCAGAAACTTCTTCCGGTGACAGGAGCCGTGACAGCACTCGGAACGGCATCCGTGACTACTGCAGCCAATTTTGAATCTGCCATGTCACAGGTACAGGCCACGATGGGGATTACGAAGGATGCCATGTCCACGGTTGACGGGCAGTCCGTAAATACGATGGATACCTTAAATGACCTCGCAAAGAAGATGGGTGCTGAGACGGCATTTTCCGCAAAAGAGTGTGCAGAAGCCTTAAACTACCTGGCACTTGCCGGATATGATACACAGCAGATGTGTGATACCCTGCCGACCGTACTGAACCTTGCGGCAGCAGGAGATATCGACCTTGCATCGGCATCTGACATGGTAACGGATGCAATGTCTGCCCTAGGCATGGGAGTCGAAGAATCTGAAAAGATGGTAGACCAGATGGCAAAGACGGCATCTACTACCAATACATCTGTTGCACAGTTAGGCGAAGGAATCCTTACCATCGGTGCAACTGCAAAATCCATCAAGGGCGGTACGGCAGAACTGAATACGGCACTCGGCATCCTTGCCAACAACGGTATCAAGGGAGCAGAGGGCGGTACGCATCTTAGAAATATCATCCTGTCGCTGCAGAGTCCGACCGATACGGCAGCCAAGCAGATGGAAGCACTGGGACTTTCCGTATATGATTCCGAAGGAAACATGAGAAGCCTGAATGACATCCTGGGAGATCTGAATACTTCCATGGATGGAATGACATCTGAGGAAAAAGCCAACATCATCAGTACGATCTTCAACAAAACAGACCTGTCATCCGTAAATGCCTTACTTGCCAATACGGGAAGTACATGGGATGACCTTCAGAAGAAAATCATTGACAGCGGTGGTGCTGCACAGCAGATGGCAGATACACAGCTTGATAACTTACAGGGACAGATCACGATCCTGAAATCTGCCCTTGAGGGGCTTGCCATTTCTTTCGGTGAACTTCTGATGCCGTCCATCAAACAGATCGTGGAATGGGTACAGAAGTTTGTGGACTGGCTGAACAGCCTGGATGACGGCACGAAGAAGATCATTGTAACGGTAGCCCTCCTGGCAGTAGCACTGGGGCCGGTGCTTATTTTTGTGGGCAAGATCATGAGTGCGGTCGGAACGATCATGACGGTCGCTCCAAAGATCGCAGGTGCGGTCAACGGGATCACTGGTGCGATCAAGGGTATTACGGCTGCAACATCCGGTATTTCTGCCGTGCTGAAGGTATTCTCCGGTATCGGAATGGTGATCGCGGGTGTAGTGGTTGCCGTGAAAAACTTTGTTGATATGTTCCAGAACGGATTTTCCGTGGTAAAGGATATCCTGATGGGTGTCGGCATTGCACTCGCAGCAGTCGGGGCGGTGATCCTTGGTGCTCCTGCTCTGGTAGCCGGAGTGGTGGCAGCCATTGTATTTGCGGTCGCAAACCTTGTGATCCTGATAAAAGAGCACTGGCAGGAGATACTGACCTTCCTTTCAGGCCTGTGGGAGAACATCAAAACGCTGGCGGGGACAGTATGGCAGGGGATCTCTGATGCGGTATCCGGTATCATAACCGGACTGGCAGAAGCCCTGTCCGGCATCTGGAATGCGATCAGTACCACGGTTTCCACGGTATGGACTGCGATCAGTACGACCGTAGGAGGTATCGTTCAGGGAATCGTGGATACCATCGTTTCCATCTGGAATGGATTTGTGGAGATATTCGGACCGCTTCTTGAAGCATTCCGGTATTTGTTCGAGACCATATTCCAGGCAATCAAGATCCTGATCGGGATGGCACTGGATGCGATCACAGCCAAGATACAGGAGATCTGGAATGGGATCGTGGCATTCCTGACACCGCTCCTTACGGCACTGAAAAACCTGTTCCAGACGATCTGGAACTCCATCAAGTCTGTTATCACTACAGTCTTGAATGCAATCAAAAGTGTCGTGCAGAGTGTATGGAATGCCATTAAATCCGTGGTCACATCCGTATTGAATGCCGTGCTCGGAGTGGTGCGGAGTGTCTGGGGAAATATAAAAAGCTATATTTCTTCTGTCATGAACAGCATCAAAAGCACAGTATCCTCCATCTGGAACAGCGTAAAATCTGCAGTCAGTTCGATCATCGGACAGATCTACAGTGTGATCCATTCCGGTTTTGAGAATGCGGTAAACTATATCAAAGGTCTGGCTTCGTCAGCATTTAACTGGGGACGAGACCTGATCATGGGTATCGTAAACGGGATCAAATCTGCCGTGGGAGCAGTTACGGATGCAGTAAATGGCGTGGCCAATAAGATACGTTCTGTACTGCATTTCTCCGTGCCGGATGAAGGCCCGCTGACAGATTATGAATCATGGATGCCGGACTTTATGGGAGGTCTTGCTAAAGGCATTGAAAAGAGCCGTGGCATGATACAGAAAGCCGTGAGTGGTGTTGCATCTGATATGGTGATAAATCCTAAAGTAAATACGTCTGACATGATGGAAGGGGTATCGGGGGTATCACAGACGGAAAGTATCTCCGGAATGCTGACTGCCATCACAACAGCCATCCAGAGCATGAACGGGAACAGCGGAGATATCGTCATTCCGGTATATCTTGGAAACACCATGCTTGATGAAGTGATCCTGACGGCACAGCAGAGGGCAAATTTAAGGAGCGGAGGAAGATGACATGGCTTATATGCAGTATCTGGTATTCAATGGAGAGTCTCTGCCAATGCCGGATTCCTATGAGATCGGCCTTTCCGATGTAGAGGCGGATTCCGGCGGTGAGACAGAGGCAGGAACAACACAGAGGGATGTGGTACGGACGGGAGTGGCAGACATTTCCGTTTCTTTTTCCGTGTCCCCGAAATGGGTAAAACGCCTGACCGCGTATTCCAAGCTGCCGAAGATCACGGTAGATTTTCTGGATACAGAGACACTGGAACCAAGGGAAGCAGAGATGTATATCAACGGATTTAAAGCACAGTTGAAAAAAGATACATCCTACAAGGGACTATGGACAGTCAGTTTTACCCTGAAAGAATATTGATGGAGGTGGCAGGATGTACCCGGTATCAGAAGCCTATATACAGGCAGTCGAGAGTAATACAAGAAAATATTTCTGGACAGGCACACTGACTGCCGGAAACGGGAAAAGTTATGATTTTTCCAATGAGGATATTGTAAAAGGGAGCGGATACATCACCAGACAGTGCTGTGGAAGTTCGGAAATCGAACTCGGGACGGTATATGCAGCAGAGCTTGGGATCAGCCTGTTTGCAGATGTCGACCGCTATACACTGGAAGATGCGGAAATAAAGATCTGGTTTCATCTGGTGCTTGAGGACGGCAGTACGGAGACCATTCCCATGGGTGTGTTTTATGTTGCGGAAGCAAACCGGAACCGGAAAACCATAGAACTGAAAGCCTATGATGCCATGCTGAACCTGGAAAAGAATTTCAACAAGGGACTGTCCAGCGCATCCCCGTATGAATTCCTGACCCTTCTGTCGAAGGCCTGCCATGTGGAACTGGCACAGACAAAAGAAGAGATCGAAGCAATGACAAATGGAACGGAACTGTTCGGGATCTATCAGGAAAATGATATCGAATCCTGGAGGGATTTCCTTTATTATCTGGCACAGGCACTCGGCTGTTTTGCCACGATCGACCGATATGGGAAACTGCTCCTTGTTGCATACAAAACGGAATCCGTCAAGACGGTTGACAGCAGACACCGCTTCAGCAGCACGTTCTCGGATTTTGTTACAAGATATACGGCAGTCAGTTCCACCAATAAGAAAACAGAGATCGCAGAATATTATGCGAAGCAGCCGGATGACGGTCTGACAATGAACCTCGGGGTGAATCCCCTGTTACAGTTTGGGCTGGAAGAAACCAGAAAGCGTATCATAAACGGGATATTGGATGCGGTCTCCATCGTGGAATATGTCCCGTTTGATTCAGATACCATAGGGGATCCGGCACTTGATCTGGGGGATGTCATCCGTTTTACAGGCGGTCATGCAGATGAGAGCAAAAGGGCAGCAGTCACAAGCATACAGACAAAGATCAACGGAAAGCAGACCGTAAAGTGTGTAGGCAAGAATCCAAGACTGGCAGAAGCAAAAAGTAAGAATGATAAGAATATCAGCGGACTGATCAATTCCATCAGTGAGAATAAGCTGAGTGTCTATACCTTTACGAATGCCCTGGCATTAGAAGCAGGGAGTGAGAAAACTTCCATCATCAACATGGAGTTTGCTTCCGGGGATGAAACCAATGCTGAGTTCCATGCGGAAGCGATCCTTCAGGTAAAGAGCAATCCTTATACACGGACACTGACTGCGGAGGGCACGGTCGATCTTGGAACGACCACGGATGAAGATGGAAATGAAACAGAAAATCAAAAAGTGATCTCATTTCCGCTTACATGGAATGAAGACGGAAAGACAGGGCTTACCGTTTATTATGTCCTTGATGGGCATGAAGTGGAGGAGTTCCATCCATTGGAAACCTGGCTGAGCGGTGAGCATCTGCTGAACCTTTATTATCCGATCATTGAACTGGAAGCAAACCAGCTCCATACCTTTGAGGTGCTGATCTCACTTTCCAATGGCAGCGGAAAGATCGATGCCCAGAATATCATGGCAACGATCACGGGACAGGGACTTGGCGTGCAGGAACGCTGGGACGGACGCATCACGGCAGATGAGACCATGAGGAAGATCGTGCTGTCCGGTATGCAGACCCATGTGCTTCGTGCAGCAGTTACCGAAAAGACCGAACCGCCAAAGCAGACGGGATTAAGGGATTCCTTATCATCCATCCTTCTTACCGGAATACCGCTTCATACGGTAAAGGATAAGCTGAGTTTGTTTTCTCCGATCGTGCGTGATGTGGTGGAAACTGCTGACCGTAAAAAGATGGTATATGACAAGGGGTATGTACTGGATGGGGAGACATTCGCATTCCGGAAAGATTATGAGATATCCGGTAAGTCCAATGAAAGACTGAACAGGGGAAGGATGTTAAAACTGGTGATCCCGACAGGGGCATTCGATTCCCTGACAGGCATGACGATCCTTCCGTTTGATACAGAGCCGTTCATCAACATGAATGTGTTGTATGGGAAAAATACCGTGCTGACAGACCGCACGGAAGTATCGGGTGAAAAGGCAGTGCTGAAACAGTCTTATTACGGTCCGATGACCGGAACGGATATAGAGATCGACCGGGGGCGGCTGATCCGTCTTCCACTCGGACTGGGTGACATGGAAACGGTAGAAGAATTGGAGGTAACAAGTGGCTGATTATGGAACGTTAGAAGCACTTTTAAGCAGCACGCAGAACATGACCATTCTGCGTAATAATTCCCTACAGGATGATGGGACGGATACCGTCTCCGGTGTGGACTGGTTCCAATACAATGGGAAAACTGCTGACAAGTTATATGTGAGCGGAAATTCGTGGATCGGATTCGGGGAAAATGCAGAACATCTTAAGATCGTGCGGAGGGATACCGACCTGATGACACTCAGAAGGGAAGAAGGGACACTCTGGGAAGTGTATCGGTTTCTTAGGATCCGGTGGGAGGGATATTCTGTTCATGCCAACCGGGTCGAGGCAACAAAGCTGGTGTGGGACGCAGTCCTGTTTGACGATGGAGAGATCTGTGTGTCCTTTGACACGATACCGACAAACTCATCCTATCTTGCGGAATCAAGCCTTGTCACAGGGAGCAGTATGCTTTCGTTCACGGCTTTGTCCGGGAAGATCATAGGATTCAAACCACTGGATGAGACAGGGACAGCTTTTCAGTATCTGGACCATGCCCCGGTCTTTTTGGATCCGTATAACCGGAGATACCTGATCTCAGATGCATCCGGAGCCTTATATACGGTTTCGGAGGATGCCCTGACTGTCCTGGAAGAGACGGAATTGACGGCAGAGCTTTTTGAAACCTATGGGGTGCAGGATATCCCGGATGGGAAGCTGCTGCTTACGCTTACGGATCCGGCTATTTTATACTGGCATGATTCCGAGAACCGTTTCCCGGAGATGAGGGTGAAATATACAGGTATTCCGATACCGCAGGTGATTTTTTCTGAGAATATCGATATGTCGGATTCCACCATACTGGGGATTGAGAAAGTGACTACAGACTGTGCGGATTCCACGCTCTTTGCGGTTTCCTTTGACAATGGGGGAAACTGGTGGAGCTGCGTGGATGCCCGATGGATAAAACTTGCAAACGAAAAGTCCGGTATGTCAAAAACGGCACTGGAAACGATCAGCGTAGATTCCTGGGCAGAAAAAGCAACGACCGGGCAGCTAAAATACCGCATTATCATAAGCGGGGCAGACGGGTACTTAAGATCCATCACAACAGATTATCTGAATACGGAGGAATAGGGATGCTAAAAGGAAAAAGCGTGATAGAACTGACGGATGTCTACACGGGTGAGGTGGAACGGTATGAGGATACCAACCTTGTAACGGAAGCGGTCAGGGATATCCTGAATGCAAATATCATGGGGATGCTCTACAACAATACAAGTTTCAATGGCTCAAGCGGTGAAGGCTGGATGCTTCCCCTTAAAAAGAATATCATGGGCGGTATCCTTCTGTACCAGAATGAACTGGAAGAGCGGGAGGATAATATCTATGCCCCAATGGATAATCCGCTGATCGGATATGCTTCCGATGATGCCAATAATACCACGGATACCAGAAGGGGCAGCAGGAACCTTACGGAGAGCAAGGAAATCGATGGTGGTTACCGCTTTGTCTGGGATTTCCAGACTTCCCAGGCGAACGGCACGATATCGGCTATCTGCCTGTCGAACACGCTGGCAGGAAGGGGAGCGGAATTTTCCAACAATTATATGCTCCGTATTGGATTTTATTCCGGGTATAGGACAGACCCGATCGGTGATGCATACCTGAAAAATAAAAGACTCTATATTGAGGAAGGATACAGGCTGGAGATGGTTACAAGATACAATTCTACACAGGCTGTATTACAGAAATATAAAGATGATTATCTTCATGCAAGCCTTGTGACAAGACCAGCTACCAGGATCGTAACAGAACCGGACGAGGAGACCACCATAGAGATCGGGCACGCACCATATTATTATCATTATACAGGTGGGAGTAAGGATGGAACGGAAGAACCGAGCAACAGCAGCAGTGATACAGTGCTCTATCTGTTTCATGCATCCGATGGGAAGTGGTATGGGATCGCCAGAAGGGATAACCGTAAATACAGTTATACGAGCGGAGACAAGGATTATTACAACCATGTGGATTATGAATGGTATATGGATACGGTGGACGGGAATGAATGTAATTCCAGGAAAATCACAGTACCAAGTGGTGTAAATGAATTTTACAGCCTTGGTATGAGTGGAAAATGGCTGATGTGCTATACCGGGGACAAAGTCTACCGTATAGATACCACAAACGTAGCCAACATTGAACTGGTACCGGATATCACTTATACATCATCGCATTACCTGACTTACATTGTAGATGATGATATTGTAATAAATGGGTGGTATTTCCTGAATGGAGAGCCAAAGCTTCATATCAGGGAAATTACCAGTGATTCAAACTACTCATGGGGGCGTAATCAGATGACAAGATATAAGACATTTGCACTCCGAGAATGGGTATACCGGAATTCTAATTATTACGTGTATAAGGAACTGTACCTTTTTACACCGTATCTTGCCACCATCAATAATCTCGGCACTCCGGTCATCAAGACCGCAGATAAGACCATGAAGATCACTTATACAGTAACTGAGGAATAACCATACTTTAGAAACAGGCAGTTATCCATTGAGGGTAGCTGCTTTTTTCATACAAAAATTTAGAAGGAGGACAAGACGATGAAGGAATTCTGGAACGGAATACAGTTTGTATTCACAGCGGTCGGTGGATGGCTCGGATATTTTCTGGGAGGATGTGACGGTCTTTTGTATGCACTGATTGCTTTTGTAGTGATCGATTACATTACGGGAGTCATGTGTGCGGTCAATGACCATAAGCTGTCCAGTGCGGTCGGCTTTAAGGGGATCTGCCGTAAAATACTGATCTTTCTTATGGTCGGGATCGCAAATATCCTGGACGTGCATATCATCGGCACTGGGAACGTGTTAAGGACGGCAGCCATTTTCTTTTACATTTCCAATGAGGGCATTTCCCTTCTGGAAAATGCATCCCACCTGGGACTGCCCGTACCGCAGAAGATCAAGGCAGTATTAGAGCAGCTTCATGACCGCTCGGAAAGCGAGGAATAGCATGACGAAGAATGAATTTATTTCCAGCATCGCAGGATATGTGCAGAAGTATGCACCATCCTACGGGATACTGGTGCATTCGCCCGTGATCGCACAGGCGATCCTGGAATCCGGCTGGGGTGAGAGCACCCTGGCCGCAGAGTACCATAATTATTTTGGACTGAAATGCGGGACAAAGTGGAAGGGTGGTTCGGTCAATCTCTCCACCAAAGAGGAATATACTGCCGGGACGCTTACCACGATCAAGGATAACTTTCGGGTCTATGCTTCCATGGAAGATGGAGTGAAGGGATATTTTGAATTTATCCAGCTTGAACGCTACAAAAATCTCCGTGGCATTACGGATCCGCAGAAGTATCTGGAAACCATCAAGGCAGACGGCTATGCGACCAGTTCCGCTTACGTGAAGAATACGATGGCACTGATCAGCCAGTACGGCCTTACAAAATATGACACAGAAGGGGAGGAAAACACGATGGGAAAGACAGCAGCAGACCTTATTGCACAGGCACAGCAGTGGATCGGATGCCGTGAGGCAGACGGATCCCATAAAAAGATCATTGATGTTTATAATGCACACAGACCGCTGGCAAGAAATTACACGGTCAAATATACGGATGCCTGGTGTGCCACGTTCGTATCAGCGTGTGCCATTAAGACCGGGATGACGGATATCATTCCGACCGAGTGCGGATGCGGACAGATGATCACCCTGTTCCAGAACCTTGGTAAGTGGGATGAAAATGATGCAAGAGTCCCGAAGGCAGGGGATATCATCTTTTATGACTGGGATGATTCCGGCAAAGGGGATAACACCGGATGGCCGGACCATGTCGGGATCGTAGAAAAAGTATCCGGCAGCACCATTACCGTGATCGAAGGAAATAAGGGTAATGCGGTTGGACGCAGGACCATGCAGGTCAACGGAAAATATATCCGTGGGTATGGTGTGCCGAAATACAGCATCGGGGCATCCCAGAGCAGCCAGTCAGGAAATACGGGCAGCAGTTCCAGTGCCCTTAATAAAACCCCGAAATGGGTAGGAAAGGTTACGGCTTCATCCTTAAACGTGCGGAGCTGGGCAGGAACGGAGCATTCCAATATCAAGTCATGGCCGAGACTGGCCAAAGGCAATCTTGTAGATGTCTGCGACAGCGTGAAAGCCAGTGATGGAAGTACCTGGTATTATGTCCGTATCGATGGCAGGATCTATGGATTTGTGCATTCTGCTTATATTGCAAGAACTTAAAACATGGTCGGTGGTCAGTGATGGCTGCCGGCCGTATTTTTTTCCATCCTTTCCAAGGAAAGAAAGATGAACGGTATCGCAGATTGTACTTGCTATTATTGGCATTCAGAGTGATATATAGACTACCAAAAAAGGAAGGAGTGAGAGGGCATGGAGATTCAGATAAGGGAAGGAAACAGCATACAGAAGGAAAAACTGAAAGTATGTGCCTACTGCCGTGTATCAACAGATGCGGATGAACAGGAAAATTCACTGGAAAACCAGATCAGGCACTATAAAGAAGTCATCACATCCAATCCTGATTATGAATATGCCGGAGTCTATAGTGACTTTGCCATATCGGGATTCAAGGAAAAAAGACCCGGACTGCAGGCGATGCTTGCCGATGCTGAAAAGGGGAAGATCGATCTTATATTAACGAAATCAGTATCACGTTTTGCAAGAAACACCTCGATCGTTCTGGAAGCCACACGAAAGCTGAAGGAACTGAATGTGGGTGTTTTTTTTGAACTCCAGAATATCAACACCCTGTCAGGGGAAGGGGAGCTGATGCTGACGATCCTCGCAGCATTTGCACAGGCAGAAAGCGAGAGCGGAAGTGCTGGTGCCAAGATGGTCTACCAGAGAAAGTATGAGGCCGGCATCCCGGTGCAGTACCTTGAGCGGTCTTTCGGCTTTAAGAAGGATGAGAGGGGTGTCTACATCGCAGATGAGGAAGAAGCCGTATGGGTCAGGAAAATATATGAAATGGCAGCAGACGGATATACCCCGGCAGCGATCAGAAGGTACCTGAATGAAAACGGGGTAAAGACCGTGGGCGGTGCAGAATGGATCGACAGCACGGTGTTCCGTCTCATTGAAAATGAAATCTACAAAGGCGATTACATCATGCATAAGCATTTTGTGAATGAAGAGAGAAAGCTGGTCAAGAACAGGGGAGAAGTGGATGCGTGGTACATCGAGGATGACCATGAAGCCATTGTTTCCCCGGAACTCTGGCAGAGGGCACAGGATGTTCTGGAAGCAAAGAGGGATTACCTTGCGAGGGGGTCGGTGATCGAAGAATTTACGGAAGAAAACTACCCGTACATGAGCAAGATCTATTGTGCCAAATGCGGATATCCGCTTTATAAACGGATCTACAGTAAAGGCAACCGCCTGAACTGGGGATGCAGTGGAACGAAGCGGTATGGAAAATCATTCTGTGAAGGGGTCAACATTCCGGACGGGATACTGCGGGATGCATGGCACTTTGACGGAAATATGTATATCGGGGAAAGGCAGACGGAAAAAGGGGTAAAGGAATTCACTTACCTGAAAGAAGCCTCATGGAAAAGACGGCACAGGAAGAAAGAGCCGGAGCCGATACCGGAATATACCAAAGAAGCCTACCCATACAGTGACAGGATCTATTGTGCCCTCTGTGGGAGCAGACTTGTGAGGAATGTAAATACCAAAAACCACAAGGTCACATGGGTATGCAACGGGAAGAAAAGGAAGGGACAGGCATTCTGCAGAGGAACAAGGATCCCCGACTCCGTGATCAGGGGATGGGGAGAGATAACAAAAGATATCTATATTCAAAGAAAGGATGATAGGAATGGCAAGAAGCGTTACAGTTATACCAGCAAGAAACCAGAAAACACGGTCAGGCCGTAGGGCGGTTCAGGAAAAGAAGACAAGGGTGGCAGCCTACTGCCGTGTATCGACAGACCAGGAAGACCAGCTCCACAGTTTTGAAGCACAGGTCGATTATTATACAAAGTACATCAATGACCATGAAAATTATGAAACGGCCGGCATCTACGCAGATGAAGGCATCTCCGGCACTAACACCAAGAAAAGGGAACAGTTCAAACGCATGATCGCAGACTGCGAGGACGGTAAGATCGACCTTGTCATAACAAAATCCATCAGCAGGTTTGCAAGAAACACGCAGGACTGTCTGGCTTATTCCAGAAAACTGAAGAACCTCGGAATAGGGATCATATTCGAAAAAGAGCACATAAACACGCTGGATTCCACGGGGGAACTGCTCTTTACGATATTAAGCTCCCTTGCACAGGATGAATCAAGGAATATCTCGGAAAACTGCAAATGGGGCATCCGCACAAAATTCAAGAACGGGGAAATGCATCTCAACACATTCAAGTTCCTGGGATACGATAAGGACGAAAACGGAAAGCTTGTCATCAACAAGGAACAGGCAAAGACGGTAAGGCGCATATTCAGGGATTTCCTTATCGGACTCAATCCTGCACAGATCGCAAAGGAACTGACGGAAGAAGGGGTACCGGGATGCACCGGGCAGACCAAATGGTATCCGAGCACGGTCATCGGGATATTAAAACAGGAAAAGCATATGGGGGATGCCCTCCTGCAGAAGACCTACACGGCTGACTTCCTTACCAAGCGTCAGGTCAAGAACAACGGGGAGATCGCACAGGTCTATGTAAAGGACAGCCACAAGGGGATCATCGATAAGGAAACATGGAATGCGGTGCAGGAAGAGTTTGAACGGAGGGAGCAGTTTTTAAAGGCACATGGGACAGACCGATACAGTTATGGTGCGGACTGCGCACCATTCTGCGAGAAAGTATTCTGTGGGGAATGCGGAAGCCTTTTTACAAGGCATTCATGGAAATCAAGGGGGATCATACAATGGCAGTGCAAGAACCACAGAAAAGATGGGCGTGTCACCTGTTCCAATGCTTATGTTGACAATGCCGACCTCGAAAAGGGGTTCATAAAGGCTTTCAATCAGATGGTCAATGACAGGGATAAGCGGATGGAAGGATGGCAGCAGATGAAAGAAGCAGGGACTCCGCTTGAAAAAATAAGGGCAGGACAGATGATGGAAGCCGTGGAAACTGATCCGCTCACAAGATTTGTCCCTGAGATCGCACAGCTTTTATTATGCGAGGTGACGGTGCTGGGTGCAAAAAAATATGAATTCCTTTTTCTGGAAGGCAGCAGGGTCAGGGTTTCCGTATGATCATCCGGAAACCTCTTCCTCATGTAAGTCAAACAGGTCAAGCTGTCTGGATTCACTTTCTTCGTCCCCGGAAGGCGCATCGGTGTTTTCCGGGATCTCAGATGTTTCCTCATCCATTCCTTTTTTCTGCGGGAGCTTATGTGTATAGAGCTTATCCCAGGGAAGCGGGTTCCTGCATTTCTTGTTATAGGCTATCAGGATGGCTTCCGCAAATCCGAGGGAGCCGGAGCGTCTGTCCTTGGCAGTACGGGAAAGCTCCTTGATGGATATCCTTCCGAGTTTTTCCTTAAAGATGTCATCCTTTATGGCATCGCCATAGGCATTCAGGAAACGTGCCAGTCCGTTCATCATGTTGGCACTGAAAGACTGGGATGCCCCTTCCCACGTTGCAACGATCAGACGGATGACATGGTCGAGCATATGGTATCCGTATTTATCATGGATATTTTCAAGGGTCGCAACGGCACAGATACCGCCGGGGGTAGTGGTGGATGCGATGGTCAGGTCATACGATTCTACCAGGTCACGGATGATGAGCTGCTTGTCATTCCCTGCTTCTATATTTGCCATGAAGATCTCATAGGGCAGCAGGGGCTTTACATATTTCATCTGGTTTGCGAAGATGTCTGCTTCATGTTCATAGATCAGGTCATCGTAGACCATGCACCAGACGGGTGTTTCCCTGGATCCGGAAACAAGGGCAACGATTTCAATGGTATGCTGTCCGTTGAATACATAATTCATTCCGTTTCTCCGGCTGACCTTTACGGGATTGATCTGGTACAGGTCAAAGTTCGCAGCGGCACGCTGGACGTGGTGCTGTGACAGGTTCCGCTGGTACTCCTGGTTGGATACGAGGTTCCGTATCGGTATCTGCTCAAAGTGTACCTTTGGAACAAACTTCATCAGGTCGACTTCCTGTGCTGGTTCATCGGTTGTCTGTGTTTCTGTCATCTGAATCATCCTCCTCAAGCTGCGAAAGCAGTCTTGTTATTTTTCTTGTAAGGTTTGATAGCTGTATTTTCAATTCGGATCTGGCATCCTGGGAAGTGGAAGGAAAATCCGTAAGTTCCATCGTCCGTGATATGGTCTTGGACCATGATGGTATCGTGAATTTCAGGCTTTCCAATTCTGCGTCAGGGTCGGTGACGGGCATCTGTTTGATCCCGGCTTCGGCACTGGCTTTTTCACGCTTTATCCTTCTTGAATCAGGCTTTCCGGTCGGGAGTCTCTGCCATCGAAGTTCGTGGCGCAGTTGTGAATACCCGATGCGGTCAATGGAGCCGCTGTCCAGGAGCCGTTTCAAACCATTGATTTCATCGATACGGAGACGGGAGAGTTCTATCATGTTCTCGTGGGATACCCGCAGTTTCCCGTTCAGTATCGTCTGTACGATCTCAGGACTTTTCTGTCTCAGGTCATCCATGGCACGGGCATAGATCCCGTATTTTGTCACGGTAGAAGAGCCGAAATTATATCTGCGTCCTATATCGTCTGCAATATCTGTTTTCCTGACATATTTCTGTGACACCTGTCCGTCTTCGTTCAGGCCGACATCCGGATGATTTTTTACGAATTCTTCAAAAGCCGTATTTACATCTGCACGGAACAGCCTTCCAATCAGGTATCTTCTGTATTCCACGGTCAGGTCAGTGCGCTTTAACTGTTCATTGCATATGAAAGAGACTGCCTTATCCCGGCTTTCAAACCGGATCCGGCGGATATTAAAGCTGATATCCCATTTAAGGCAGATCCTGTAGCGGAGATGCCCGTCAATGATGGTATTGTCCCATACGCATACAGGCTCAAGGCATCCGTGGTCAAATATGTTTTCCTCAAGTTCTTCCAGATATTTTTCATCCCTGTCCTGTATAAGTCCAGTGAATTCCAGATCCGTGTTAAATTCCGGCAGGGGCGTGCTGTTCATACTGGTTCCTCCGTTCTTGGCAGATCATCCATAAGTACACATTCCTTCATGGAAAAGATGGCAAGGCATTCTTTGGGGTTGAATGCCCCATAGACACGGTAGCACTGGTTGTCATTCAGATGGATGCTGGTATGGCTGAGTGCCTTCATAAATTCCGTGCTGTATAATTCGCAGCAGTTATGGCTGTCGGTTTCACAATAACGGATGTGGTGCGCAAGATGATCCTTGCGGACGCTTTTCCTGACAGCAATCATGCTGCTTTTGGGGTTTACGAGAAGCTGGATATACTCGGGGTCACCAAGCATATGAAGTGTCAGCTTATGTATGCGGATCCTGTTCTTTTTCATGTCAATGCACAGGACCGGTTTCAAAGAGACTTGTCTGTTCATAGTGTTCTTCCTCCTTTTCCGTGTGTTCTGGGATTTTCTCGTGCGTATCGGCAGCAGTGTTTTCCGAAATGCCGAAAACGGCATATCCGTCAAAGATGTTTACCTGCAGATTACTCTGGTGTTCTTCGACCGGGACACCGAACTGGTTCTGCCATTCCTCCGGGTAGCTTGGCGTGCGGGATGTCTTTACCTTTCCGTTCTCCTTATCGGTACGGACAAAGATCTCCGGTGTAGTGAGGTCAAAGACAAATAATAATTCGTTGCCGGAACGGATCAGTTTGCCGAGCAGCTTATAGCGGTATGATGAATTCCAGTCCATAAGGGAGATCACCTTTGCAAAAAAGATACGGCAGGTGATCTGTCTGGGAGAGCGTTTCGCTGTTGCGGAGCACCACCGGAAGGAGTCCTTCTCATCTTCCTGACAGGGACGCACGGCCAGTTTTTTCTCGTCAGGGTTTACGAGTATCTGGACAAAATCCGTATCCGGCAGTTTTTTAATACAAGCGGTATTTACGGATACCTTGTTGGAATTAAAGGTAAAAGAGGGTTCATAGGTATGTGCGAAAAATTCACCACGCACGACCTGGTATCCGTCATAACTGAATGCATCGTCCTCGGTCACGGGAATGGTATTCTTTTCATCGTTCGTCTGTATGCTCATCTGTGTTCTCCTTCATATCGGACATGATCTGCTCGATATTCTTTTCTATTTCATCTTTACTGGTGACCTGTATGTCACTGTTTTGGTATGTTACCGGGGCATTGGAAATATCCGGGGATCCCTTAGTGCTGAATCCGGCCAGTTCCTGTGCCTGTGAGTGGCTGTAAAAGTTGCTCCCGAAAGTGTCTGCCCAGTCGGGAGGGTAGGCACGGACATTCTTACGCTGGATGTCCGTAAATGGTTTTACGGAAGTATCCGTATCAGGCAGCGTGCCGACCATGTCATTTGGTATGAGTATTTCATGTTCTGACAGGTTGAAGAGCAGTATGGTATCATTGTCCCTGCCCCTTTTTACTCCCGTGATACGGTAACGGCAGTCCATGTTCCAGCCGAGAAGGGAGTAGAGCGTTGGAAGGAATGCCGTACCACTGATCTCCCTCGGGTTATATTTCCCATTCCGCTTTTTTGACCACTGCATGGCATTCCGGCATTCTTTGTCTGCCGTCCTTACGGCAAACACCTGCTTTGCCGGATGTATGAGCAGTTCCACAAGCACACTGTCCAGTTTCCTTACGGCAGGACAGGAAAAGCGGATCTCACCGCTGCTGAATGTGACGGTGACACGGTCGGTGCTGTCAAAAAACTGTGAGCGTGCAATCTCATATCCGCGCAGGTCAAAATCACCGGACTGAACTTCTATCTGGTCAGACTGGGGAGAAGACTGTTCCGTTTTGTCATAGACACTGGAAGAGGCATTTGTATAATCCGCTTCCTTAAAACCGGACCATCTGGGATTGATGGATACAAAGCCCTTCAGTACCCCGTCTGATATGACCTTCAGTTCCGGCAGCAGACCTTTGTTTCCATACTTTGCATTACTGATGAGTCTCTGGACTGCGATAAAATCATCCCTTGAGACGATGGCTTCGTGATGGTTGCGTTTCCTGTACTGCGGACGGTTCTGCATATTTTTCTTTGATTTATGGTTGAGATAGTTCGGGGTGTATGTCTTATGGGCAAGCACATCACCACAGTGTCTTTCGTTCTGCAGGATCTGAAGAATGGATCCGGGAGACCATACGGTGTTCCCTTTCTTGGTCTCACAGCCAAGATCCGTCAGTGTTTCTGCAATTTCCTGGCAGGTGCATCCGTTCAGGTACATCATGAATATGAGACGCACGATCTTTGCTTCCTCTTCGTTGATCACAAGATTCCCGTCTTCATCATGGTCATAGCCGAGAAGCGTGGGCGTGAGGAAGATGCCCCTGCGGAAGCGCATCTCAATGGATGCGTTCATGATCTCACTCTTGGTATGGCTTTCTTCCTGTGCCAGCGTGGCCATAAAAGAAAGGACCATTTCACTTTTGGGATCGAATGTGTTGAGCCTTTCAGTCTCAAAGAACACACCGACAGGATGGGGGAGTGCAAGCAGCTCCCTGACATATCCGATACAGTCCACTACATTACGTGCAAAACGGGATACGCTTTTGGTAACGATAAGGTCTATCTCACCTTTCTGGCAGTCTTCGATCATCTGCTTAAACTGATCACGGTGCTGGAGGGATGTACCGGATATTCCTTCATCCGCATAGATCTGTACCAGTTTCCAGTTCGGACTTTTGCTGATGACATCGTGATAGTGATTCTTCTGCAGTTCATAAGAGGATGTCTGTCTCGGGTCATCGGTGGATACCCTTGCATATACGGCTACCCTCTGTTCATTTTCTGCTGCAAAGATATCTTCTTGGGGAAGTGCCGGGATCACGTCAAGTTCATCCAGGCTGACACCTTTGTAGCGTTCCCTTATCTTATTCTTCTGGTCGGCAACAGAGCCGGCCTTATGTTCATTTTCGTTCATGCTGACCACCTTTGTTTCTGTGTTGGATTTCATTATAAAATTTTCATATGAAAATAAAATAGACTATACGGACACACATATCCCTATAGTCTATTTTCAAGAAAAATTATTTGTGTGAAAATAACGTGCCGCTATTTACGCTCATCAGGGGGAGCAAGTCTCCATCCGTTTTTATGCATGACTTCAAGGCTTGCCTTTATGAGTTCGTAAACGAAGCGTTTCTCATTTTCCGGGCATTCTGCCATGAGGATGTCGATATCCGTCTGGTAGGCAGCAGGATTATGCATCTGCACTCCGGCAAGAAGCTCATCCACGGTAATGCCGAGGGCATTCACGATACGGATGATGGATTCAAGGCTCGCCTTTCTTTTTGCATTTTCAATGTGGCTTATGTACGAGACGGAAAGGTCGGTCATTTCTGCAAGCCGTGCCTGTGAAATGTGGCTCTGTTCCCTTACCTCCTTAATGCGGTAACCTATCTGTCTGTGATCGACAGATGTCTGCGTCTGATTCATAAAATCATACCTCCTGTTTCTTTTTCTTACGAAGGGAAAATTATCCCAATAAAGCGTAACAAATAGTTACATAAATTGATGAAGCAGAATGGAGCAACAGCACGGTCAAATGGCATAAATGCACGAAATTTGTCGAACGGTTTTTGTTGATGTATTTTAATGCGGATGGTATCCTAAAAAAGAAACAAAGCAATGAAAGAATGATAGAAACAAGGAACTATCATAACAGGATACTGAACTGCATATGTCTGCCGTTCATATTTTTTTATCCAAATACTCCATTATAGTGGAGTAAATTACACAAGAGATATGGTTCTAATAATTCTCCCTCTTAAAGGTTACAATATGTATATCGTACAGATAGGAGAGAGGTGTAATTTACTTGCGTACAGAGGAGTACATACCAAAAAGGGTAAAAGAATTATGCAGCAGGCATAAGATCTCCAAATACAGACTTGCACAGCTCACTGATATGTCGCAGACAGCGTTGGCAAACATAATGAATAAAAAGAGCGTACCGACAGTACTTACCCTGGAAAGAATATGTGATGCATTTGGAATTTCAATTGCACAGTTTTTTGCCGGAGATGGTATGCGGCCTGACCTGACAGATGAGCAAGATGAATTATTGGAGATATGGGACGACTTGAATGCGGACGAAAGAAGGATACTGATGAACTTCGTAAGGACGCTGAAAAAGTAGGGGAAAGCAGTTTTATTGTATCTGATATGACTGCCTTCCCTTTTTCTATGCATTCTTTAGGCCAAATGAAAGTGATGAGGATGTATATGAAGGAGCAGAACGAGGAATTCAAACAGCGGATCTATGATCTGATGAACGGAAACTACAATCTGGAAGCGTGTGATTACGAGGAAAGCAAGGTGGTAGAGGATGAATTTGCAGAGGGAAAATACTGCGAGAAACTCTACGGAGAGATGCTTGCAGCCTATGCCAGCGTGTGCCGGAGACTGCATCAGATGACAGGGGAAGATAAGGATGTGGAAGTGATCATAAATAACCTGCTGAATATAGGCAGATACCAGTGCATGAAGATGTTTGATTACGGAGCATTCTTTTCCAGGAAAGAAAACGTACAATAAGAGATATGAAAAAATGGCGTGACTGCATATTTGACAGGTACGCCATTTTTTGATACAAATGTAGTAGTGTGTTATATGAGAAATATAACAGTAGGATTTCGCTAAATCATAAACGTCTGAAAAACAGCCGATTCTTGGGTGTCCCAGGGGAGCGTATCCCCCAGTAGGTTATCCCCCTTAGTGAGTAGGGATAGGTATCCCCTTATAATAAGAAGTTTCGCCATCTATAAAAGACAGGGTAAAACCCCAGACGGGCCTGCATCTGTCCCTGGTCAGTATGGCGGCTTATGGGCTGCTGCGAAAGGCCG
>CAVIGE010000050.1:0-20098 GCA_963642325.1 Prevotella sp. CAG:279
TGGTAATTACCTGAATAATATCCATTTTTATCTTTCTCCCGTTGTTACAGATTTGTCTGAGGCTGCACTTCCCTCTTTACACAGCTTCGGACATTTGATCAGAGGTCAATCTGTGAGATCACGTCCTTCAGCACGTTGGCACTTGCATGAAGCTTCTCCATTTCCTCCTCGGTCAGAGGAACGCGGACAATGCATTTCACACCTTCCGGTCCGATGGATGCCATTGTGCTGAGACAGACATCGTCAATGCCATACTCTCCGTGAAGCATTGTTGACACACTGACTATTGTATCAGATGCTGCAAGAAGAAGCGCGCAAAGTCTGCACACGGATATTGCTACCGCATAAAAAGTTGCACCCTTCTTGGCAATGACTGTTGACCCTGAAGTATGAACATACTCCAGAATTTCTTCCCTGTCAAGTGGCTGCATGTCCTTCTGATCCTCATGAACAATCTTATCAAATTCATCCAGAGTTGCACCTGCCACAAATGCCCTCGACCACGGTACAAAGGAAGAATCTCCATGCTCTCCGAATACATAGGCGTGGATATTTTTCTCAGATACACCATAATGCTGGGAAAGTCTGCAGCGGAGACGTGCAGTATCCAGTGCGGTTCCGGAACCGAGGATCTGGTTTTCCGGCAGGCCGGAAAGCTTTGCAAATGCATAGGTCATAATATCACAGGGGTTACTTACAATAATATAAAGTGCCTTAGGAGCCACTTTTACGATCTCCGGAGTGATACTCTTCATAATGTTAACATTGGTCTGTGTCAGTTCAATTCGTGTCTGCCCTGGTTTCCTGGCGATACCGGAGGTGATGATCACAATGTCTGAATCTGCGGCATCCGGATAATCCCCTGCCACAATGGAGATCGGCTCACGGAAGCTGGTTCCCTGTTCAATATCCATGACTTCGCCTTCCGCCTTATTCCTGTTAATATCGATCATCACGATTTCCGATGCAATGCTCCTCTGTGATAACGTATAAGCAATCGTCGCCCCTACACTTCCTGCTCCAATAATCGTAATCTTACTGCTCATGTCTTTTCTCCTTTCAGCATTCTTTGTCAGATAAATAACGGTTATAAGCGCACCCACTAAAACATAACACAAAATCCTTCTCCTTGCAACAGGATTATAACTGTGCTTTTTAAGTTTTTCCTTGCTTATTTACAGTATATTTTTTATTATTTTCATATATATTCCGACTTCTTCATGATTATTCTGCGTATTCACCTGTTATTTTTTTATCGAAACTATACTTGCCTCCAGACGCAAAAACCCCCGGATTTCAGAATGCTTTTTCTGAAATCCAGGGGTTGTGTTTATTTATCCAGATCAGTTTTTCGCCTGATTTAACGCTTTCTGTGCCGCTCCGATGATTCCTTCGGAGGAGTAGGTTGCTCCGCTGACTGTGTCGATTCCGTCTGCAGACTGGTTTGCCATGATCTGGGCATAGATCGTCTCCCATGCGGGGTCAAAGAATTCCGGCGTATCATTATTGGTCTGCGTGACCGAGACGATCTGGCCTCCGCTGATCGTCACAGTCAGTCTTGTTTTCCCGCCGTAGCCGAAAGCAGAGCCTTCATAGGTTCCATCTCTGTAAAGACCTGCAGGGGTTGGCTCTGGTGTTTCCGTCGGGTACGGTGTCACATCTGGATTGTCAGGTACAGCTGTCGGCTCCGGTGTTACTGTTGGCTCCGGCGTTGCCGTCGGGTACGGTGTTGCCGTTGGCTCTGGCGTTGCCGTTGGCTCCGGTGTTGCCGTTGGCTCTGGCCTTGCCGTTGGCTCCGGTGTTGCCGTTGGCTCCGGCTTTTTTGTCGGAGTTGGGGTCACTTTCTTTCCATACTCAGGATTTTTCGCTTCCTTCAGGGCTTTTTTTACAGCTTCCAGGATTCCCTTTGAGGAATAGGTTGCTCCGCTGACGGTATCGATCTCATCCACGGAAGCCGAACCCACGATCTGCTCCTTCAGTGCACTCCACGCTTTCTCAAAAAACATCGGAGTGTCCGTATTCTCCTGCTTTACAGCCGTGATCACATCATCCTTGACCGTAACTGTCACTTTTACATCTCCGCTGTAGCCCTTTGCGGAAGCTTTATAGGTTCCGTCCAGGTACCGGCTCGGGCTGTCCGGATCCGGTGCTTTTGTTGGCTTCGGCTTTTTTGTCGGAGCAGGCGTTGGCGTGGAAGTCGGTGTCGGTGAAGGGGTTGTCTGACCTGTGCTTCCTTCTGCCGCTGCCTGGGATAAGGCATTTTGAACCGCCTGGATAATTCCGTTGGAGGAATAGGTTGCTCCGCTGACCGCGTCTACGTTCGGCGTGTTTCCTGCGATCATGCTGCTGATAACGCCCTTCGCTGACGCAAAATAAGAGGCTGTTTCTCCGGAGGCATCCAGGATATCAATGGCTGCGATCTTTCCGCCACTTACCGTTACACGTACCGTGACCGTACCGCCAAATCCGGTTCCGGAGCCTTCATATGTTCCATCCCTGTAACCGTTCGCCGGAACATCGGCTACCGGTGTCTGTGTAGAGCCCTGTCCGGTGGCACTGGCATTATTTTTCGCAGATTCGGATACCGTTCTCTTGCCGGAACTCTTCTTCGCCGCTTTTTTGGTACTTTTTTGGGATGAGCTTTTTTTTGATGAACTCTTTTTATCTGCGGCCGTACTGGTGCCGGAGGCTGTGCTGCCTTCCTCATAGCCCAGATATTTTTCCAGTTCAGATGCAGACATTACTGTTGTATCTGTCTTCTGAAGCGTTTCTGTATTTTCATCAGAGCCCTGCGCTTTAATACCCGAAAATACAAGAGCCGCAATTACAGCAGCTGCAGGGATCAGCTTTGGCCAGGGTATCTTCGGATCATTATTTCCGGATGTTTTTTTTTCTTTCAGGTCTTTTTCCATAAGTACTTTTCTCCCCTCTTTCATGCGGCTTCTGTCGGGCATTTACCTGCCTTTTAACAGGCAGACTTCTGCCGCAGATACATAAAATGCTCTGCGGCAGAGGTATGTTCCACTTCGTGAACAGTCGTATTTATTTAACAGTTACCACAAATTTCCTGGTAATGCCATTGCATTTAACTGTGATCGTTGCTTTACCTTTTTTGATTCCCTTTACAACGCCCTTGCTGGTTACGGTTGCTACTTTTTTGTTGCTGCTTGTGTATGTAACCTTTCCAGCCGGTGCTGCTTTGGATTTGATCGTTGTTGTTTTGCCTTTTTTGATTGTTGCAGAAGCTTTTGTAAGGCTGAATGTCGGATTCTTAACCGTAAGCTTGTATGTTGCTTTCAGCTTTCCGCTTGTTGCTGTGATCGTTACAGTTCCGGCTTTTATACCTTTTACAACGCCCTTGCTGGTTACGGTTGCTATCTTCTTGTTGCTTGTTGTGTATTTGACAGAGGAAACGCCTGCCAGTGTTGCTTTTACTGTAGCTGTTTTTCCTTTGTAAACGGTTACTGCCTTCTTGGCAAATTTAACCGATGGAGCCTTTACTGTCACTTTACAGGTTGCTTTCAGTTTTCCGCTTGTTGCTGTGATCGTTACGGTTCCGGCTTTCACGCCTTTTACAACACCCTTGCTGGTTACCGTTGCTACCTTCTTGTTGCTTGTTGTATATTTAACGGTTGCAGATGGAGTTGCTGTTGCTTTCACAATTGCAGTTTTTCCTGTGTATACAGTTACCGCTGTTTTTGCAAATTTAAGAGTTGCAGCCTTTACTGTTACCTTGCAGGTTGCTTTTGCGCTTCCGCAGGTAGCTGTGATCGTTGCGGTTCCGGCCTTCACACCTGTTACAACACCCTTTGCACTTACAGTTGCTACTGCCTTGTTGCTTGTCGTATAGGTTACTGTTTTTGCTGTGTCATTGCCTGTTGCTGTCAGAGTTACTGTCTTTCCTGCATATACGGCTGCTGTCTTTTTGGAAAGGGAAACGGTTACTTTAACCAGCTCTTTCTCTGCTGCCTTAAGATGGGAAAGTGCCTCATTTACCTCTGCCTGGCTTGCGTCTGTTTTTGCAATAATTTCCTCAGCCTCTGCAAGCTCAAGCGCGAAGGATTTCCATGTTGCAGCTGTGTAATCTGCTTCTTTCAGAGTTTTTGCAGTCTCAACCTCAGCCTTGAGATCTGTAAAGTCTGTCGGCTCTGTCTGAGGATCTACGATGTTCTCAGAAGTTGCCTGGAATTTGTATTCATAGTCATTGTATCCAAGAGCATATACTGTCAGTTTCCAGTAACCTGTTCCGTCTGTTCCTCCCGGAAGCTTGCAGCGTGCGGATTTTGTAAGTCCAAGCTGGATTCCCATTGCCTTGTGCATCCAGTTATCTGCGGCAAACTTGGTTCCGTAAGAAGCAAGGCATGTGGTATATGTAGAATCATCTCCATAGTAATCCCAGCGTACTGCCTGCATGTTTGCACCAAGATCGCCATAGTTTCCATTGAGATCCACGCGGAGGAATTCTCCATAGCTTCCACTTGCTGCCTTTACTTCCGGCTCGATACCTGTAGCTGTTTTCAGGGCCTGATCCTTGATACCGGATGTTGTTCCATTGGATTTTCTTGCTGTAAAGGTAAAGCTGTCACCATTTTTCTCAGCATATTTCAGACCGTTGGTATCAGCAGTTACATCTGCCACAAGGCCAACATAGGACTGAAGGTTCTTCTCACCATATCCACCGGAAAGAGTTCCACCGGCACTTACAACATTGTATTTCTTGCAGAAATCTGCATAATCTGCTGTTTTAACTGCTACCGGAACATATTTCAGACCATACACCTCATAATGATCCATCTCATATTCCTTGCCATCCTTTGTGATAACGCCTCTGTTCCATGAAACCTCAGAGCCATCTGTAAGAACGATCGTTGTTCCTTCGTCCTTCCAGTAGGAAATACTGAATTTCGTTCCATCTGCTGCAACAATCGTTGCCTCTGTCTGATAGCTTCCTCTGTGAAGTCCGTGATTGGCAGTTGCTCTTGTTACGGTATCAAAACCACCTTTATCGGTCTCATCGTGGCTGTCAAGCTCATCGCTGGAGCTTGTATTACCTGCATTGTAAACGCCCTCGGATGCCCAGTACTCGCCCCAGGTAAGTCCTGCATACACGTACTGATACTCGCCTGTCAGCTGGCTTGCATCGGAGAAAGCCTCCTCTGTATCCTCGCCTGCGGTGAACTCGTCTGTCTCATCGGAAACAGTCTCTCCTGCTGTATCCTCGGAAACCTCAAGCTCATCTGCTGCTTCTTCCTGCTGGATATCCTCAGCAAAATCCTCGGTTACCTCTTCGGTTGTGTCTGCGGCTGCTTCCTCTGTGCCAGGCTCCCCGGCCTCTGCGTCCGAAGCTTCAACCTCAGAAACAACTTCTGTGTCAAAATCTGTTGCCATTACAGCCATCGGGAAACTTGTTGCTGCCACTGCAAGACTCAGGATGCATGGAGCTGTTTTTTTCAGTAGATTCCACTTCTGCATTACTTATTCCTCCTGTAGATATGAAATATTTATAGAAAACCTTCCCTGGTTTACTATCGCTTTTTACTCTGTGATATCCTCCACACTGTAGGAATCCTGAAGAAGGCTGAAACGCTCCTTCATTCCATCGGTAAGATACACATGATGGTCTTCATCCACAAAAAGTCCGTCCGCGTTGTACTTTTCCAACAACTGGGAGCCTTTTTCCACACCTAAGACAAAGCATGCTGTGGAAAGCGCATCGGCTTCCAGACCTGTATCACACACAACGGTCACGCCGGTTACTCCACTCTTGGCCGGGTATCCGGTGGACGGATCCATTATGTGATGATATCTGACACCATCTTCGATAAAATATTTCTCATAATCTCCTGATGTGGAAAGAAATTCCGTGCCATTTAAGGCAACCACACCAAGATAATCATCATCTTCTTCAGCACGCGGATCTGTCACTGCCACATTCCAGGAAGAACCGTCCGGTTTACTTCCGTAGGTCATGACACTGCTTCCGCCGAGGTTCATAAGTGCTGCTGTTACATCCTTCTGGCCTTCCAGATATTCCAAAATGGAGTCACATCCGATACCTTTTCCGGCTGCGCCAAGATCAAGGGAACAGCCCTCCTCCATATGGATGCTGGTGCCTTTAAGCGAAACCTTTTCGTAACCGGAAGCCTTCAGGGTCTCCTGGATTTCATCATCGTCCGGGATTCTCTGATCCTCCCCGCCAATATCCCACAGGCGGATCAGCCTTCCGATCGTTGGATCAAAAGCTCCGTCCGTATCTTTGGCGATCTTCAGTATCCGCTCCAGATAGCCGGAAAGCTCCTCTGAAATCTCCGTATCTTTCCCACTGGAGGCATTTACCTTATAGATCTGGGAATTCTCATTCGTCCAGGAAAGAAGGTTCGTCTCCACATCTGTCAGCACAGCTGTCAGTTTACTGTTTATATCGTCTCCTGTGGTATAAAGTGTCTCAGATACCACAGTATCCATGGCAAAATCTGTATCTGTATATGTCTTAATATCTTTATCTGATGCAGCCAGGCACATGCCGGGAAAAGCCACCGCAGTTCCTGTAAATACCGCTGCTGCCAGAAAAGCTTTCTTTTTCAGGTCATGATATTTCATAAATTGTTATTCCTCAGTTATTGTTCCGATATGGATATTTTTCCGCGGGCATGTCGCTGCGCAGGCATGGCAGCAAAGACATTCGCCGGACATCGCAGTGTCACCGTCAATATCCAGATGCGCAGGACATCTTTTTTTACAAAGGCCGCATTTCGCAGGGCATTTCTCACGGTTTCTCTTAAAAAGTGCTCCCGGCAGGATGGGCATCAGTGCAAAAACCGCTCCCATCGGGCAGAGAAACTGGCAGAAAAAGCGTTCCTGTGTGCACATTCCCACCATGATCAGGGCCAGGATAATGATTCCCGCCAGATACTTACTGTCCGGAAGCCTTCCGGCTGTGATCATGGAAAAAACATCCCACGGGCTGCTTCCTGTGAGTTTTCCATACACTCCTGTGAGACAGGAAAGAAGGATCAGGGCCAGTACGATATATTTTACCTTCTGAAATCTGTGAACCATTTTTTCAGAAAGGGCTGGTTTCTTTTTTTTGTGAAAACATTTCGTCCAGATCCAGGCAAAGCCTTCATACACAGCATCGCCAAAGGATCCGAATGCACATGCATATCCGCAGAAATGTCTTCCGAAAAAGCATGTAAAGACCAGAAGTGCCGCCGTTACAGTCAGAAAAGAATTCCACTCCACCGGCTGTCCGGCTGCAATGGCAAGAAAAATGGATTTAATTCCTGCAAAAGCCGTGGAAAACAGAGACGGGGCTGCAATAAAAAACGCCAGCTGTATCCCTGCACGTATCAGCCTTACTTCTCTCTGTCTCTTTTTCATTCGTTTTCCGCCTTTCCAAGTGCGTCATCAACTGCGTTCAGGATTCCTGTTGAACTGAAGGTTGCCCCTGATACAGTGTCCACATCTGTGCTCTGGGCACTGATGATGGAATTGATCACGCTTTCTGCCTGAGAAAGATATGCGCTGTCCTCGCCTGGTGCGCTGGCTACATTGATGGCTGTGATCTCGTCACCGGCCAGTGTCACCTCAACCTGGATCGTTCCGCCATATCCGTCAGCCTCACCTGTATAGGTGCCATCCTTGTATACATTACCGGAATCCGAAGATGTATCATCTGCGGTGCTGTCATCTGCTTCACTGCTGTCTGCGGATCCACTGTCCGATGTGCTGCCATCCTCTGACGTATCAGAAGCTGCCGCCTGATTCTGGATGCGGCTGGTATAAACTGTCTCCAGTGCACTCAAAAGCTCACTCTGCTGTTCCGTAAGAGTGTCCACTTTATCTGTAAGAGCTTGGATCTCCTTCTCATTCTCCCTGGCTTTCATGCTGCTGCTGTAAAAAAGCACCGCCACGATCACCAGAAGAAGGGAAATCACCCTCATGTAGAAATTCTGGTTTTTCATCTCTTTTCTCCCCTGTTTTTATTTACAACAGATTTTCGGATTCCGAAATCCTGTAAAATCCATAAATTAGCCATTTCTAACTTACATTCAGGTATTATAGCATTGAATTTTTTTCTTGTCCATACCTTTTGTTAGTATATTATAACTTTTTTTATTATAGGCAATGACCGCCCCTCTCAGACTTTTGGTTAGATATCCTTAACTTATATTGCCTTTTAGGTGGGAGTGTGATATGATTTTTTACAAGTTTGTAATAGAAATGGAGATTTATTTTGAAGAAAAAAGAAGCGATTTTTATTGCAGCCATACTGGTGATCGCCGGAGTGCTGTACCTTGGCTTCCAGATTTCAGGACAGCGTTCCCACAATACGATCCGCATTACCGTTGACGGAAAAGAGTTCGGGACATATTCGCTTGCCAAAGATCAGGTGATCCGTATCGGTGATACCAATGTCTGCGAGATCAGGGACGGAAAAGCTACCATGATCGAAGCTACCTGTCCGGATCATTATTGTATGAAACAGAAGGCGATCGATGAACACGGCGGATCGATCATCTGCCTGCCGAATAAAGTCGTAATAGAAGGAGAGGATTCTGCAGAGCCTTCGGAGACGGATGATTCACCGAAGATCGATGCAGTGACATAGGATTATGAAACGAAAAACCGCTTATCTTGGATTGTTCGCTGCAGTTGCCATTATATTTGGATATGTGGAATCACTGATTCCCGTTTTCGCCGGGATACCCGGAGTAAAAATGGGACTGGCTAACCTGGCCGTGCTTTTTATACTGGACCGCTATTCCTGGCGGGAGGCTGCGCTTGTATCTGTTGTCAGGATACTGGTGATCGGATTTATGTTTGGAAATCTGTTCAGCATCGTATACAGCCTTGCCGGTGCAGCTCTCAGCCTGACGGCGATGAATCTTCTGAAAAAACATTCCGGCTTCAGCCTGATCGGGATCAGCGTAGCCGGAGGTGTCACCCACAACATAGGCCAGCTGATCATCGCCATGCTCGTAGTCAGCAACACCAGCCTGGCCGTGTACGCCCCCGCCCTCCTCGTAGCCGGAGTCCTGGCCGGGATCGCCATTGGGGTGCTGGTAAAGGAAGTTCTGGGGAGAGTTCCTTTTAATCTTTAATTTTTGTATGTTTTGCTTTGTGAAAGCCCCTTATCTACGCCTCGGTTTCGTCCTGAAATTCTTCCACCAGAGGTTCTTCAAATTCCCCGGAAATATTCCGGTAAAACACCGCCATGCAGGTTTCTATATAAGGCACCAGCCAGATGAGCGCGAGATACAGCGTAAACATCGAAAAAATAAGCCATGGCACGAAGCTAAGGAGCAGCTTCAGATACTCCCACAGATGACCCTTCATAAGCTTTGCGCTGGCTTTCAGGGCCTGCCCGCCCTTTATATCCGGATCATCTGCCAGGATATAATAGGTCATGGCAAACGGCATTGTCACCAGAAGATTCAGCACAAAGCCGAGAAGCGTAAGCAGCAGATAATTTACCGCCCACTGCATCTGAGCCTCTACTGTACTGCCCATATCTGCCGTAAACGAAAACCAGGCAAGGGGCAGTGAAGTCACCAGATTGATCAACGCCAGCACAAATGATGCCACGATCACATGGTCAGGCTGATGACTGAAAAAGTACAGAAGATCACCAAAGGAATACTTCTCCCTCCGGGAAATATTCAGATATATCCTGTAAAGTCCTGCCGAAAAAATACAGATCACCAGCGAAAGAACAAAGCTGAACACCTCTCCCCCGATAATCGCATATAGGGAGTTCCCGGGAAAAAGTGCCGTAGAAATGTAACTGGAGATCACACTCATCGCCGCAACTGCAATGCTGCCGACCACAGGAACCGTAAAATTCCCGGTCAGAGACTCTCTCGCAAACCGCTTGCAGCTCTTCAGGTTTTTTCTCATAAAATTCCCCTTATCAATCTGCCAGATTAAAGGCATCATGCACTGCATTCATGGCACGCACGCCGTCCTTTTCGTTGATCAGAACAGTCACACGGATCTCGGAGGTTGCGATCATGTTGATATTTACGCCCTCATTGTAAAGGCTCTCAAACATCCTCGCAGCAACGCCCGGATTACTCATCATACCAGCTCCCACGATAGAAAGCTTGGCGATACTTTTCTCCGCATGAAGCTCATCGTAGCCAATCCGCGGCTGATTCGCCTCCAGCACATTCATTGCATCATCCAGATCATTCTTATCGACTGTGAATGAAATATCCTTAGTCCCGGCACGGCCTATAGACTGAAGGATCATATCTACATTAATATTTTTCTTGGCCAGGGTATCAAAAAGCTTAAATGCAACTCCCGGCGCATCTTTAAGTCCGATCACAGCAATACGTACCGCATCTGTATCCAGAGCAACACCGCTGATCAGCATTCTTTCCACTGTAACTTCCTCCTTTACCACAGTTCCTTCACTGTTGTTGAGACTGGAACGTACCACAAGCGGCACGCCATATTTCTTCGCCATCTCTACAGAACGGTTATGAAGCACACCTGCTCCCAGAGTTGCCAGATCCAGCATCTCATCGTAAGTGATCTCCTTCAGCTTCCGGGCATTCGGAACCTTACGCGGGTCAGCTGTATAAACACCATCCACATCTGTATAAATCTCACAGGCATCTGCATGAAGTGCTGCCGCAAGAGCAACGGCTGTGGTATCGGAACCGCCACGTCCAAGTGTGGTATAATCATTATACTTGTCCACGCCCTGAAAGCCTGTAACAACAACGATCCTGCGGTTATCCAGCTCTCTGCGGATACGTGCGGCATCAATTTTTTTCAGGCGTGCACTGCCATGGGCACTTGTTGTATGCATGGCCACCTGAAAAGCATTCAAAGAAACAGCCGGTACTCCCAGGCTGTCCATAGCCATGGACATCAGTGCCACTGACATCTGCTCTCCAATCGTAAAAAGCATATCCATCTCACGTTTCGGAGGCTTCTCATTGATATCCTTCGCCATGGTGATCAGCTCATCGGTATATTTACCCATTGCCGAGAGCACAACCACCACGTCGTTTCCTTTTTTGTAATCCTCGATACATCTTCTGGCAACATTAAAGATCCTCTCCTTGTTTGCCACGGAAGTACCGCCGAATTTTTTTACGATCAACATGTTCTTTTCTTCCCCTCAGGCATCAGTCCTTTACACGGATCATTGCCAGTACCTTTCCATCAAGCTTACTGATCTTCTCTTTATACTCAGCCTGCTTTATCCGTGGTGTGATAAATCCGAACTCCTCCGGAAGATTGTCCGGCTCGATCGTCTGTACATCACCAAAAGCCTTCTCCACTTCATCCATAGTTGTATCCGATACCCGGACAAAGAATCGTCCTTCCACATCATCCAGATCCATAAGCTCCAGCTCACGGCTGCTCCAGTTTGTCATGATATTTCTGTGAAGATGCTTCGCCTCATCTACAACATCGGCAACTACTGCGCTTGCAGTCGGGAGCTTGCCTGCTCCGCTTCCGTAGAACATTGCATCCCCAAGAACATTTCCGTGTACAAATACTGCATTGAACACATCATTTACGCTGTAAAGCGGACTCTCCTGTCCCACCAGGAAAGGAGCTACCATTGCATAGAAGGAATCTCCGATCCTGCGGCTTGTTGCAAGAAGCTTGATGGTCATGCCAAGCTCTTTCGCATATTCCATATCTGCCGGTGTGATCTTTGTAATTCCCTCTGTATAAATATTCTCATAATTCAGGAATTTTCCATATGCAAGGGAAGAAAGGATCGCAATCTTACGGCAGGCATCGGCACCCTCCACATCTGCGGTCGGATCTGCCTCTGCATAGCCCTTCGCCTGTGCTTCCTTCAGAACGGTATCAAAATCACTGTTCTCCGTACTCATCTTATAAAGCATATAGTTGGTGGTTCCATTAAGGATACCGGTGATCTCATCGATCTCATCTGCTGTCAGTGAAGAATTCAGCGCACGGATGATCGGGATACCGCCGCCGCAGCTTGCCTCAAAAAGGAAGTTGATATTTTTTCCTCTGGCAATCTCCATAAGCTCGGAGCCATGTTTGGCTACCAGGGCCTTGTTGGATGTGCTTACGCTCTTTCCAGCCTCAAGTGCTCTTTTTACAAAGGTATATGCAGGCTCGATCCCGCCCATAACCTCAACGACAATATCTACCTCCGGGTCGTTCACGATCACTTCATAATCATGAACCAGAACCTTCTCTACCGGATCTCCCGGAAAATCTCTCAGATCCAGCACATATTTAATATTGATCTCATCTCCGGCTCTCTTGTTAATGCTCTCATGATTGGTGTTGATTACTTCAACAACTCCGCTTCCTACTGTACCGTAGCCTAATACTGCTATGTTTATCATATGCTTACTCCCTGCCTAAAATTTTCAAATAGTGTATACCGTCTTTCTGTTCAATATCCTCCACCATAGCTTCTGCATCGCCCTCACCCGGAAGGATATCAACGCTCAGCGTCAGTGTTGCGACTCCGTTGATCGGAATACTCTGATGTATGGTCAGGATATTACCTCGAAAACGGGCGATCGTCTGCAGCACCATCGATAAAAGCCCCGGCTCATCGTCCATCTGAATGATAAAGGTGATGGTCTTTCCCCTGGTCTCCTCATGGAAAGGAAAAATATCGTCTTTATATTTGTAAAAAGAGCTGCGGCTGATCCCGGTCTTTTCAGCAGCTTCCTGAACAGTAGCCACCCGTTTGGATTCGATCATCCTCTTGGCTTCCACAACCTTAAGAAGCACCTCCGGCACTGCCCGTTCTCTTACTACATAGTATTTTTTCTTCTCAACCTGTTTCTGCATAGTAACCTCTTCTGTCCGTTCTATAAAGACAACTGTTTTTGTACAAAAGATATATTATTCTTTCTTCTTCGCCAGCGCGATCCATTTCAGGTATGCATTGACAAAGATATCAATGCCGCCGTCCAGGACTGCGTCAACATTACCGGTTTCCTCATTGGTACGGTGATCCTTCACCATGGTATACGGCTGCAGCACATAGGAACGGATCTGATTTCCCCAGCCGATATCGGTTACTTCACCCCGGATGCCGGAAAGCTTCTCTTCAGCCTCCTGCTGTTTCAGAAGGTACAGCTTGGCCTTCAGCATCTGCATGGCCTTATCCTTGTTCATATGCTGGGAACGCTCATTCTGGCACTGTACCACGATTCCTGTCGGAAAATGGGTGATACGGATTGCAGAGGAGGTCTTGTTAATATGCTGTCCGCCGGCACCGCTGCTTCGGTAGGTATCAATACGGATATCATCGTCATTGATCTCTACATCCAGATCCTTCTTGATATCCGGCATAACATCACAGGATACAAAGGATGTCTGTCTCTTGCCGGCCGCATTAAACGGCGAAATACGCACAAGACGGTGAACACCCTTCTCGGATTTCAGATATCCGTAGGCATTCTCTCCGTTTACCTGGAAGGTTACGGATTTCACACCGGCCTCATCGCCGTCCAGATAATCCAGCACTTCCAGTGCGAAGCCTTTCTTCTCCGCCCATCTGCTGTACATACGGTAAAGCATTCCGCACCAGTCACAGGCTTCCGTTCCGCCTGCTCCTGCATTCAGCTTGATGATGGCATTCTCGCTGTCGTACTCTCCGGAAAGAAGAGTCTTCACACGGATGCTGTCAAAACTTGCCTGGAACTCATCCAGCATTTCCTGGATCTCCGGGATGATCTCCGGATCGTTCTCCTCATATCCCATCTCGATCATGGTTTCCATATCTTCCATCTGCGTTTCCAGATTATGGTATGTCTCAATGTCATCCTTGAGACTCTTTAACTGTTTCATTTTCATCTGGGATACTTCCGCATTATCCCAGAAATCAGGCGCTTCCATCTCGCGCTCTAATTCTTCGACCTTCTGCTCCTTATTAGCGAGGTCAAAGTGAATCCCTCACTTCCACTAATGGTTCTGTGTATGTTGCAAGAATACTCTTGAACTGATCTAACTCAACCACAGCTTCACCTTCTTTCTATATATTGATGCAGGAAGTCCTGCCTGTCTTATACAATACCATACGGACATGGAAATTACAACGAAAACGTGGTCAGGGCGTAAATATCCCCTCTCCGGTGCTTCAGAAGCGGCAGCTGGTCCCGGACTTTTTTCACCTCATCCAGATCCAGCTTAACAACCTTCACTCCTGGTTTCTCTTCCATCTCAAAAAGGACTTTTCCCCAGGGATCCACTGCAATGGAATGACCCCAGGAATGATATCCTGCGTTCAGGTCTCTGGCAGGGGCGGCTCCGATGGTGTATACCTGGTTGTCCACTGCCCTCTGGCGAAACATCAGTTCCCAGTGAAGAGGCCCTGTCGTCATATTAAAAGCAGCCGGAACGATGATGATCTCTGCTCCTTCGTCCACCATCAGCCTTGCAAGCTCCGGGAAACGGAAATCATAACAGATACAGAGTCCCATTTTTCCAAACTCCGTGTCAAAAACCGTCACCTGATCTCCCGCTGTCAGGGTATCGGATTCTTTAAAATACTGGCCGCCCTTTACATCAATGTCAAAAAGATGCATCTTCCGGTGCTTTCCGATCTGATTTCCCTTTCTGTCAAAAACATAAGAAGTGTTGTAAATATGTCCGGCCTGATCCCGCTCCGGCATACTTCCGGCTACGAGATAAATCCCGTGTTCCGCTGCCAGCCTGGAGCATTTTTCCCAGGTATCCCCGCCCTCCATCTCTGCATATTCCGGAAAATATTTGTTCTCGTACGGACAGCAGAACATTTCGGGCAGAACTGCCAGGTCGATCCCAAGAAGCTCTGGGCCGGAAAGAAGCTCTTCGGCCTGAGTGATATTGCGGGATTTATCCGTATGTACCTGTGTCTGGAGAATTGCGGTTTTTATAACTGGCATATTATCCCATCCTTTCTCTGTTACTTATAGTCCCTGATACAAAAATAGCCCCACCACATCACCAGGGTGAGACTATTTTTATCTTCATTCTCAGATCTTCGCCGCCTTACGTCCGCAGCACTGTTTATATTTCTTGCCGCTTCCGCACGGGCACGGATCATTCGGATATACTTTATCTTCTTTTCTCTGAACAGGCTTCTTCGGGCCTGCACTGTCGTCCTTGTTTGTGCCGGTTACTTTGGCAACCTGCTCACGCTCGAGCTTCTGCTCCACATGAACATGATACAGCATACGGACGGTATCCTCCTGAATGGAAGAAATCATGTTATTGAACATATCAAATGCACTCATCTTGTATTCAACAACCGGATCTCTCTGGCCATAGGCCATCAGACCAATACCCTGACGGAGCATTTCCATATCATCAATATGATCCATCCACTTGCTGTCGATACATTTCAGAAGAACGACACGCTCAAGCTCACGAAGCTGCTCCGGTTCCGGGAACTCAGTCTCTTTCGCTTCGTACAGCTTCACTGCCTCTTCCTTCACATTGTGCTTGATCTCATCCTTCTTATGGCCCTTCACCTTCTCAGCTGTCAGCGGATGGATCGGAATGATCGGAGTGATCGCCGTATTGAACTCGTCAAGATCCCACTCGCTGGAATCCATATCGTCAGAGAAGCACATATCTGTCATGTTATCTACGATATCTGTGATCATCTTATAAATAGCATCACGCATGTTCTCACCGTCAAGCACCTGCCGGCGTTCCTCGTAGATGATCTCTCTCTGCTCATTATTTACCTGGTCATAATCAAGAAGATTTTTACGGATTCCGAAGTTATTGAACTCGATCTTCTCCTGAGCCTTCGCGATGGCGTTGGAAAGCATCTTGTGCTCGATCTGTTCGTTCTCCTCAACTCCAAGAGATGTGAAAACCTTCATCAGTCTCTCGGAACCGAACAGACGCATCAGATCATCCTCAAGGGAAATGTAGAAACGGGATTCACCCGGATCACCCTGTCGTCCGGAACGTCCACGGAGCTGGTTATCAATACGTCTTGACTCATGACGCTCGGTACCGATAATCTTCAGGCCGCCGGCCTCTCTTGCCACATCGTCAAGCTTGATATCCGTACCACGGCCTGCCATGTTGGTTGCGATGGTAACGGCATCTGCCTGTCCGGCCTGTGCTACGATCTCAGCCTCAAGCTCATGGAACTTGGCATTCAATACATTGTGCGGGATTCCCTCACGCTTCAGCATTTTGCTGAGAAGCTCGGAAGTCTCAATTGTGATCGTACCAACCAGTACCGGCTGATGCTTCGCATGTGCTTCCTTAACCGCCTCTACAACTGCGTTGAATTTCTCTTTCTTTGTCATGTAAACGGCATCGTCAAGGTCTTTACGCTGTACCACACGGTTGGTCGGGATCTCTACAACATCCATGCCGTAGATATCACGGAACTCCTTCTCCTCTGTAAGTGCTGTACCAGTCATACCGCCTTTTTTGTCATATTTGTTGAAAAAGTTCTGGAAGGTGATGGTTGCAAGAGTCTTGCTCTCTCTCTTAACCTTAACATGCTCCTTCGCCTCGATCGCCTGATGAAGACCATCGGAATAACGGCGGCCCGGCATGATACGTCCGGTGAATTCATCAACGATAAGGATCTCGTCATCCTTTACTACATAATCCTGATCCCTGTGCATCAGGTTGTGCGCACGGAGCGCAAGGGTAATGTTATGCTGGATCTCCAGATTCTCCGGATCTGCCAGATTCTCGATATTAAAGAATTTCTCAACCTTCTTGATACCCTGCTCCGTAAGGTTGACGATCTTATCCTTCTCATTTACAACGAAGTCACCTGTCTCAATGACCTCCTCACCCATGATGGCCGCCATCTTGGTCATCTCATGGCTCGCTTCACCACGCTCCAGCTGCTGTGCAAGGATATCGCACACTTCATAGAGCTTGGTGGATTTTCCGCTCTGTCCGGAAATGATAAGCGGTGTACGTGCTTCATCGATCAGGACAGAGTCGATCTCATCGATAATACAGTAATGAAGATCTCTCTGAACAAGCTGTTCTTTATAGATAACCATGTTATCACGGAGGTAATCAAAACCAAGCTCGTTGTTGGTCACATATGTGATGTCGCATCCGTATGCTGCGCGACGCTCCTCCGGCTTCATATCATTAAGTACAACACCCACTGTCAGGCCAAGGAATTCATGGACCTTACCCATCCACTCCGCATCTCGTTTGGCCAGGTAATCATTGACAGTCACAATATGAACGCCTCTTCCCTCCAGGGCATTGAGATATGCAGGAAGTGTGGACACCAGCGTTTTACCTTCACCTGTTTTCATCTCGGCGATACGGCCCTGATGAAGGATGATTCCACCGATGATCTGTACACGGTAGTGCTCCATTCCAAGTACACGCTTCGCTGCCTCACGTACAGTTGCAAATGCCTCCGGAAGAAGGTCATCCAGTGTTGCTCCCTCTTCAAGGCGTTTCTTATATTCTCTTGTCTTGTCTCTTAACTGCTCGTCACTGAGCTGCTGCATCTGAGACTGATAGCTCTCGGTTTTCTCGACCAGCGGCATGATACGTTTTACCTCTCGCTGGCTGCGGCTTCCAAATACTTTTGAAAAAACATTCATGTTTCTGCTCCAATCATTTTATCTATCCGATTCAGGATCATTCCAGAGTTCTGCTGCTCTGTTGATATCCGGATCACATATGCTATACATTTTACCACTTTCCTGTAACAAAAACAATGAACATTTAATTAACAAATCATGTCCTGGATGGCCTGTCCGCTTTTCCATATACTGCACTGTCCTCACTTATTATTAATAAGAAAGAAGCCCTTTTGTATTGTATAACGATAAAAAAGCCCCGGAAATCTACAGATTTTCCACGTAGATTTCCGGAGCCTTATACTCAATATTCAGTTATGAGCTGGCAGCGAATGCGGATATCCGCCTGACCAGGCATCAGAATTCAGGCTCGATCAGCCCGTAGGTATTGCCCTTACGTTTGTAAACTACATTCACCTGCTCTGTCTCTGCATTGAAAAATACGAAGAAGTTATGTCCGAGAAGCTCCATCTGTACGCATGCATCCTCCGGATACATCGGCTTGATCCCGAATCTCTTGGTACGGATGATCTTAACCTCCTCATCCTCTTCATAATCCTTATCAAGATATGCCTTCTGGAAGTTCGTGGATTCCTGCTGTTTATCAACAATCTTGTTCTTATATTTGCGAAGCTGACGCTCAATTACCTCTTCAACCAGATCGATGGATACATACATATCATTACTTACCTGCTCGGAACGGATGATATTTCCCTTCACAGGGATCGTTACCTCGATCTTCTGACGATCCTTCTCAACACTTAAGGTTACTGAAATCTCAGTTTCCGGAGTAAAATACCTCTCAAGTTTGCCAAGCTTGTCCTCAACAGCTGTTTTAAGTCCTTCCGTTACTGCTATATTCTTTCCACTAATAATAAATTTCATAACTTCCATCCCCTTTGCTGTTTTATGTTGCCATTATAACATATTAAATTGAATTTTAACATCACTTTTCAAAAATTTCACAAATTTTTTCTGATTTTTTTTGATATATTCCTGCAAAAGGATTTTTTTGTCATGAATGCACAACTATTAGAGTAGTTTAACCAATATATCAAATGGTATGCTGCCGCCAAAAATATCCAGCGCACTGCCAACCGTGACATCCAGCCTTCCCTGTCCTGCCCTTCTCAGCTCTTCAATATCCGACATAGATCCGACTCCTCCTGCATAAGTCACGGGATGTCCGGTAAACTGCCCCAGAAGCTCTGCAAGCTCTGTCTCAACACCATGGGCCTTTCCTTCCACATCCACAGCATGAACAAGAAACTCATCGCAGTAGTCCCCGAGCTTCTCCATCAGTTCCAGAGTCACGGCCTCCTCAGTGAACTTCTGCCATCTGTCGGTGACAATATAATATTTTCCATCTCTTTTACGGCAGCTCAAGTCCAGCACAAGCTGTTCTTTTCCGGCCGTGTCACGGATTTTTCCAAGATTCTCCCACGAGATCAAACCGTTCTTAAAAACATAGGAGGTTACGATCACATGGCTTGCACCGGCTTTCAGATACTCCTGTGCATTCTCCGGACAGATACCTCCGCCGATCTGGAGGCCGCCCGGATAACTGGAGAGTGCAAACAGTGCCTGTTCCTTCGTTGCTTCATAATAGGGAGAATCCTTTCCATTCAGCAGGATCACATGACCGCCCCTAAGCCCTGCCCTTTTATATAATTCTGCATAAAAAGCCGCGTCCTGTTCTGATACAAAATTTTCTGCTGCCTGGTCGCCCTGGTCTTTCAGGCTCCCCCCTACGATCTGTTTTACCTGTCCGTTATGTATATCAATGCATGGTCTGAATTTCATAGTCTGTATCCTCCGTTCTCTTTCCATGCACTGATAATAGCATCTGAAACAGTTTTATGCAATGCCGTGGCAAAATATCTGACAGAACTGTTGCCGTTCACAGGGAATATTCCGCAAGGTGTTTTTTGTGAACGGAGCGAACAGCAGCACAGACTATTTTCCTTCCACTGCATTACCGGCTGCTTTGCCGATATCATCGACCGCATCACCAACGCCATCGCCCAGATCCTTCACGCTGTCACCAAGCTCACCGGACACTGTTCCGTCATTTTGCTCATTTTGGGCAGCGTCTTCAGACCCTTTCGTTCCAGGTGTCACAGTCACATCATTTCCGTCATTTCCCGTCTCTGATGTTCCCGGTTCAGGCGTTACCGTCAGATTTCCACCGGACATCTCATTGTTATCTGTATCAGAATCCCCGATGATCCCGCCATTGTCCATTACTCCGTCATTCTCAGCGTCATTGTCCATGGTTTTATCTTCTTCCGTCTCATTTTTGTTCTTATCATCCACAGCTTCATCCGCATTATTTCCCTCTGTTCCACAGGCTGTGAATGTACACAGGGACAGTGTGAGCAATGTGCCAAAAAGAATCGCCTTCCATTTTTTCATATGATCTTCTCCTTTTTTTGAAAAATTTCTGTACTTATAATATGGCACATTTCTCTGCTTCCTATACCAGAAAAGTGAACGTACCTCCGCTTATAGAAGCGGGAGCTTCCTGATTCTACGAAAACAGCACTACAGCTCCG
>CAVIGE010000051.1:0-19959 GCA_963642325.1 Prevotella sp. CAG:279
TTGAGGAAGCATACAAAGATGAGAAACGCTGGGCTAAGATGGCACTTCTCAACACTGCATGCGCAGGTAAGTTCACATCTGACAGAACGATCCAGGAGTATGTAGATGATATCTGGCATCTGGATAAGGTTGTTGTAAGAGAGAACTAAAAATATATAAAAGACAGCAGATCTGATAAAGGTAAAAAATGAACGCCCGGGGAGTGACATCTTCCTGGGCGTTTTTGGGAAGAAAGGAGTATGGATATAGATGAAACCGGAAAAACTGATCGAAGTACTTTCTGTTGCAGAGCGGCTGAAGGATGCAGTGCGCCATAGCTATACATCCGGCGGCAGGCGGGAGAGTGTGGCGGAGCATTCCTGGAGGATCACACTGATGGCGTATCTTGTGAGCGATGAATTTCCTGAGGCGGACCTTCTGAAGGTTATGAAAATGTGTCTGATCCATGATCTGGGAGAAACCTTTACCGGGGATATCCCTGCCTTTGAAAAGACGGATAAGGATTCGGAGAAAGAAGCTGATGTGCTGGGAAAATGGGTGAAAACCCTGCCGGAACCGTTCGATAAAGAGATGGCCGGGCTTTATCAGGAAATGGAAGAGCAGCAGACCCTGGAAGCCAGGATCTACAAGGCTCTGGATAAGCTGGAGGCATTGATCCAGCATAATGAATCGGATATTAAAACCTGGATCCCGCTGGAATACGATCTGCAGATGACCTACGGAAATGAGCAGGTACAATTCTCTGAATATATGACAAAGCTGCGAGATCAGGTACGTGAAGACAGCGTGCGGAAGATAGAAGAAAACAGATAGTCATGATATTATATAGGGGGAACCACTTTTGTGGTTCCCCCTTTGTAAAAGTCCTTATTCTATGCGGTTTTCTTATTTACCGAAGTATCTCTTAAGCAGACCGGCGAATGCTTTTCCGTGTCTTGCTTCGTCCTTAGCCATTTCATGAACGGTATCATGGATTGCATCGAGGTCAGCTGCTTTCGCACGTTTAGCAAGGTCGAATTTACCTGCTGTTGCGCCGTTCTCAGCGTCTACACGCATCTGAAGGTTCTTCTCTGTGCTGTCTGTTACAACCTCGCCAAGGAGCTCTGCAAATTTAGCTGCATGCTCTGCTTCCTCGTAAGCAGCTTTCTCATAATAGAGGCCTACTTCCGGATATCCTTCTCTGTGAGCAACTCTAGCCATTGCAAGATACATACCAACCTCAGAGCACTCGCCTTCGAAGTTCGCTCTCAGGTCTGCAAGGATGTCCTCGCTGACACCTTTAGCGATTCCTACAACATGCTCAGCTGCCCATGTGAGCTCACCTTCCTGTTTGGAAAACTTGGAAGCCGGTGCCTTACATACTGGACAGGCTTCTGGTGCCTGCTCTCCCTCGTAAACATATCCACATACATTACATACCCATTTTGCCATAGTTGTGATCTCCTTTTCTTATAAAATTTATTTGTTTTTTGTTTCTTTTAAATTAATAATAGTAATTATTACTATTTTATAGTAGCATGTGATCTCATTTTTGTCAAGACTGTTTTTCCTCTTTTTCAAGGCAGTCCTTACAGATTCCGTAGAAGCTTGCATCTACTTCAAAGACCTTGCCATGGATGAATTCGGATGCTGCCTGCTCTAGGACTCCGTTGAGAGTATCTGACTGCATATCGATCACCCGGCTGCACTTCCTGCACATGAAATGTGAGTGTGGTGCAACCCGCCCATCGTAGCGGTCCGCGCTTCCAAAATTGGTCAGCTTCCGGATCTCTCCGATTTCACTGAGAAGAGAAAGATTACGGTAGACAGTTCCGAGACTGATGTTGGGATAAATCTGCCGAAGATTCTCGTATACGGTATCTGCCGTTGGATGATCGGTTCTGGATCTCAGAAATTCCTTGATCGCCTCTCTCTGACGGCTGTATTTAAGTGCTGCCATAATGCCCCCCTCCTATCAGTAATAATAATTATTACTGATATTATAATACATGACAGAGAGTGATTTGTCAAGAAATTTTATCAGAAATATTTTGCCCGTAATGACAGGAAGTTATCAAAAAAATTCTTATTGAAATTTTTTAAAAATAAGTTGACAGAAACTAACTTTGGTAGTATATTTACAACAGTTAGAGAGATCTAACTAAAGTGTAAAGGAGAATGCAAATGACTTGTGCAAAATTTGAAGCTGTCATAGGTTATCACTGTTCCCCTGTATTAATGGGAATGAAACCGGCGAATCTCGTTTCTTTTTCCAAGGAAAAAATGCCGGAGCTGCCAAAGATCATCGCGGATTATAAGGAAGGCCTTGAAAAGGAAGGCATCCATATGGAAATCATCTGCGGATGCAGGAAGCATTATCTTCTTCTGGTGTACCGGCCGGATATGCTGCAGGAATATCTTGCCAAGGAGGATGCTAGGAATCTTTTGATCCAGGATGGATATAATATAGAAGGTTCTCTGGATGAGATGCTTACCCGTCTGAAGGAGCGTTTTTTTCACAGGACGGAGTTTCCTCATGAGATCGGGCTGTTCCTGGGATATCCAATTGAGGATGTGAAGGGCTTCCGGAGATTCGGAGGAAGTGGCTGCAAGATGTGTGGCTACTGGAAGGTTTATGATAACGTAGAGCAGGCGCGTATGGTTTTTGCCAGCTATGACCGCTGCCGGGAATTCACTGCGGCACAGATCCGAAAGGGTTATTCAATTTTGCAGGTAATTGGCATGAAGCATCTCTGTACATCTCAGATGTGCGTATAAATATAAAATTAAAAACAGGAGGTTTTTAAGATGAGCAAGGTAGGAATTATTTACTGGTCTTCCACAGGAAACACAGAAGCAATGGCCCAGGCTGTTGAGGAAGGCGCAAAAGCAGCTGGTGCGGATGTTGAGATCATGGAAGTTGCAGATGCAGATGTAGATAAAGCTCTCTCTTATGATGTTCTGGCACTTGGCTGTCCGGCAATGGGAGATGAGGAGCTTGAGGATGGCGAGTTTGAGCCGTTCTTCTCTGAGCTGGAGGGTAAGCTTTCCGGTAAGAAGGTTGCTCTTTTCGGTTCCTATGACTGGGGCGACGGTGACTGGATGAGAACCTGGTGCGGCAGAGCAAAGGATGCAGGCGCAGAGCTTGTTGAGGATGAGGGACTCATCTGCAACAATACTCCTGATGATGAGGGACTGGAAGCCTGCCGTGAGCTTGGCGGAAAGCTGGCATAAGGTCCACAGGATTTCAAACAGATAAAAACAAAGCAGAGCATTGGATGAAACGCCATCCGGCAGAAGGGATAGAGTATCTTTTCTGTCCGGATGGCTTTTTGTCTGGATGCAGACATTTGCTTATTACTTTGAAATAATATAGAAGAAATGAATATTCAGACCGGGAATCCTTATTGATTTTAATATTTAAGTGTCCTAAAATAGAGAAAGGTGAAAAAATACGAAAGGAAGGATTGCCGTATGACAAAGGAAGAAGCGGAACAGTATTTATATTATGCGATGACGATCGGCGAACAGCTTCTTTGCTGCGGTGCAGAGGTTGGGCGTGTTGAGGATACGATCCGGCGTATTTGTCTGGCGTATGGTGCTTCCCGGGCGGATGTTTTTTCGATTACTTCGAGTATTGTGACGACGATCTACGGGAAGGATTTCGGGATTTGTACGCAGACACGGCGTGTGCCGGGAATGGCGAATGATCTGGGGCGGCTGGATGATCTGAACCAGCTTTCCAGATACATCTGTGAGTTTCGGCCCGAACCGGAGGAAATCCAGAGACGACTTGATCAGATACAGAATAAAAAGGGATATTCTTTTAAGACGCAGATTTTGATCTATGCGGTGATCTCCGGATCGTTTTCTGTTTTTTTCGGCGGGGATCTTAACGATATGATCGCTTCTGCGCTGATCGGTATTGCGCTGAAGCTGTTTGAGGCTTTTGTGAAGAGAGGAGCACTGAATTCGCTGCTTACGGTGCTTTTGTGCTGTGGTGCCGGTGGTGTTCTTTCTAATCTTACGGTTCTGGTCGGGCTGGGGCATCATGCGGATCTGATCAGCATTGGTAACATCATGCTTCTGATCCCGGGAATTGCGTTTACCAATTCGCTGCGGGATATGTTTTCCGGGGATACGATCACGGGGCTGATCCGGTGTATGGAGGCACTTTTGCTGGCGTTGATCGTTGGACTTGGATTTACGGCAGCGAATCTGCTGTTCTGATAGGGAGGTGGAAAAATGCAGGAGATCATACAGCTGGTCGTATCTTTTACAGGCTCTCTGGGGTTTGCGGCTTTGTTTAATATCCATGGAAAAAAACTCTGGTTCGCGGCTGTAGGCGGCTGCCTGTCCTGGGCTGTCTATCTGGCAGTGGAGTTTATAACGCCAAGTCCGTATGCATGCGGCTTCTGGTCAACGGTTGCGATCACTTTGTATGCGGAGTGTATGGCGAGGGTTCATAAGACTCCGGTTACGGTTTTTCTGGTTTCTGCTACGATCCCGCTGATTCCGGGAGCTGCGCTTTACCGGACGATGAACTGGATGCTGATGAAAGACTGGGTGAATTTTCAGAAGGACGGGATCTATACGATTCTTTTTGCAGCGAGCATGGCAGCGGGTATGACGCTGACGACTATTGCTTTTCGGATGGTCTGGCAGTGGATGTACAGACAGCGGAGAATGTGATAGCGCAGCCAAATTCCCCATTTACAAACTAAAGGAAATGTGTTACGATTTTTCCATATGGAAAACTCGTGGAAGAAGAGAGTACATGTGTACACCACACTACAGGGAAATCCCCGGAGGACTTTTGGCTGATAGTTCCGAGACTGAGAGGGATGTGCAGGCACAGATGGAAGATGGCTTCGGAGAGGCATTGCTGAACCGGATTGAAAGTCCCGTTTAACGGACACCGGCAGGCAGTGACAGGATCGCCTGTTATAGCGGAAGGGTATAGATTTTGCTGTACCTGATGAGGTTTTTGCCGCGAGGCAGGAATGAAAAGAAGTGGTAACACGGGTAATAACTCGTCTTCTCATATCATAATGATATGGGGAGGCGTTTTTTGTATTATACTTATATATTATGGAGGAAAGAAAAAATGGAAAAGCAGAAATATTATATCAGCACTGCCATTGCGTACACATCCGGTAAACCGCATATCGGAAATACCTACGAGGTTGTTCTCGCGGATGCCATCGCACGTTTTAAGAGACAGCAGGGATATGATGTATATTTTCAGACAGGAACAGATGAGCACGGTCAGAAGATCGAGCTGAAGGCTGAGGAAGCTGGCGTTACACCGAAGGAATTTGTAGATAACGTATCCGGTGAGATCAAACATATCTGGGATCTGATGAATACATCTTACGATAAATTTATCCGTACAACGGATAAAGACCATGAAGAACAGGTTCAGAAAATTTTCAAAAAAATGTATGCAAAGGGAGATATCTACAAGGGCCATTACGAGGGAATGTACTGTACACCCTGTGAGTCTTTCTTTACAGAGTCCCAGCTTGTAGACGGAAAATGTCCGGACTGCGGACGCCCATGCGTACCTGCAAAAGAAGAAGCTTATTTCTTCAAAATGAGCAAATATGCAGATAAGCTCATTGAGCATATCAAGACACATCCGGATTTCATCCAGCCGGAATCCCGTAAAAATGAGATGATGAACAACTTCCTTCTTCCGGGACTTCAGGATCTCTGTGTATCCAGAACCTCCTTTAAATGGGGAATCCCGGTAGATTTCGATCCGAAGCATGTAGTCTATGTATGGCTGGATGCACTGACAAACTATATCACTGGTATCGGTTATGACTGCGATGGAAACAGCAGCGAGAAATTCAGTAAATACTGGCCGGCAGACCTTCATCTGATCGGAAAAGATATCATCCGTTTCCATACCATTTACTGGCCGATCTTCCTGATGTCTCTGGAGCTTCCGCTTCCGAAACAGGTATTCGGACATCCGTGGCTTCTCCAGGGTGATGGAAAAATGAGTAAATCCAAGGGAAATGTAATTTACGCAGACGAGCTTGTTGAGCTCTTTGGCGTGGATGCTGTCCGTTATTTCGTACTCCACGAGATGCCGTTTGAGAATGACGGTGTGATCACATGGGAGCTGATGGTTGAGAGACTGAATTCCGATCTTGCAAACACACTTGGAAACCTTGTAAACCGTACCATTTCCATGTCCAACAAATATTTCAACGGAATCGTTGAGAACAGGAATGTGAAGGAGCCGGTTGATGATGATCTTAAGAGTTTCATTCTTCAGGTTCCGAAGAATGTTTCTGCAAAAATGGACAAGCTTCGTGTTGCAGATGCGATCACAGAGGTATTCTCCCTGTTCAAACGCTGCAACAAATATATCGACGAGACAATGCCATGGGCACTTGCAAAGGATGAGACAAAACAGGATCGTCTTGCAACGGTTCTCTACAACCTGGTTGAGGGAATCTGCATTGGCGCAACTCTTTTAAAATCCTTTATGCCGCGGACAACGGAGCGTATTCTCGTACAGCTGAACGCGAATGAGAGAAGTCTTGAGGATATGGAGCAGTTTGGACTTTATCCGTCAGGAAACCGTGTAACCGATAAGCCGGAGATCCTTTTTGCAAGACTTGACCTGAAAGAGGTTCTGGAGAAGGTTGAGAAGCTTCATCCGAAAAAAGAAGAGAAGAAGGAAGAAGTGAAAGAGGAAGAGAAAGCAGCCATCGATATCGAGGCGAAGCCGGAGATCACTTTTGATGAGTTTGAGAAGCTTCAGTTCCAGGTTGGTGAGATCATTGCCTGCGAGGAGGTTAAGAAATCCAGAAAGCTTCTCTGCTTCCAGGTTAAGATCGGAACCCAGGTTCGCCAGATCGTATCCGGAATCAAGGCTTATTATTCCGCAGAGGAGATGGTGGGTAAAAAAGTTATGGTTGTTACAAACCTGAAGCCTGCAAAGCTTGCCGGAATTCTCAGCGAAGGTATGATTCTCTGTGCAGAGGATGCAGACGGAAATCTTTCCCTGATGGTACCGGAGAAGGAGATGCCGGCAGGTGCTGAGATCCGCTAAATATGAAACTGAATCATTTTGATAAAAATGGTAATGCCGTTATGGTGGATGTGTCCGATAAACCGGTCACTCACCGAACGGCAACGGCTGTCGGTTCCATCCAGGTAAGCCCGGAGATCATGGCTGCGGTAAAAAGCGGAAATGTGAAAAAGGGAGATGTGCTGGGTGTGGCCCGTGTGGCGGGTATCATGGGGGTGAAACGTACTTCTGAGCTGATTCCCATGTGCCATCCGCTTCCCATCCAGAAGTGTTCCGTGGATTTTGAGACAGATGAGGATGCGGGAGTGATCCGTGTATTCTGTACGGTAAAAACAGAGGGAAAAACAGGCGTGGAGATGGAGGCACTGACGGGTGTTCAGGTGGCACTTCTGACGGTTTATGATATGTGTAAGGCGATTGATAAGCGCATGGTGATGTCTGATATCCATCTGGAAGAAAAAACAGGAGGAAAAAGCGGAGATTTCCGTTTTGAGGGAAGATAATGACAGACAGGTGCGGAAGAAATATTGATTATCTCAGGGTTTCCGTAACTGACAGATGTAATTTGCGGTGTATTTATTGTATGCCAGGGGAGGGAGTGCAGCAGGTTGGGCGCTCCCTCATTTTGCAGGAAGAGGAAATTTTGAGGATCTGCCGGGTGATGGCAGAGCTGGGTATCCAAAAGATCAGGCTGACCGGCGGGGAGCCGCTGGTGCGGCCGGGGATGCCCCGGCTTGTGGAAAAACTGAAAAATATGCCGGGGATCGAGAAGGTGACTCTGACTACAAATGGTGTGCTTCTGAAGGAGCAGATGAGGGATTTTGCCCGGGCAGGGCTGGACGGGTTAAATATCAGTCTGGATACGCTGGATGAGGCGTGCAGCAGGCAGATCACCAGACGGAATGAACTGGGACAGACTCTGGAGGGTATTTCGGAGGCATTGAAGTATCCGGAGATTTCGCTGAAGATTAATTGTGTACCTCTTGGAATTCCGGAGCAGGATCTTTGTCGTGTGGCATTTCTTGCTAGGGATCACAGGGTGCATGTGCGGTTTATTGAGATGATGCCTGTTGGGATGGGAAAGGAATTTCATGGGGTGTCGGAAGAGGAGTTACTTGGAATCCTTGGGCAAAAGCTTCCACGGTTTTCTTCATATGTGGGGGAGCCTCTTGGAAATGGCCCGTGCCACTATTATGATGTGGAGGGTTTTTCCGGGAAGATTGGATTTATCAGTGCTGTGAGTCATAAGTTCTGTGGTGAGTGTAACCGGATCAGGCTGACTTCGCAGGGCTTTTTGAAGACCTGTCTGCAGTATACGGCGGGTTGTGATCTTCGAGGGGTGATCCGTGGGGGCGGTTCGGATGAGGAGCTGAAGGCTGTGATCCTGAAGGCTCTTGCGGAGAAACCGGACGGACATGCTTTTGGTGTTCTGGAGATGCAGAGGGATGATAAGACGGAGAAGCTTTGTATGGCTCAGATTGGAGGTTGAGTGATGAAGAGAGTTGCTGTGATCACTTCTAGTGATAAGGGATACGGAGGTGAGCGGGAGGATCTTAGTGGTCCTGCTGTGAAGGAGATCATGGAGGCGGCCGGGTATGAGGTTGTTTCTGTGGAGGTTCTGCCGGATGACCGTGGGATGCTGGGGAAACGCATGGCTGAGATTGCGGATCTTGGGCTTGCGGAGCTGATTCTGACTACGGGTGGTACCGGGTTTTCCAGGAGGGATGTGACACCGGAGGCTACGGAGGATGTGATCGAACGGCGTGTGCCGGGGATTCCGGAGGCGATGCGGGCGTTTAGTCTGACGATCACGAAGAGGGCGATGTTGAGCCGGGCTGCTGCGGGGATCCGGAAGGGGACGTTGATTGTTAATCTGCCGGGGAGTCCCAAGGCGGTTAGGGAGTGCCTGGAGGTTATTATTGAGCCGCTGGGGCATGGGATTGAGATTCTTGCCGGGGAGGCCGGGGAGTGTGGACGGTAGTGCGATAGTGTATTGACGAACGGACGCTCAACGGTGGCAGGGCCAGTGCGGTGACACGCTGCGCGGCCTGTTCGGCTGCGTCGCTGGTTTGCTGCCATTCGCGCCAACTCGCCTGCGGCTCAGACAGGGCGCTCGGTGGCAGCAGCTATACTCGCCTCTCGACGGCCGCTTTGCTGATGTCACCGTACTGGCCCTGCCTCCGTTGAGCTGGCTGTTGCATGTGGTGCAGGTTCTGTCGGACATGTTGCGGGTGTGGACGGTTTTGGCTGGGTGGACGGCCCGACTGCGTGGCCTGTGTGTTGAATGTGGGACGGCTCCCGACTGCGTGGCCTGGTTGCTGGGTGTGGATGATTAGTTGGGTATGATATAGAGATAATTTACGATGTGTGGTTGATGGGAGTTTGTTATGGGAAAAGTGCTTGCGGTTTGTATCAGTGAGAGGAAGGGAACGGAGAAGAGGAATGTGGGGTCTGCGGTTTTTTTGGAGGACTGGGGGCTTGAGGGGGATGCGCATGCGGGGAAGTGGCACCGGCAGGTGAGTCTTCTTTCGAATGAAAAGATTGAGGCGTTCCGGGCGAAGGGCGCGGAGGTTGAGTCTGGTGCTTTTGGCGAGAATCTGGTTGTGGAGGGGATTGATTTTGCGAGGCTTCCGGTCGGTACCAGATTTCGCTGTGGCGAGGTTGTGCTGGAGCTGACCCAGATCGGAAAGGAGTGCCATAATGGCTGTGCGATTTTCCAGAAGATGGGTGAGTGTATTATGCCCCGGGAGGGTGTGTTTACAAGAGTTCTGAAAGGTGGAAAAGTTTCCGTTGGTGACGAGATGAAGGTGGATAAGGTTATGATTTTTGATACGCATGCCCATTATGATGATGAGGCTTTCGACGAGGACCGTTTTGAGATACTTGACCGTATGCAGGAGAACGGGATCGGGCATATCGTGGATGTGTGTGCTTCCGTGGGACATTTTGACCGGGTTTATGATCTGGTGGAGAAGTATCCTTTTGTTTATGGCGCGGTGGGCGTACATCCGGACGATGCGGATAAGGTTGACGTGGCTGTTCTGGAGGAGATCCGCAGATATTGCGATATGGAGAAAACAGTAGCTGTAGGCGAGATTGGTCTGGATTATTACTGGCATAAGGAGAAGGAAGAGCATCTTCTCCAGCAGAAGGTTTTCCGTCAGCAGATGGATATCGCCCGTGAGAAAAAGCTCCCGTTTATGATCCATAGCCGTGATGCGGCAGAGGATACGCTGAATATTGTAAGGGAATATATGAGGGACGGAATGTATGGAGGGATTATCCACTGCTTTTCATATAGCAGGGAAATTGCAGGGGAGTATCTGAAGATGGGCCTTTACCTGGGAATTGGCGGAGTGGTTACTTTTAAGAATTCACGGAAACTGAAGGAGGTGGTGGAATATGCACCACTGTCCCAGATCCTGCTGGAAACGGACTGCCCGTACATGGCTCCTGTACCAAACCGTGGAAAGAGAAACAGTTCCCTGTATCTGCCGGAGGTTGTGAAGACCATCGCACAGATCAAGGGGATCAGCTGTGAGGAGGTTGTGGCTGTGACGGAGAGTAATGCGATGAAGGTGCTGGGATTGTATGAAGAAAAAACAGACTGTACATTATTGTAAATTTCAATTTTGGGTGATGAATCTGAATTCCAGTCATGGTATAATCAGATAGATTACTGAAAATTATAATAAAAGAGAAAAGGAAATAAAGAAATGTCTAATCTGGAAGCGATCAATGAGACATCTTATCTATCTGTTCCCAATGCTCCTGTATATCGTAAGATCATGCGGTGCTTTTATAGAGAATATGAAAAGATGAATTTTAAAATGTACAAAGAGGACATTTTTCAGTTGCTGAAGCAGGATGATATGTTTCGGGATTATGCGATAGAACAGCTGGTTCTGGACCTGGACGCACTGGTTAAGTGGCGGAATCTTACACCGATACAGGATCCAGGCAGGGTTTATACGATCGCAGAGTATAAGAATAAACAATATCAATATACGATGTCGGAGTATGCAGTAGAAATCGAACGCATGACAGTACGTCTTGAAAATCTTTTCGTGGAATCAGGAAACCTGTCCACGAATTTTTTTGTACGCATTGAGCGAAGTCTGGATGAGGCAAAAGACATGCAGAATGCTTCCCTGAAGGATATCAATGAGTGGTGGAAGCTTCTTCAGGAGGATTTCAAGCGGCTGAACCAGAACTATCAGGATTACCTGAGAGATTTTTATTCCGGAAAATCCGAGCAGCTGATGAGATCCGTGGAATTCATTGTCCATAAAGATAAATTCATTAAATATCTGACGGAATTCATACAGGAAATGCAGCGTCATTCCAGAAGAATCCGGCGTATCCTGGAAAAAAATACAGCTCTGATGGAAGATGTCCTTCTGGAAAAAATTGTGCAGAGTGAACTGGAAATCCCCCATGCGACACTGGATGGCAGGGGAAATGCAGAATCAGGCATAAGAGAAAACGTGAATGGAAAATGGAATTCCCTCAAAAACTGGTTTGTAGATTCGGACAGGAGAGAATGTGAGTGCAAAAAAGTTCTCAGGATCACCAACGATGTAATTCGAAGTATTATTCAGAATGCGGCCCTGATCGTACAGGTACAAAACTGGGGCATCAGCAGGAAAGACGATTATAAAAAATTTCTGGAGATGTTTTTGCAGTGTGAAGATGTGGATGAAGCCCGAAAGCTTTCTGCACATGTTTTTGGCGTGCAGAAGATCCAGCATTTCAAAACCCTGGAATCCCGGGAAGAAGATTCTATCAATAACAGCATATATGAGGAAGCCACATCTGAATTTCTTTTGAAACCCCATACCCGCAATTACAGAGAGAAAAAAGACAAAAGAGGTTTTGAAGATAAATCTCTGCAGAAAATGATTCAGAGAGAAGCATACTTAAGACAGGCCAGACAGCAGAAAGAGATTGTCATGCACTATATCAGGGATAACAAAATTACCTTTTCTGAAATCGATGAGACTGTGTCAGAAAATACGAGAATGGTATTTTTACAGTGGATCACGCAGGCAAACATGAATTCACAGAAAAAAGGAAGAACAGAATACGGACAGGAGTATCATCTGATCCGGAAACCGGAAGAATGCGTACTGAAATGTGAAGATGGAAACCTTATCATGCCATCGTATATACTGGAGTTTAAATAAAAAATGAATGAAATAAGAACGTTGCTGGAAAACTTCTGGATCTGCAAGGATACAGATAAAGAAACCTATTACAGAATAAAAAGAGACATTCCAAACTTTCAGAAATTCATCCGGGAGCAGCTGGGATGGAAGCTGATCCATACAGAGAATCTTCTGAAGCTGGAAAAAAGACCTGCACATGCGGAAGCATTTATGGGAATCGAAGAATTTACAGAAATCCGGGATTACTGCATTCTCTGCGTGATTCTGATGTACCTGGAAGATAAAGAGGAACAGGAACCTTTTTTGCTGTCAGAGCTGATCAGCTATGTCGAGACACAGTTAAAGAATTATATGACCATTGACTGGACATCCTTTACCCAGAGGAAATCTTTGGTAAGGGTTCTGCAATATATGGAAAAACTGCAGATGATCCGGGTGCGCGATGGACGAAGTGAAGGATTTGGCTCTGAAGCGGGGCAGGAAGTATTGTATGAAAACACCGGATATTCGAAATATTTTGCCACAAGCTTTCCAAAGGATATTTCCGGCTACCAGTCCTTTAGGGACTTTGAGAAAACAGATTTCGGAGAAATTGAGCAGAATAAAGGCGTGGCAAAAATCAATCGTGTTTACCGGCAGCTTGCCATCTGTCCGGCAATGTACTGGAATGGAAACGAAGATCCGGATGGACTTTATCTGAAAAACCAGAGACAGTGGGTATCCCGGTATCTGAAAGAAAACCTGGGTGGGAATCTGGATATTTACCGGAACATGGCATGCCTGACACTGGAGGAAGGGGATTGCTATGGAACGGTGCATCCCCGCGATGCGATGCTTCCGGAAGCGGTACTTTTAATCTGTGCCAGGATACAGGACGAGCTTGCAGATGGGAAGATAAAAAAATCGGAAGACGAATGTATTTATATTACTCCGGGAAAATTCCGGGAACTGGTTCTGGGATGCCGGGAGGAATGGAAAAACGGATGGAGTAAGGAATTTCGCGAAATGGAAGAAACAAAGCTGCTGGGAGCAGTCAAAACTTATATGGAAAACTGGATGATGCTCCGATGGGAGGAAAATCAGGCTGTCATATTACCGGCAGCGGGAAGACTGGCCGGCTTTTATCCGGATGACTTTACAGGAGGTAGCGAAAATTGAATGACCGTTGGAAAATGAACAGGATCGGATTTGTAAATTTCTGGCTGTATGATGAAGAGGATTTTGAATTCATAGATGGAAAGCTTCTTCTGCGTGGGCAGAATGGATCGGGAAAATCCATTACAACACAGAGCTTTATTCCTTTTGTACTGGATGGAGACAGAACACCCAGCCGCCTGGATCCCTTTGGTTCCAGTGACCGAAAAATGGAATATTATTTTCTGGGAGAGGAAGGAAGAGACGAGGCAACCGGATATTTGTTCCTGGAATTCAAAAAAGAAGCGACCGGTGAGTACCGTACTATCGGGATCGGCCAGAGGGCAAGGCGCGGAAAGCCTATGGATTTCTGGGGCTTTGTGATTCTTGATGGAAGAAGGATTGGATATGACCTGCGGCTCTATAAAGAAGTCGGAAGCAACCGGATTCCTTATGACAAGCGGGAAATGCGGGCTGTCATCGGAGAGGAAAATTTCTTTACGGACAGTCAGAGTGATTATAAAAAGCATGTAAATCAGTATATTTTCGGCTTTCGGAAAGAAGAACAGTATGAACAGTTCATACGCCTTCTGGTAAAGGTGCGGGCACCGAAGCTTTCGAAGGAATTTAAGCCCACAAAGGTCTATGATATCCTGAATGATTCCCTGCAGACTTTATCGGATGAAGATCTCCGCGCAATGGTAGATGCCATGGAAAAGATGGACGATATCCAGGACAGTCTGGAAACTTTGAATCGTGCTTTTGCAGATGTAAAGATCATCCGGAATGAATATACCCGTTATAACCAGTATATGCTTGCAAAAAAAGCACAGGCTTACCTGGCGGAAAAAAGAAAAGTTGAAGAGCTTCAGCAGGCTTTTGAGGAACGCAGACAGAAGCTTTTGGAAACAAGGGAAAATTCTCAGAACGGAACAGAGCTTCTGAAAGAACTTCAGGAAAAAGAAAGGCTGGCAGAGACAGAACGCAATGGTCTCCTGGATATGGATCTGGAGGAGATTGACAATAAACTGGACTATGCCAGAAAACAGAAGGAAGAAGCAAAAGAGAAAGAAAAGCACTGGGAAGAAAAAATCCAGGCGTGCAAGACAAGGATCTGGGAAGAGGAGCAGGAACTGAAGCGGATCCGAGATCTTCTGGAGGAGAAGCAGCAGGAGCTGGAACAGCAGAAGGAAGAACTCCAGGAGCAGCAGGAAATCCTCCAGTGGGAGCAGCATGAAAAAGCCTGCGGCATTATAAAAAATGAAAGCCTCGAAAAAGTGGAAGAGATCATCAGAGATCTGGATATTTTGAAAAAACTTGTAGAGGAATGCCGTCAGCTTATCGGTCAGTATGAAATGCTTTCCGGACAGTATGATGAAATCTCCGGCCAGCTGGAAGCACTGGAACAGGAAAAGGCAGAAAAAGAACAGGCACTGAAGAATGCACAGGATCAGGCAGAGGCCTGCATTGACCAGTGGATCACCGATATTTTTGAGAAAAAAAAGACCTCCAGCCAGTGGAAACCGGATGAAGAGATGCTTCATAAGATCGAAGAAAAAGTAAGGGAATATCAGTCTGTAGAAGATGCGGGAGCCGTGCAGGAGCTGCTGCGTGTGGATTATGAACAGCAGAGACAGATCTTCCTCGAACAGAAAACAGAGAAAGAAAGCGCGCAGAAAGCCATAAAAGAGCAGCTGAAAAAAACAAAAACAGAATTGTCGGCTGTTCTGGAGCAGAAGGAGCTGGAGCCGGAACGGGATGCAGAAACGGAGCAGTCAAGGGCTGCGCTTGCAGAAAAAGGGATCACAGCAGTGCCTTTTTATAAGACGGTAGAGTTCTCAGATGAGCTGGATTCATCTGCCTGTGCGAGGCTGGAAGCGCAGCTTGCGAAATCCGGGCTTCTGGATGCACTGGTAATTACAGACCGTGATTTTGGAGAAATCCGGAAAAATTCTCCGGAATTTCTGGATTTGGTTTTACATATGGAGGAACGTGGAACTTCTGCATTTTCCGAGCTGAAGGTAAATGAAGAGCTGCCGCCGGAACTGCAGGAAGAAATTTCTCGTATATTGTCGAATATTTATGAAGAAGAAAATGGTCAGGGAATCTATATCGGGGCAGATGGATGGTTTCGCCAGGGAATTCTTACCGGCCGTGCAGATAAATCCGGTGAGGCTGAATTTGTAGGAACTCTGGCGAGAAAACGCTGCAGGGAACAGAGGATCCATGAACTGGAAGCTGCGATCCTGGAGCAGAATGAAATTCTGGAGGGCATGGAAAGAGAACTTCTGGAAATCGGCAGTTGTCTGGAGACGCTCCTGGATGAATACAGAAATCTGCCGGGCTTCGGAGAGATCAATGCTGCACTGGCACTGGAAAAAGAATGCGAAATGCTTTTGCAGATAAAAGTTTCGGAGTATGTGCAGAAGGAAAAGCAGGAGCAGGAAAAGCTTCAGGAGAAAAACCAGAAGTACCAGCAGATGCTTAAGAAATGCAAGCTGTTTCCGTATGGAAGAACCGAAGCTGCTTATCGGGAGGTCTGCGATGCGATTGAAGAATACCGCCATATCTGGCAGGAGATCAGAACGAACCTTTTTCAGATCCTTACGGCAAAAAGCAGCTACCGTGACAAACAGGATGCCATGGAACGGGATGAGCAGCAGATGGATGATGCCTTCCGGGAGCTGGAACATCACAGTGCGATGCGAAAAGAAGCAGAACTTAAGATCCACCAGCTGGAAGAGTATCTGAACCGTCCGGATATAGCGGAAAAGGCGAATCGTCTGAAGCAGCTGAGGGAAGAAATCCGGGAAACCGGTGACAGGATCAGAACCCTGGAAAAAGAGCTGGCGGTTCTTGCGGACAGACTGGAGCGGATGCAGAAGGAAGAACCGGAGAAGGAACTGGAGCTTCAGCAGGAAATTGCGGCAGAACAGATCCTGAGAAGCTATTTTGAGGAGGAGCTTGGCCTTAAACTTGTAATAGAAAGAGAAAACAGAAGTCTGTATAACTGCGCAAGGGCGGCAGCAGGGCTTCTCCGTGAAAGTGACAGAAACAGAGAACAGAGCGAGGTGTTCCAGGCTCTGTTCCGGGTTTACCAGCAGCATAACGGAAGCCTGATACCTTATGGAACTTCCATAGAAAACTGTTTTGGATCGGATGAGGATACATCAGAAGAAAAAGGAACTGCTTTGCGAAGCCGTGTGCGTATCGTATCTACCTGGAAGGGAAAACAGATTTACCTGGATGAATTTTATAATATCCTGAAGACCTCCATTGAGGAAACAGAGCTTCTTATCCAGAAAAAGGACAGGGAGCTGTTTGAGGATATCCTTTCCCAGACTATCAGCCAGCAGCTTACGGACCGGATTGCAGAAAGCCGGAAATGGGTGGCAGATATGTCAGGTCTTATGAATGAAATGGATACCTCCATGGGCCTGAGCTTTTCATTGGAATGGAAGCCTCGCAAACCGGAAAATGATACGGAGCTGGAGGTAGGGGAGCTGGAAAAAATCCTGCTTCGGGATCATGCACTTCTGACACTGGAGGATATCGAGAAGGTTGCGGCGCATTTCCGCAGCAAGATCCAGGTGGAAAAAGCAAGGCTGGAAGAAAACAGTGGCACGGTAACTTATATAGATCTGGTGCGGGATGCACTGGATTACAGGAAGTGGTTTGAGTTCCGTATGTTTTACAGGCGTGGAGAAGAATCAAAGAAACCGCTGACAAATGCTGCGTTTAACCGATTCAGCGGCGGAGAAAAGGCCATGGCTATGTATGTGCCTCTTTTTGCGGCAGTGAATGCCCAGTATCAGAAAGCTGAAAATGAGGATCATCCTCGAATGGTTGCGCTGGATGAGGCTTTTGCAGGTGTGGATGATAAAAACATCAGCAGTATGTTTGAACTGGTAGAGAAGCTTGATTTTGACTATATTATGAATTCCCAGGCTCTCTGGGGATGTTTTGAAACCGTTCAGGGACTGCGGATCGCGGAGCTTCAGAGGCCGCAGAATTCCCAGGTGGTTTCTGTGATCTTCTATACCTGGAATGGAAGTGAAAGAATTTTAGATGAGCAGTAATATGAACAGGAACAGAGAATGTGCAGAGTACTTCAAGGGTCAGGCAGCCTATCGGCGGTGTTTTCAGGCACTTTGGAAAAAATGGCGTTCCTACGGGAAACCGGCCGGAAGAATTGTACTGAAGCAAGCTTCTGATGAGGAGCGGCGTGCGGTTGGCGGAATTACCGGAAAGGTGTTCTATGGAGAAGATATCCGTTTTACTTTTGCAGAATTCGAAGCGGGACTTGAGAAGACCCGTTTTGCGCCGGTTGACATAAAAACGGTTCTGGAGGAATACTTCGGAGAAGAGCTTGTCACAAGACAGGAAGAGAAGCGGGAAATACAGAAACAGAAAGAAGATTTTCTGAAGGATCTCCGTGAAAGCTTTTTCGGGAAGGGAAAGGCTGGATCTGTTGCAGCTGAATGGCTGGATCAGATGATTTCCACAAAAAAATACGGATATCAGATCCTGATCCGGGAGTATGAAAAAAATCCGGAGCAGGCAGAGATACTGGCAGAATACACAGGAAATGCACTGGAAAGGCTGCATGAAATTTCGGATACAGAGGCTCAGCCGCTTGCGGTATTTGCGGCAGAGATATCCGGAAATCCGCATTATTTTGACCGCGGAACAACGGCGGGAATGCTCCTGGTCCGGGGAATCTGCTGTATCCGAAGGGCAGATTCTCCGGAGAATGCTTACCAGTGGCGTGAATTGATGGAGCAGACGGGAATCGTTCCGGACAATGTATCTTCCATGCTGCATGTATATGGATTGCGGCTGAAAAAAAGAGATACCTGGCATCCGGCCTACGAGGCGTTTTGTGAAGTGGGAGAGCCATGCGTGATCACTATGGAAAACCTGAAAGGGATCACAGAAGTACGTCCTCTGGGGAAAAGAGTGTTTATTGTAGAAAACGAGATGGTATTTACTTATCTTATTGAGAATCTCCAGGATAAAGCCTGTACACTTTTGTGTACCTCCGGCCAGCTGCGTTTTGTATCGCAGAAGCTGATCGGACTGATTCTGGAAAGTGGAACAGATATTTATTACAGTGGAGATATTGATCCGGATGGAATAGGAATTGCCGACAGGCTGTGGCTGAGATTTGGGGACAGGATCCATCCGTGGAGGATGAGTCCGGAGGATTATGAAAAAAGCATTTCCGGGGAATATATCGGAGAAAATGGTCTGGCAAAGCTCTTTCATATTCAACATCCATTGCTGAAAAGAACAGCAGAATGTATAAAACAAAAACAATTATCCGGTTATCAGGAAAATATCCTGAAGAAATTACTGGAAGATATGGAGAAAGAGGGTAAAGCATGAACATAAAAGCAAAAAAAGCCCTGAAGGTAGCCGGCATTGTTATCCTTGCCATTGTGGTAGTCCTGGCAGCGTATATTATTTATCTCTACGCCAGCTATTACCGGATCGAGGATAATAAGGAGCTGCAGGTTGAAACGGTTTCGGACAGCACACAGGCAGGTGATGCCCTCACAACCGGGGAAAAATATTCCGCACTTACATACAACATAGGTTTCGGGGCCTATACCCCGGATTTCAGCTTCTTTATGGATGGTGGAAAATCCTCTTGGGCAAAGAGCAAGGACAGTGTTAAGGAAACGATCAAAGGTGCTGGCGAGCTGGTTGCATCGAAAGATCCGGATTTTGCACTGATCCAGGAGATTGATCTGGATGCCACCAGAAGCTATCATGTAAATGAGTATTCGATATTGAAGGAAACCATTCCGGCGTATAACTGCGTATTCGCACAGAACTACGATTCCGCATTTCTGTTTTATCCGTTTACGCAGCCCCATGGAAAAAGCAAAGCCGGACTTGCCCTGTTTTCCAAATATCCGGTCACGGGTTCTCTGAGAAGGAGCTTTCCCATATCGACATCCTTTACAAAATTTTTTGACCTGGACAGATGCTACAGCATTTCCAGGGGGCCGGTAGATAATGGAAAAGAGCTGGTGATCTTTGAACTGCATATGTCCGCTTACGGAAACAGCGATGCGATCCGGGAAGGCCAGATCCAGATGCTCCGTGAAGATATGCAGAAAGAATACGAAGCCGGAAATTATGTGATCTGCGGAGGAGATTTTAACCATGATCTGAAGGCAGAGGATACAGCCTCCGATGATTCGGCAGAAACCGAATCCTGGGCTTATCCCTTCCCACGGTCAGAGCTTCCGGAGCATTTTTCCTTCTGCCTGGATCAGCTTTCCGGGGATGAAAAAAACAATCTCTGGAACAGTGCCCGCAACGCAGATATGGAATATGTCCCGGGTGAGACCTACACCGTGACGCTGGACGGATTTATCATTTCGGACAATGTAAAATGTACGAAATACGAGAATATAAATACCGGATATTCTTATTCGGATCACGATCCGGTATATATGGAATTCCAGCTTGAGTCCTTTTCGTGACAATATAGGAAAGACCGCCTGCTGCGTTCTCCTGAATTAAAAAAGCCCGCGCGGAGGCGGGCACTTTGAATTCATGGTAAGCAGCCTCCTTTAAAAGGAGTATAGCATAAAAAATCATGCAGATGAACGC
>CAVIGE010000052.1:0-19800 GCA_963642325.1 Prevotella sp. CAG:279
CAACTTGCACTGGTTCATTTCCTGTAATTTCGGTAGTTTTAAGTTACCAACTAGTACAGCGAATATTAAGTAATCGCCACATTGACTTGTCTGATTTTTCATCTGCTGCGTTGTCGTCAATCGCCGTAGCCACCGCTACGCCTCATTCCTCCGCCTTGCATATGAGAAAATCATTCTGCGCCAATATAGCAGATACTTAATTTACGCTGTACTAGTGTTCTGGATTTAAAACACCTTTGAGCATATTTGCTCACATTTGTCAATGTTTGTGATTACATTGTCGTCTCTCCTTATACGCCGGTATAAAAATTACCAGAATCCGACATTTCGTCCAATAACCTTACTCACAAATATACACGATTATACCATAAAATGCAAGGCTGTGTTTTGTCATGCAATAACTGTTAGCTTCCCCAAATATCTGCAAGTGCCTCTTCAAGAATATCCATATTGATCGGCTTTGCAATGTGGTAATCCATTCCTGCTTCCAGTGCTTTCTGCCGGTCCTCGTCAAACGCATTTGCAGTCATTGCAATGATCGCAATGGATGAGCTTACAGGGTCATCCATGGCATAGAAACCGACTTTGACGGTTTCCCTCTCATCGGAATCCCCGGCAGCAGCGGCAGTGACCGGAAACAGGCTTATGAAGCAGGCAATTATCAAAATGCCGGACAGTATATTCCTGGCAAAATGGTTATTTCTCTTACATTTCACGTCTTCAGATTTCCTTTCAGCCGTTCACCGGCTCAAACAACACTCTCACCGTGCCCCCGCAGATCATTCCCAGGTCTCCGACACCCTGGCCAAGCTCGTAGGTACGCGTCTCCACTGTTCTCACATTTACGGCATATCTGGCTGCTTCAAACTCAACCTTTCCACCGCCGATGCTTCCGGTGCTTCTGCCATCCCGAAGCACAAACATCTTGCTTCCGGTCCCTCTTGGAGAAGAACCCTTCTTCTCGATGATCGTGACCATCGTTCCCGGAAAACCGCTGCGCACAGCTGCCTCTACCTCCTCATCGCAGTAGGTACGGAAATATCTGTTTTTTTCCTGGACGATCTCTGCCATGATACTCACTGCGATCTCTGCCGGCATCTGTCCACCGATGGGCAGGCCGATGGGCGCGTGGATCTGGTCCAGCTGTTCCTTTGTAAAGCCCTCCTTCAGAAGCTTTTCCCTGGTGATGCGCACCTTTGTCCTGCTTCCGATCATTCCGAAATATGCAAAGGGACGTTTGAGGATCTCTCTTGCACAGGCAGAATCTCCCAGATGTCCTCTTGTCACAACCACGTAGTAAGCGTTCTCATAGGGCGGGATTTTTTCTGACAGAGTCTCAAAATCTCCCGTGATCCTCTCATCCGCCTCGGGAAAACGCTCCTTTGTCACAAAATCCTCCCTGTCATCCATCACGGTCACGTAAAAGCCCAGAAGCCGTCCGATCTGCGCAACCGGCTGGGATACATGCCCTCCGCCAAGGATGATCAGCCGCGGGTTTTTCTCGTAGGTTTCCACAAAAACCTCCAGCTCTCCCTCCTTCACAACTCCGGTCCCTTCGGCCCCAGATACCACCTTTTGAAGCAGTTCCCCCGGCTTCTTCGCTGCCAGGGTCCCTCCCCCTTCGGAGTATGCAAAGGACTGATCCTCCGAAAGATATTTAAGTCCTCTGCACCCGCCGTTCAAAATGATCCCTGTTTTTACACGGCCTTTTTTCTCCACAATCTCATATACCTTCTGATACATCTTTTCCTTCCTCTCTTTTCGGCAGTATTCTTACTCCTCCTCTGCAAGCTCAGCCACAGCCCCGGCTGCCGCGTCCACCTCTTTTTCTGTATTAAAATACGAAAAACTGAACCGCACGGCTCCTCTTTTTTCCGTTCCCAGGGCCCGGTGCATCAGCGGTGCGCAGTGTCCACCGGCTCTTGTGCTGATACCGTAATCCTCATCAAGGAGCATACTCACCCTTGAAGATCCCAGATCCCGGATGTTCAGTGCCACAACCGGAGAGCGGTCCTTAACAGAAAAATCCCCGTACACCGTCACGCCCGGAATCTCTTTTACCTGGTCATAAAACCGCCACATCAGCTGCTGCTCCCGCTGTCTGATCCTGTCAGTTCCGGTTTCCCGGATCCATCCAAGTGCCGCACGCAGTCCTGCGATCCCGTGGCTGTTCAGGGTTCCGGCTTCCAGAGCCTCCGGCATATCCGACGGATGCTCCTTTTGGAAGGTAAGGATTCCGCTCCCCCCGACCTTCAGAGGTTCCACCTTAACACCATGGCGCACGCAGAGCGCACCCGTTCCCTGCGGCCCCATCAGACCTTTATGGCCGGAAAAGCACAAAATATCAATCCGGTCTTTTTTCATGGAAATCGGAAAAACTCCTGCTGTCTGAGCAGCATCTGCAATAAAAAGAACATGCTTCCGTCTCGCGATCTCACCGATGGCATGAAGGTCATTTTTGTTTCCTGTCAGATTGGAGGCGTGGGTACACACGATGGCTTTCGTTTCCGGGCGGATCGCCGCTTCCAGCTCTGCCAGCGAGATCCTTCCCTTCCGGTCTGCCCGGAGAATGGTCAGCTTCATCCCCCTTTTTTCCAGTGCGTAAAGCGGGCGGAGCACACTGTTGTGATCCATCTCGGTCGCAATGGCATGGACACTTTCCCGCTCCGGGTGCAGGACTCCGGATAAGGCCGTGTTCAACGCTTCTGTGGCATTGCCGGTAAAGGCCACGCATTCCGGCCCGTCCGTCTCAAACATCTCTGCGATCCGCTCTCTTGTATCAAAAATAAGGCGCGATGCCTCCATCGCTTCTCCGCTGCTTCCTCTCCCGCTGTTTCCGGCCTGGTGCATGGCTTTAAAAACCGCTTCTGCCACACAGTCCGGCTTGTGAAAGCTTGTGGAGGCACTGTCCAGATAAATCATGTCAAATCTCTCCTTGTGCTTTTTGTCAAAAAATCTTATAATGACCTTTGACTTTATTTTATACCATCAGAGGGAGTTTTCCAATGAAAAAAACATCATTTTTCAAAAGTCTGCCATTTAAGCTTCTGTCCGCTGTATTTTTCGGCATCGTTACCGGCCTTATCCTGAACCGCTACAGCACCAACGGGATCTCCATGGCAGTCCTTAATATTGTTGTCACAGTCAAATATATCCTCGGCCAGGTCATCACCTTCTGCGTGCCTCTGATCGTCCTTGGTTTTATCGCCCCCTCCATCACCAGGCTTGGGAAAAATGCTTCCGTAATGCTGGGGGTTGCCGTTGTCCTGGCTTACGGTTCCTCCGTGGGCGCGGCATTTTTTTCCACTGCATCGGGATTTTTTATCATCCCGCATCTTTCCATCCACTCTTATGCTGCAGGACCAAAGCAGCTGCCGGAGGTGATCTTTGAGCTGGAGATCCCGCAGATCATGTCCGTTATGAGTGCCCTTGTTTTTTCTGTCATGCTGGGACTTGCTGCCACCTGGACCCACGCAAGGCTGATCACAGGTATCCTGGATGAATTCCAAAAGATCGTCCTGTCCCTTGTGACAAGGATCATCATTCCGATCCTTCCTCTGTTCATCGGATCTACCTTCTGCGGGCTGGCCTATGAAGGGATGATCACCAGACAGCTTCCGTTTTTCCTTGAGATCATTATTCTGGTTCTGGCGGGACATTTTATCTGGATGGCATTTCTCTATATCCTTGCAGGAATCTATTCCCGTGAAAACCCTCTGGAGGTTCTAAAGCATTACGCCCCGGCCTATCTTACGGCTGCCGGAACCATGTCCTCTGCTGCCACTTTGGCTGTAGCCCTTAAATGTGCATCCAAAGCCAGGCCCCTCCGGAAGGATCTGGTAAACTTCGGGATACCTCTTTTTGCAAATATCCATCTCTGCGGTTCCGTGCTCACAGAGGTTTTTTTCTGTATGGCAGTTTCCAGGATCCTGTACGGCTCCGTTCCTGCAATGGGAACCATGATCCTTTTCTGCCTACTCCTTGGTATTTTTGCCATCGGTGCCCCCGGGGTTCCCGGCGGGACTGTTATGGCTTCCCTTGGCATTATCACTGGGGTCCTGAAATTCGACAGCTCCGGCACTGCTCTGATGCTGACGATCTTTGCCCTGCAGGACAGCTTCGGAACCGCCTGCAATGTGACCGGTGATGGTGCGCTGACGCTGATGCTCACCGGATATGCCAAACGTCACCATATCGAAGAACAGCATATTGATATCGAACCATAAAAAAAGAAATCCCCGCTCCATTGCCTGGTGCTTTACGCAGCCAAAGCAGCTGAGCGGGGACTTTTTGGATAAATTTACGGACGGATCACTTTGGAGGCTTTGGCAAGCTTCTCCGCGATGGTATACATATTTGTAACGGTTCCGACTGCCGGCTCTCCCAGATCATAAAAATTCACACAGGTTCCACAGGTAAGAATCTCTGTTCCCTGTTCCTGCAGGGTAAGAAGATCCTCGATACATGGAGAATCTTTTGCAGTAAGTCTGGCACCGCCATTGTAAAACAGCATGACAGCCGGTGGCGTCTCAAGCTGTGTCAGCGCATAGACAAAGCCCTTGATCAGGATACCGCCAAGCTCCGGATCACCGTCACCCATCCTGTCAGAGGTGATGCACACTGTATAATCTCCCTGCGGTGCAGCCGGTGCGCAGATGATCTCCGGTTCTGCCCCGCTTCTTGCCTGTCTGTCAGATTTTACCACCATACGGATTTCGTAACCATCCGGTGTTTTCTTTGATACGAAGCCACAGCCTGTGCTTCCGGCAAGCCTGCTTAAATTGTTCACGGCCGTCTCATTGTCCACCAGGATCTCGATCTCATCTCCCTGTTCTGCCAGATCCAGAACCTTCTTTGTCATAACTACCGGGATCGGGCACTGCTTTCCCATTGCATCTACTATATGCTTCATCCTGTTCTTCTCCTTTGATTTTCTTATTTTCCCTCAAGAACGTGGGCCTCTTTAAAAATCTCACAGGCTCCCGTATTTACGCATCTCTCATGCGCACAGTCCATGAAGGTAAGCTCTCTTGTTCCATCCTCATGCACCGTATATTCACAGCATACGGTTTCACCGTTATTCATGGTGCGGCAGAAGCCGGATATGAACTCCTCTTCTATTTCCATTTCCTCTCCTCCCCCGGAGGCTCCACCACCTCACAGGGCATGATCTCCTCCAGCATTCCTGTTTCATTATATGCTTCAAACTGCTCCTCGATCTTCCCGAGAATGTCTGCATACTGGCAGAAGGCCTCCGCCAGCTCCTCCCTGTGCTCGGGAAGCTTCTTATAGCAGACTCTGTGCTCCATGCTTGCCCACAGATCCATGGTCATGGTACGAAGCTGGATCTCCACCGGAAAATATTCCATCGTATCCAGGTAATATACCGGGACTGCAATGATCACGTGAAAGCTCCGGTACCCGTTGGGCTTGGGATTCTTTATGTAATCCTTCTCCCGGATGAAGATCAGCTCACTCTGTCTTTTCAGAGCATTTACAAGGTTGTAAATATCATCTATAAAGTAACAGATCACGCGGATCCCGGCAATATCCCGGAGATAATCCTTGGCATTCTGCACGCTGTCGGAATGTCCCAGCTTCTCCAGCTTCTTCTCGATACTCTTCTTCGCCTTGATCCGCTCCTGGATATTGTGGATCGGAGAGATGGAAGACTTCTGATACAGGCTTCCGTTGAGTACCTCAAGCTTGGCACGCATGATCTGGCACGCGTTCTGGTATGGCTGGATGCAGTCATAATATTGTTCGTTTGTCATGAAAACCCCTCTTTCTCATTTGCTCACCATGGTCTTTATTTTACAAAACAAATGTGAGCATTCTGTAGTAAATTTCTAAGATTTTCCTGACCGATTTATGAAATTTTTATAAAACTTATTAGCTGAGCTTATGAATAAAAAGTCCGCTGCGCAGCTTCGGCTCAAACCAGGTGCTTTTTGGCGGCATCAGCTTTCCCTCATCTGCGATGGCCATCAGCTCTTCCATGGAAGTCGGGTACATGGCAAAGGCGGCACCCCCGGTTTCCTCTGCAGCCGCTGCCAGATCCTTCAGTTTGTGGTTTCCTCCCATAAAGCTGATCCTTTCGTCTGTCCGCGGATCTTTGATCCCGAGTACCGGCCCCAGGACCTTATCCTGAAGAACAGACACATCCAGCCGGCCTACGCTGTCTTTTTTTTCATAAATATCCGGATATGCCCTGAGATGGAACCATTCGCCGTCCACATACAGGCCAAAGCAGTGCTTCTCCACCGGCTTGCACGGAAAGCCCGGCATTGCCATCAGCTCAAAATTAAACTTCATGCTTCCGATAAATGCCTTCGGGGTCATTCCCTTTAAATCCTTCACGATCCGGTGATAAGGAAGGATCGTCAGCTGATCATAAGGAAATACCACAGACAGGAAAAAGTTAAATTCTTCTTTTCCCGTATAATCCGGATGCTGTTCCCTCCGCTTCTGTCCTACCTTTACCGCAGACGCGGCCCTGTGATGGCCATCTGCAATGTAGATAGAAGAAATCCCGCCAAAAAGGCTGTGGATTTTCCAAATGCTCTCTTCTTCATCCACGACCCATACCCGATGTGTGATTTCATCTTCTGAGGTAAAATCATATACCGGTTCATGGCTGTTTTTCCAGTTTTCCAGAAGCAAAAGAAGCTCCTCCGGATATCTGCAGGCAAGAAAGATCGGACCTGTATTGGCATCGCAGATGTCTACATGACAGATCCTGTCCTGTTCTTTGTCCTCTCTTGTCAGCTCATGCTTCTTTATTACACCGTTCATATAATCATCAATGGAGCTGACGCCTACGATCCCCGTCTGGGATCTTCCCTTCCGGGTCAGTTCATATAAATAATAGCTCGGTTTCTCGTCCTGGATAAAAATGCCTTCCTTCTGAAATCTCTCCAGGTTTTCCCTCGCCTTTTCATAGACCCTCGGGTCGTAAGGGTCTGTGGCCGGATCAAGATCTATCTCTGCCCGATCCACATGAAGAAAGGATTCGGGATTTTTCTCCCCGATCTCCCCGGCCTCCTCCCTGCTTACCACATCATAGGGAAGTGCCGCCACCTGCGCCGCCTTTTCAGCGGCTGGTCTTACTGCCCGAAATGCCTGAAATAAAGCCATGCTGTTTCACCTCTCGTTTTCTGTCTGTATTTTCACTTCCGGGAAACTCTCATTTCCCTGTACTCTTTTATTGCCCTTACCGCTTCCTCCGGTCGGGTCATCCCGACTATTTTAGCACATGGAGAAATCCCCTGCAATGCTTCTGTTTTGTTTTACTGTTTTGTATTTACTGTTTTGCCATTCAGCTCCGGCAGCACGGTAGCCAGCATGGTGAAAAAGCAGGCACAGCCGCCCACCAGATTGGAGACCGGTTCCGCCCAGAACACGCCGTCTGTTCCCAGGCCATTTATATAAGGCAGGAAAATTGTCAGCGGGACTACAATGACCGCTTTTCGGAACAGTGAAAAAAAGGTTGCCCTTTTTGCCTTGCCAAGTGCCACGAACACACTCTGCCCTGTAAACTGCAGGGCCATAAAGCAGAAGCCAAAAAAATAGATATGAAGAGCCGGAACGCCTTTTTCCAGAAGGGTCGGATCACTGTTGAATATCCGGATGAATATTTCCGGCATCAGCTTCAGGATCCCCCATCCCGCCATGGTGTAGACCACGCAGACAGCTGTGATGAATTTGATGGCTTTTTTGATCCTGTCATAAGCCTTTTCCCCGTAATTAAAGCTGATCACAGGGGAGGCCCCTGCCGTCAGTCCATGCACCGGCATGGTAAAAATATCTCTTACGGAATTCAGGACCGTCATGACTCCGACATAGATATCTCCGCCCCAGCTCTGAAGTGTGGCATTACATACCACCTGCACCAGGCTGTTGGTAAATGCCATGAAAAAGCCGGACATGCCGAGGCTTACAATGCTCCCCACCCGTTTCCACGAAATAACCATGGCATTTTTTTTCAGGGTCAGCACTGCCCTTTTTCCACAGAGGAAGCGCAAAACCCACAGAGCCGAACAAAGCTGGGAAATGACCGTAGCCACCGCCGCCCCCTGAACGCCCATGTGAAGCACAAAAATAAACAGCGGGTCCAGTACAATATTCAACACTGCCCCGATCAGAATGGTGAGCATTCCCATATTTCCAAAGCCCTGGCTGTTGATAAACGGGTTCATTCCCAGGGTGATCATCACAAACAGAGTTCCCAGAAGATAGATCCTTATGTAGCTGGCAGCGTAGGGAAATGTCACATCACTGGCACCGAACGCGTAGAGGACCGGACGGCAGAACAAAAGCCCCGCCACAGTCAGGACCGCGCCTGTCCCAACCAGCATCACAAAGGTATTTCCCATCAGCATCTCTGCTTCTTTTTCGTTTCCTTTTCCACGTTCCATGGAGCAAAGAGGTGCGCCTCCGTTTCCGAAAAGATAGGTAAAGGCTGTGATCAGCGTGATTATGGGAAAACATAATCCCACACCTGTCAGTGCGGTAGCTCCGATCCTGGGGATCCTTCCGATATAAATTCTGTCTACGACATTATAAAGAAGGTTCAGAATCTGCGCAATGATCATCGGCACAGCAACCTCCATGATATTCCGGTAGACATTTCCTGTTGAAAAATCTGTCTGATGTGTCTTCATTTCTTTTACACCTTCTAAGTCTATTTCTTTCTTGTGTTTTTTCCTGAAATCGTTTATAATAAAACCATAAAAACGGTAATGATTCCACGTATAATCGGTCATAAAACCACACAGCAGGGAATCAGCCCCAATGGAGGTATAGTTATGGATAATAATTACAGCGGCATGGCTGTGGGTGTCTTTGAGCTGGACAATCTGGTAGCCTGCTTTGTTGCTCTTGATGCTGCTTCCAAGGCAGCGAATGTGAAGATCCAGAGCGTTGAGCGTAACCGTCTCAAAAGCGGTGCCTGCGTGAAGATGCGTGGTTCTGTTTCGGATGTTCATGCAGCGATGGAGGCGGCCCTTGAAGCGGCCAGGCCTCTTGGTCAGGTTGTTTCTCATACTGTGATCGCTTCTCCTTCCGAGGATACAGAGATCGCACTGAAGATGACGGTCAACAAGTAGGAAGAGAGGGTTTGATTATGAATTATGGTGCTTTTGGTTTAGTTGAGGTTGTTGGAAGCAGCAATGCGATCCTTGTGGTGGATCAGATGCTGAAGACCTCTGATGTTTCTTTTCTTACATGGCAGACGAAATGTGGCGGCCACGCTACTGTTTTCCTGACCGGTGATGTTTCTGCCGTAACTGCTGCCGTTGAGAGTGTCAAGGGAAATCCGCCCTGCGGGATCGTGGCTTCTGCAGTGATCTCCAATCCTTCCGAGGAAACCGTCCGGCTGGCAGAGGAGGAAGCCGCAAGGAATCATTTTCTGTAAATAATGATATAACGAACGTACGCTGGGGGATGACAGACGTTGTCTCACCGGCGTACCTCTGGCATCACATCCATATCCGCCAGTTCTTTCCCATCCGGTACTTCCAGCACCGCCGTGTCCTCCCGGTGCTTTCGGATCACTCTTTTTCCCCCCACATCTCCTTCAAGCTCCATCAGCTCCCCGAAATACTTTCTGGAAAAAATACAGGGATTTCCCGTCTTTCCGCCATATTCCACGCAGGCGATCCCCTTTCTTTCTCCCTGAAACAATCCGACAAGCGCGAGGATTGTCTCTCCGCGAAGCCATGGCTGGTCCGATACCGTAAATAACCAGGCATCTGCATCCCGGTCAGCTCCCAGTCCGATCCTGACCGAAGAAGAGATCCCCTCATCCGGATGCAGGTTATAAAGTGCCAAAGCACCTTCCCTCCTGGCCGCTTCTGCAATCTGGTCATACTGGGTGACGACCGTGAGAGAACACTGCGTACCACCTGCTTCCAGCTCACGCCGCACCTTCAAAAGCTCCTCCAGAATATGCCGGTACATCGGTATTCCATCTACTGTATACAGCAGTTTATTACTTCCGAACCTCCGGCTGTTCCCGGCAGCAAGCATGATCATCCCAAGCTTCATTTTTTTGTCACCTCCTGGCATAGCGGCCTTCGCAGGCTCCCGCACACAGCATCGATCCCGGCCAGCCGGCATTTTTCCAGGATCTTCATTGCCATATCCGGCGATTTCAGCACATCCATCTTATTCAGATAAACCAGAAACCGCCTCCTGCCAACGCCCTTACGCAGTCCCTTCTTTGACACTGCGATCTCTGCCACATCTTTCCAGGTCACAGCATCTGACAGGCTTTTCCCAAGGAACCCGGCCACATCCTGTGGCCTGTGGGCAGTGTCTGAGATTTTTTTTCCGATACAGTCAAGGCCGATCACCCCGACCACGACATCCGCACTCTCCGGTATCACCGGCTCCCACTGTGCCGGAACCTTCAGGGGAAGTCGTTTCGAACCATCAGCTTCCACAAGAACAACATCACAAAGTCCGGGCAGCCTCTCAAGAATTTCCCTGTCAGGCCCGGAAATCTTAAGGGCTCCGGCCGGATGATAAGCCACTGTCACATAACCATAACGGGAAAGAAGCCGCCGGATCAAAGAGACATCCTCCGCTCCCGCAAAGGGCCGCCCCGGCTCCCAGGCCATGTGTGTCGTAGTGGTGACGATCACCCGCTTTCCCTCTCCGGCAAAGTGCTCCGCCAGGGCATAGATCAGGCTGGTTTTCCCGCCGCCGCCGGTAAACGCAGCGATCACGGCCTGACTCCCTGTGAAAGAAGCACCTCCAGGACCCCGCCTGCGATACATCTCGCCTTGTCCGAGATCGTGAAACAGTTCTTTTTCTGTTCAGCCCTCGGATCGATATCTGCGATCTTCATTCCCTCAAAAACCGGATAACCGTCACGGATCAGTCCGCGGATCACCCCGGAGATCGTGGCTTTTACAGGCGTTTCACCCACCATGGCGATCACCTGGTCTTTTTCCACGATATCCGCAATGTGGCTGACGTTTTTCATGGTACCAGCTGCCGGAGAATGGATCACCCGTTCCTTTCCAACTCCTGCGATCACCCCCGGCACGCCGGTATTGGGAAGTGCGCTGCCCTCCCGGATGATTCTGCCAAGGTTGTGGCCACGCATGGTTTCGATCACATAGTCCACATCCTCCCCTGCGGTAAATCCAGGCCCGAGGCCGATGGTCAGAGGAGCCATAGTCCTCTCTGTTCCCAGATTTCTTTTCGCAAGGATCGCATCCACAACTGCTGCCGGAAAAAACTCCCGGATGTGCTTTCCCCCTGCATCTGTAAGAAGAGGGATTTCTCCTTCGTCCCAGCATTTCTCACACTGCGCCATGATATCTTCCTCTTTAACACGCCTGCACACAACCCCCTCCACCGTGGAAGTACCATCGTATACAGCCTCGCAGAAGGCCACATGGCGGCGGATCGCACTGGGGCGGTCACATTCCAGGATCAGGACACGGTATCCACACTGATGCAGCTTATGGATCACCCCGGTTGCCAGATCTCCGCCGCCCCGCACCAGGATCCGTTTATTTTCAGAAGCCCTTTCATGCATCCTCTCTCCATTCATCTTCAGCCCTCCATATAAGTCTCACAAACCTTGAATTTAGCGTTACCCTGTTTCCAGGATACCGGGTCCAGCTCTACCTGATAGCCGCCGCCGTTTTTTACATGCCATTCATAAAACGGCCGTTTCCTGTCTGCATATTCTTCCATGATGTTCATAATAGTCCCTCCATGGACCACAAGAGCTGCCGAATGTACGTTCGCACGGATGCATCCGTTTACAGCCTTCCAAAACCCGGTCAGACTCCGGCTTTTAAATTCTTCCCGGCTCTCTCCTCCCGGAAACGGCAGCATTCCATTGCTGTCGATCCATCTCTGATAATTTTCGTTTCCGGAGAGCTCCTTATAATTCTTATTTTCGAATTCTCCGAAATCGCATTCTGAAAGCTCACGGATCCTGTGGATCTCCTTTCCCGGGAAAAGGATTTCCGCTGTCTCCACGCAGCGAAGGAGCGGGCTTGCATAAACAATCTCCGGCATGGGATAGCTTAGCTTTTCCAGAAAGCCACAGCCTTCAAGTGTCAGGGATTCATCCGTTGTCCCAATGTAACGCCTAAGCTTATTTCCCCGGGTCTGGCCATGGCGGAGCAGATAAACCTTAAGCATCCTTAAGCACCGTCCCGATCCCGCATACCACTCTTGTTACCCTGCTGCTTTTATCTGCCAGTGCCGTACAGATGCGTCCCACAGCCTCTCTGTACTGCCGTTCAAAGGCATCTGCCGGAACGATCCCGTAACCGACCTCCATACTTGTCAGGACCAGACCCGGATTTCTTTCGGAAAGCTCCTCTGCAAGGCCGGAGAGATCCCTGCCCTCCTTCAGGCATTTTCTTATATAATCCTGAAAATCCAGAACCCCTTCCGCCTGGTAAAGCTCTTCTTCTGTAAGCTCTGCGCCTTTTTTCCAGGTGACATCCGGAAAGCTTTTTCTGGCGTACTTCTCTTTCCCCTGGTAGGCACCACCGATTATCATTTCCATATTTTTTCACCTCATTATATATCTTTTATCACAGGAGCACCACACCGGACAAAGCCAGCACAAGTGCCATCACAACCTCGCAGATGCAGAGGAAAAATCCGGACAGGTCGCCGGTCGTCCCGCCGAAATATTTCATGGCCATGTGGTGATACCACAAAAATACAAGAAGTGCACTTGCCACTGCCAGTACACCCTGTACCGGACTTACCAGGAGCATCAGGGCTGCTACTGCCACGAACATCACCAGCAGGATATTCCGGGCTGCGATCTCTGAGGCATTTCTGGAAAATTCCGCAACGGTTCCATCGGATTTCGCCTTCGGGAAAATGATCACGCCGATCCCGGAAAGACATCTAGACATCATAAATCCCATACTCATGATACAGACTCCCTTAAGGTCATTCTGAAGCTGGCTCCACGCCCCAAGCCACAGGATAAAATAAACGCAGGCTGTGATAATGGCAAAGGCTCCTGCATGGGAATCCTTAAGGATCTCCAGCCTTCTTGTCCGCTCCTGCCAGGAGCTTAAAGCATCGGAGGTGTCCAGAAGCCCATCCACATGGATTCCTCCTGTGACGAACACCGGGATCACTGTCAGAATAACAGAGAGAAAAAGCGGCTCCAGCCCTGCCCGCCCTCCAAGCACAGCCCCCGCAAGCCAGGTCAGCACACCGATCACAGCTCCCACAAACGGAAAGAAGCACATCATGTATTTCATATTTTCTTTATTCCAGTCTACCATGGGAGTCGGGATCTTGGAAAACATGGCAAATGCAGCCTTGAAGCTGTTCCAGATGCTTTTCATTTTTTTCCGCCCCCTTTGTGCCAGACGGGAATTCCGTATACAACCTCCACGACACCATCTGCCAGCTCTGCCAGGTTACTGTTGATCCGTCCAAGCTGCTCCTTATATTTCTCGGATTCCCCGGCATAGAGAACGCCGTCCGAAAAAATCTCATTGGTGACGATCACCACATGCTCTGCCTGCTCCGCGAGACGCTTCACACCATCGGTGATCGCATCTGCAACCTCCGGATGGAAGCCATCCTCACGGAACATTTCGTTCGCTACCAGATTGCTCATGCATTCCAGAAGAACCACGCTTCCCTTCGGAAGGACCAGCTCCTCAAGATCCGTATAACGCTCAACGGTCTCGAAGCCCTTTCCGGCACGCATCCGTCTGTGCCGCCGGATTCTTCTGTGGCTCTCCTCGTCAAAGGACTGCATGGTGGCAATATAGATCCTCCGTGCCTCCCCGAAGGATAAAACGGTTTCTTCGGCAAAAGCGGATTTCCCGCTTCCGCTGCCCCCTGTCACTACAACCAGCATTTTATTTCAGCTCCTCATACTGTTCTACATTGATATCTCCAAAGGTACTCATGGAATTATATACCGCACAGGAAAGATCCATAAGCGGAAACAGTGCCACTGCCCCGGTTCCCTCACCGAGACACATTCCGGCGTGGATCATCGCCTCTTTCCCAAGTTCCTTAAGGATCAGCTTTGCAGCCGGTTCCCTGGATACGTGAGATGCAAGGATATAATCCTTCACCTGCGGGCAGAGCTTCACAGCCACCAGGGCAGCCACACAGGAAATAAATCCATCCATGACAACCGGCATCCCAAGTGCCGCACCGCCCAGATACACGCCTGCCATTCCTGCGATATCATATCCGCCAACCTTCGAAAGCACATCAATGGCATCGGAACGGTCCGGATTATTCAGGGCAATGGCCTTTTTGATGGCATTGATCTTTCTCACAAGTCCCTCACTGGAAAGTCCTGCCCCGCGGCCGGTCATATCCTCTACCGGCTTGCCGAGAAGCACGGAAGCCACCGCACTGCTCGTTGTAGTATTTCCTATCCCCATCTCGCCTGTGGCAAGAACCTGGTAGCCCTTCTCTTTCAGCTCACACGCCATGGCGATACCGGCCTCGATCCCCTTTACCGCCTGCTCTCTTGTCATGGCAGGTTCCTTTGTCATATTTCTGGTTCCATAGGCAACCTTCAGATCTGTGCGTACTCTTGTATCCGTAACCATTCCCACATCAACCGGAAAAAGCTCTGCCCCGCACTGGCGGCACATCACACAGCAGGTCGTAGCTCCGTCCAGGAAATTCTCCGCAACAATAGCCGTTACCTCCTGTCCGGTCTGCGTCACGCCCTCTTTTACAACTCCGTTATCCGCACACATGGCAACAACTGCCTTTTTTTCCACATGGACATCCGCTGTCCTCATGATCCCCGCGATCTGCGTCAGCATATTTTCAAGCTCTCCCAGGGAATGCAGCGGCTTCGCAATACTGTCCCACCTCTTTTTTGCACCGTCCATCGCCTTTTCATCAAGCGGACGGATGCTCTTTACTGTCTCGTCTAACGTCATCATTTGCTCCCTCCTTTTTTACCTGTGGTAAAAATCAAAAATTTACTAAATATATAATTCAGCACCAGTACGATAAACTGGGTACAGAATTTCGCGGCCATATCCCCAAGACCCATGACAACGGCCAGAAGCCATACGCCTCCGACCTCGATCACCATGGTGACAAGGCGGGCACTTATAAACTTTACAAAAGGCCGGATATGATCCTTTAAGGTTTCACACCCATCGTGAAACACAAATCTGGAATTCACCACATAGGCAAACAGGATCGCCAGGATGATGGAGATCACATTCGCCGTCATCAGCGGCACACCCACAAGCCTCATAAGATAAAAGCTTACCAGATTGACAAGCGTTGTACAGCCACCCCAGAAAACATATCGGATCACATCATTTCCATAAATTTTCAAAATCCGTTTTTTCATTTCTTCTCTCCTCCGTGTATGATCTTTGACACGATATAGCGCGGCCGCCGCTTCACCTCTTCATAGATCCGCGCAATATAATAACCGATGATACCCAGGCTCATCATCACGGCACTTCCGATAAACAGAAGTACGATCAGAAGTGTGGTATAGCCCTCCACTGCATGTCCGGTAAAATATCTCACCAGAGAATACACAAGAAGGAGCAGCGAGCAGATAAAGCATCCCACAGCCCCGGCCGTCACAAACTGTAACGGAAGCGTGGTAAAGGCCACGATATTTCGAAACGCGTAGGCGATCAGGGAGGCAGTTGACCACTTGGATTCCCCTGCCTCTCTTTCCCGGACCTCAAAAAATACCGATGTACTCTGGTATCCGACCCACGAAGAAGCCGCCCGGAAAAACATGCTGCGCTCCGGCATGGAAAGAACGCTCTGTACTGCCTTTTTGTCAAGGAGCTTGAAATCCGAGGCATTTTTCATATCGATCCCCGTTGCACCGGACATGATCCGGTAAAAGAAGCCCGCGCTTTTTCTGTGGAATACGCTCTCCCTTCCCCGGTCCTTTTTTACGCCCTCCACGACCTCATAGCCCTGCTCCCACAGACGGAGCATCTCCACCAGGGTTTCCGGCGGATGCTGCAGGTCACAGTCCATCACTGCCACCGCATCACCGGAGGCCTGTGCAAGACCTGCCATGATTGCAGCTTCTTTTCCAAAATTTCTGGAAAAATGAACACCTGTAACATTAACATCCTCCAGCGACATCTCCTCGATCCGGCTCCAGGTTTCATCTGCGGATCCGTCATCCACCAGCACAAGCTCATAGGCGATCCCCTCGGAATCCAGGATATTTTTGAGTATGCGGCAGGCCTTTACAACCATCAGCTCCTCATTATATGCAGGCAGAACTACCGATAATCTGCTCATTTCACCTGTTTTCCCCTTTCTCTGCGCTTTCCGGGCCGGCGATAACAGAACACGATCACAGCAAACACAGCCAGGCCGGCGATCGTCAGTATGATACCGCCTTTCAGGTATGGAGTACAGTAGGTAAGCACAATATCATGCTTTCCCTTCGTAAGCTCCACGCCCATGTACATGCTGTTGGCCTTTACAAGCTTTGTTTCCTTTCCATCCACATAAGCGGTGAAGCCTTCACTGTAGGGAATGGAAAATACAAGCAGCTTATCCGAAGATACCTCGATATCCCCTGTGATCCTGTTTGTTTTGATCTCCACATTCTGAAGGCTTTCGCTTCCAAGCTTCTCTGTCCTTTCTTCCACCGAATCCATTGGCTGGCATACCAGATAGAGATCATCAAAGCTATATTCCCCCGGAGTGGAAAAGGTGAGCGTCATGGTTCCTGCGCTGTAATTCTTATATCCCATATTCAGAAGGAAGTTATGGCGGCCGCTGTATCCATTGTATTTATCCGTAAAGATCCGGATTGTTTTGCTTGCAGACCCGAGGGAAACCTCCACCTCTGCCTCCTTGCTCTCCTTCCAGTAACGCCAGTTATCGTCCTCATAACGGATGGTATTCTTCTCATATTCTGTGAGGGAAGCCCATTTTTTATCACTGACCTGCTCAAGTGGGGAATAGGCATCAAAATCCAGATTTTCCGCGATCAGATAAATCTCGGCATCCGGTTCCCCTTTGTATCCGATGGAAACTTCCGCATTTTCCTTTGTGACGATGATTTTTCCATCTTTGATCTTACAGCCCTTCCCCGCCTTCAGGGTAAAGTCTGCTTTTTTATCATCAAAAGAAAGCGTTGTTTCCGGCAGGCTGCTTTCTTCCACAACCGCCCCCTGAAGAAGTGCCTGCTGCTTCTCCGTCACAGAAAGCTTTTCATATTTCTCCCTCGGGATCCAGGAATCATAGGTATAGCCCAATGGCAGGGAATTCCCGTTTTCATAGATCTTATATTTTTTTGTGGAAGAGGCTTCCCTGTCATATCCGTATGGCAGATAAGCATAGCCGTTGTTTTTGATGGCAAAATATTTCACAGATGCCAGCCGGTCCAGGATCGTCCTTCCGTCAAGACTGCTGTAATGATAGTCCCACGGTGTATTTAAATACATCTCATTAAAAAAGCGGCTGATATTTCCATTGGCCACGCTGAAATAATAAGAGGTACTGTTGGTTCCCATATACATGGCAGAATTTACATACGAGCCCGTTTTGTACTGATCATATCTGCTGTCCGAAGAAGCCTCCAGGGATTTGATCTCCTTATCCGGTCCGGATTCCAGTGCCACCAGGGACTCGCCCTTTCCCTCAAACTCCGAGAGATAATCCTTCTCATAGGAATACTGGTAAGACACATTCAGAAGGATGCTGGCCACCAGGACCACAACCAGCATTGCACAGAGGTATTTTCCCTGTACAAAAATATTCCCATAGGAAACAACGGTGAACACTGCCAAAACCAGCATCATCACGGCCATGATATTGCGCTGTGTACGGGCCGCATCTGCAAACAGTGCCAGAACACAGTATACCAGGAGCATGATAAAGATTTTCTTTTTTTCGGAGATCCTGAGGGTAAAAAATTCCGGGTATGCCTGCACCAGGATATAGGCGATCAGCATTCCATAGGCCCATATCCACCGGTTGGATACATAGGAAAAGCCATTCAGCACATGGCCTGCAAAGGGGATCAGAAGAAACAGGTTCATCATGACAAAGCCCCACTTCAGGCCTGTATATTTTTTCTTTTTGGAAAATATTACAAACACGCCTGCCATGGTAACTGCGGAAAATCCAGCAACACCCCACTGGATCATATTTTCGCCGATCAGGCAGCCGAGATATTTTTCGTAGTAAATGTGATCGTACAAAAGCGGCACATAATTCTGTGCCTGAAAGCGTTCCGTCTCAAACAGCGTCATGACCACCGGCAGGAAGATCATCGCGGCGATCATCAGGGATACCAGGTAGAAACCGGCGAATTTAAAGAACCACCGGAGCACATCCTTCACTGCGCGTTTCCGGAATATGCCAAAATACCGGAAGGCTGCATAGAGAACCATAAACACACTGATCATATAAAAGAAATAAAAGTTTGACATTGCCGCTATTGCCGTAGCCCAGATAAAAAGATAAGGCTTTTCTCTTTTGTAAATCTTTTCAATGCCCATGAGTACCAGCGGCAGGTAGATCATCGGATTGGAAAAATATGGATGCTTCATGGACGCATAGATGGTCCATCCTGCAAAAATGTATACAAGACTTCCGAGAAAGGTCGCCTGCTTTGGATTTTTGCGGTAAAAGCAGTAAATGCTGAAGGTGATCCCTGCAAGATAAATCCTGAGAAAGATCAGAATCTCATATAAGATCTCCGTATACTTCTCCGGCACAAAAACAGAAAACAGGGTCAGCGGATCACCGATCACATAATAATGAAGCGTAGTAAGGATATCGGAACCATATCCAATGTGCATATCCCACATAGGCAGGGACAGCTTATGGTCGGTCATCAGGGTTTTCAGCACCCTGCGCAGATATTTGCCGTAATAGGCAAGCGCATTGATATGCTGGGGAACCCCGTCATGGCTCCAGACCAGTGATTTTCCATTTATATAAAAACAGCTGTAGATAAACAGCGAGATCGCTGCAAAGACAAGGGTATACAGAATATAAAAATCTGCTTTTCTTTTCTTCATGTATGTCTCTCCTGTATAAGAAAAAAGACCCGCGGTGCGCTAAACACCGCAGGCCTCTCACCTAATGCTTAATCAGCAAGCACACTGTGTAAACAGTAACTATTGATCAAATAATCAGTCTTCTTTCTTATCTGCTCCGTAAAGAGTGATAAGCTTCTGCAGATACTCATATCTGGACTGAGCCTCAGACTCGTTCTTAGCGAAGAGTCTTGCAGCCTTCTCAGGATTCTGACGCTGCAGGGAGTTGTAACGAACCTCGCCATTCAGGAAGTCCATATAGTTCTCCATATCCGGTGTCTTGGAATCAAGGCTGAACTTGCTCTCAGCAGCCGGGTTGAATCTGAAGTTGTGCCAATATCCGCACTTAACTGCCAGCTCTTCCTCTGTCTGAGCCTTGCTCATACCCTTCTTGATACCATGGTTGATACATGGAGCGTAAGCGATGATCAGGGATGGTCCCGGATATGCCTCAGCCTCTGCAATAGCCTTTACAGTCTGGTTGAAGTCAGCACCCATGGAGATCTGTGCTACGTATACATAGCCATAGCTCATTGCGATAGATGCCATATCTTTCTTCTTGGTCTCTTTTCCGCCTGCTGCGAACTGAGCGATCGCACCTGTCGGTGTAGACTTGGAAGACTGTCCGCCTGTGTTGGAGTAAACCTCTGTATCGAATACCATAACGTTGATGTCGCGTCCGCTTGCGAGAACGTGGTCAACACCACCGAATCCGATATCGTAAGCCCATCCGTCACCACCGAAGATCCACTGAGATTTCTTA
>CAVIGE010000053.1:0-19662 GCA_963642325.1 Prevotella sp. CAG:279
TGCCGGAATATGACCACCGTTTTTTTTATCTGATGATGGATGAGACGGATATTGTTACCGGCCGTCATCTGAAAAAAATCCCGGAGGCAGTGAAGGAAATCTGTGACTGCTGTGAAAAAAAGCCTTCGGTTGTGATGATCTGCATCACCTGTGTGGACGCACTCCTTGGAACGGACATGGAGCGTGTCTGCCGGAAAGCAGAGGAGAAGGCAAAGCTTCCGGTGCGGCCCTGCTATATGTACGCCCTGACCCGTGAGGGAAGGAAGCCGCCGATGGTTCATGTGCGGCAGTCCCTGTATTCCCTTCTTGAGCCGCAGAAGAAAAAAGGAAACGTGGTCAATCTCCTGGGATTTTTTTCACCGCTGGTGGATGACTGTGAGCTTTATGAGCTTCTGCATCAGGCAGGGGTAAAAACCATCCACGAGATTTCAAGGTGTGGGGATTATGAAGAATACCAGAGGATGTCGCAGGCCAATTTTAACCTGGTGCTCCACCCGGAGGCGAGATTTGCAGCGGAGGATTTTCATGACCGTCTGAAGATCCCGTTTATTGAGCTTCGGCGGCTTTATCAGATGGATAAGATCGAGAATCAGTACCGTGCACTTGGACAGGTACTGGGAGTGGCTTTTGACCAGGAAAAATATAAAAAAGACGCAGAGGCAGCCGTGGAAGCGTTCCGGGAAGCCTGTCCGGAAGCATCCTTTGCAGTGGGAGAGTGCATGAACGGAGATCCCTTTGAGCTGGCTCTTGCACTGGTGCGGTACGGTTTTAAAGTGCCGGAGATTTATGGAACCATCACTGCCGAGAATTTTGTATACATAAGGAACCTGGCAAAGCTAAGCCCGAAGACCAGGGTTTTTTCCAATATGGAACCGACCATGCTGTATTATGACCCGGCACAGAGCGGTGTGAACCTTACAATAGGAAAGGATGCCGGATACTATCATCAGGATCAGCCTAATGTAGTCTGGAACCAGGACCGTCAGCCATACGGCTACGCAGGTGTGCGGAGATTGTTTGAGACGCTTCTTGAGACTGTGAAGGAGCAGGATGAGCGGAAGGGGGAAAAAGCATGAGAGGACTTCGGAAATATCTGACACCCTTTGCACCGGATCAGTCAGGGGCAGTGTCTGTTTTGTATGAGCTTGGCGGACTCATCGTAATCTGTGATGCAGGTGGCTGCACCGGAAATGTCTGCGGCTTTGATGAACCTAGATGGTTTGGGCAAAAAAGTGCGGTGTTCAGCGCAGGACTGCGGGATATGGATGCGATCCTGGGGCGTGATGACCGTCTGGTGGCCAAGCTTGTGGATGCGGCAGAAAAAATAGAGGCAGGTTTTGTGGCACTGATCGGAACACCGGTGCCGGCAGTGATCGGAACCGATTATCGGGCCTTAAAGCGTATGTGTGAGAAAAAGACGGAACTGCCTGTTTTGGCCGTGGATACGGACGGGATGGAGCTTTATGATGCGGGGGAACGGAAGGCTTATCTGGAACTTTTTAAAGCTTTTGCCCGGGAAAAGCTCTCCGTGGAGGCTGAAAGGATCGGAATCCTGGGGATGACACCGCAGGATGTCAGTGACCCAAAGGCTGCCGACAGGCTCCGGGAGAAATTTTTTGCACAGGGGCTTAAGGCGGTCTGTTATGGGATGGGCGATGGCCTGGATGCAGTAAAAAAAGCTTCCTCCGTGGAGAAGAATATAGTAGTTTCCCCGGCAGCTCTTGGCTGTGCCCGATATCTGGAAAAAACCTTTGGAACCCCCTGGGAAGTGGACTGGCCTCTGGTGGATGAGCTGGTGCCGGAGATGGATTATACAGGAAAAAAAATCCTTGTAGTGCATCAGCAGGTGATCGCGGATTCTGTAAGAAAGGAGATCCGGAAACGCCCTGGTGGAGCAGAGATTACGGTGGCCAGCTGGTTTTCCATGGAAAAGGAGCTTCTTGAAGAGAACGATATGCTCCTAAAGGATGAGGAGGATTATATTTCTCTTGTTGGGAAGGGCGGATTTGATGTGATCTTTGCAGATCCCTGTATGAGGAGGATGACGCCGGGATTTTCCGGGGAGTTCGTGGATGCGGTGCATTTTGCAGTTTCAGGGAAGTGCACAGGAAACGGAGAAAAGTATGGAGCATGAAATTACAAAAATGGTCCGTGTTTACGGAATCGTCCAGGGAGTGGGATTTCGCCCGACTGTGAGCAGACATGCCATGGAGCGGGGAATCCGTGGAAGCGTTTCCAATAAGGGGCCTTATGTGGAGATTTTTGCCCAGGGAAAGGAAGCGGCGGTGGACGGCTTTATCGCAGATATCGAGGAGAGGCCGCCGAAGCGGGCAGCCATCCTGAAGCTTCTTGTGGAGCCGGTGGAGAATGCGGCGCAATTTAAACAGTTTGACATTATTGAGAGCGAAAAAACAAAGGGTGAGATCTTTGTTTCGCCGGATATAGCGATCTGCGATGAATGTAAGGAAGAGATGTGCGATCCGAAAAACCGCCGGTATCTGCATCCCTTTATCAACTGCACCTGCTGTGGGCCAAGGCTGACGATCCTAGATTCCCTCCCCTATGACAGGGAGAGGACAAGCATGAAGGAGTTTCCCATGTGTCCGTCCTGCGAGGACGAGTACAATAACCCGGACACAAGGCGTTATGACGCACAGCCGGTCTGCTGCAATGACTGCGGCCCACAGGTCTATCTGACCGGGAGGGAAGAGCGGGGAAGGCAGGCCCTTACCTTTGCCAGAAAGACCATCGCTTCCGGCGGGATCGTGGCGGTCAAGGGAATCGGCGGTTTTCATCTCTGCTGCGATGCGGCCAGTGAAGAAGCTGTGCAGAGGCTTCGAAGGCTGAAATGCCGTCCGAGGAAGCCGTTTGCAGTGATGGCAGAGGATCTGGAAGCCGTGAAGGGTGTCTGCCAGGTCAGCCAGGAGCAGGAAAAAATACTTACCGGGCATCAGAAGCCGATCCTGCTGCTGGATAAATTGCCGGAACAGTCATCCTGCCAGGAAACAGATGTAAAGCTCTGTGAGAGCATTGCCCCTGGAAATCCAAAAGTAGGCATAATGCTCCCTTATGCACCGGTGCAGCTGCTTTTGTTCCATTATGATGATGGAATCCGGATGCCAAAGCTTCTGGTTATGACAAGCGGCAATACCTCCGGTGCGCCGATCTGCCGGGATGATGAGGAAGCGACCGGAGAGCTTTCCCATCTCTGTGACTGCATTCTTTCCCATGACAGGAAGATCCGCATCCGGGCAGACGATTCGGTGATGGATTTTTATAAGGGGAAGCCGTACATGATCCGGCGTTCCCGGGGATACGCTCCGCTTCCGTTTATGGTTTCCACATCCTGGAGCGGGCAGGTGCTGGCAGTCGGTGGAGAACTTAAGAATACGTTCTGCATTGGTGTGGATAACCGGTTTTATCCTTCGCCCTATGTGGGGGATCTGGAAGATCTCCGCACGGTAAAAGCCCTGAAAGAAACCATAGGACGGCTGGAAACGCTTCTGGAGGTGCAGCCGGAGGCAGTGGTCTGTGACCTTCACCCGAAATATAATTCCACAGTCGTGGCCAGGGAGCTGGAGTTGCCTGTTCTGTATGTACAGCATCATTATGCACACATTTTATCCTGCATGGCAGAGAATGACTGCATGGAGAAGGTGATCGGAGTTTCCTTTGACGGAACGGGATATGGAACCGATGGAACGATCTGGGGAGGCGAGATCCTTCTGGCAGATCCGGGCGGGTTTGAAAGACTTGGAAGCATTGAACCCTTTACCCAGGTGGGAGGAGATCTTTCCGCAAGGGAGGGCTGGCGGATCGCAGTGTCCCTGATCTGGCAGAATACGGAAAATCTGGAAGAAACCGTTGACACGGTCCAAAAACTGGGACTTTGTACAGAGCAGGAATGTAAAGCCTTGGTGACGATGGTGAAGAGAAAGATCAATGCCGTGACCTCTACCAGTGCAGGAAGGCTTTTTGACGGAGTCAGTGCGATCCTTGGGATCCGGAGGGTATCTGCCTTTGAGGGAGAGGCTGCTACGGCACTGGAATTTGCGGCAGAAGAGTGGCGAAGGAATCCGGGGACGAAGACGTCTGAAGGGAAATCACCAAAGATGGGCGGAGGGAAACGGAAATTTATTTTAAATACAGGTGCTATCGTGAAGCATCTGGTTCAGGCAAGGTTAAAAGGAGAAGCTTCCGGGAAACTGGCTTATGAGTTCCATGCCAAACTGGCAGAACTGCTCCTTGCAGGCTGCGAGGAGGCAAGGCGGCAGACGGGAGTCCGTAAGGTGGCATTGAGCGGAGGTACATTTCAGAACAGACTGCTCCTTGAACTGGTGGACGAAGGACTCTGCAAAAAAGGCTTTGAGGTTCTTACGCATAGCCTGATCCCGCCAAATGACGGAGGGATCGCGCTTGGGCAGGCAGTGTATGGAATGGCATATCTGAACAGGAATGCAGGATTGGAGGAATAAATATGTGTGTAGGATTATCAGCAAAGGTTGTAAAGATCAGTGACGGTACTGCCGTTGTGGATGCAGGAGGAGCAAAGCGGGAGGTTTCCGCCCGGCTCCTTGAGGATCTGGAACCCGGCGATTATGTGATGGTTCATGCTGGTGTGGCCATTGCAAGGATCACAGATGATGATGAAGAGGAAACAGACCAGCTTATGGAGGAGCTGCTGTAATGGAAGAAAAGAAAAAAACAGCAAGAGAGATCATAGAAGGCTACGTGGGACCGCCTGTGCGGATCATGGAGGTCTGCGGAACCCATACACACGAGATCTTCCGTCTGGGTATCCGAAAGCTTCTCCCACCCCAGGTGGAGCTGATCTCAGGCCCTGGGTGTCCGGTATGTGTGACCCCGGTTGATTTTATTGATGAGGCAGTTTATCTTGCGCTTGAGACAAAGGCGACAATCTGTACCTTTGGGGATCTTGTCCGTGTACCGGGGACAAAAAAGAGTCTTGCGGATGCCAGGGCAGAGGGGGCGGTAATACGTATCGTCTACTCCCCCGCGGATGCGGAAAAATACGCGGCAGAGCACCCGAAGGAGCAGGTGGTATTTCTCTCTGTGGGCTTTGAGACTACCACACCGGCAGCCTGTCTTTCCGTAAAAAAGGCGAAGGAGGACGGGCTTTCCAACTATTCCCTTCTCGTGGCGAACAAGACCATGCCCCGGGCATATCAGGCATTAAAGGGAAGTGCAGATGTATTTCTTTATCCCGGGCATGTCAATGCCATCACAGGAACTGCGCTCTGTAAGGAGCTGGCAGAGGAAGGAGTCAGCGGTGTAGTGGCAGGCTTTACTGCGAGGGAGCTTTTAACTGCACTGGCCGTGGCACTGGTACGCTTCCAGGAGGGAAAACCGTTCTTTGTAAACGCTTATCCACGTGTGGTAAGAGAAGAGGGAAGCCCGGAGGCGCAGAGGCTGCTCGGGGATCTGATGGAACCCTGCGATTCCCAGTGGCGGGGACTTGGAGTGATCCCCGGCTCGGGACTTGCGCTGAAAAAAGAATGGGAAGCCTTTGATGCAAGGAAAAAATACGCAGTGCCGCCGGTCAGGGGAAAAGCGAATCCTGCATGCCGGTGCGGCGATGTGCTCCAGGGCAAATGCAGGCCGTCAGACTGCAAGGTGTTCGGAAAGGGCTGCACCCCGCAGCACCCGGTAGGAGCCTGTATGGTATCTAATGAGGGAGCGTGTTCCGCATACTTTATGTATGGGAACTCCTGACTGTAAAAACAAAAAAGAGGTTAATAAGTATGGATAATAAAACAGTAACCATGGCTCACGGTGCCGGAGGCCGTCAGACCTCAGAGCTGATCGATGAAGTATTTAAGGCACATTTTGCCAACCCGGACCTCACCGCAGATGATGCGGCAGTGCTTGCTCCGCCGACGGGAAAAATGGCAGTGTCAACCGATGGCTTTATCGTATCACCGGCCTTTTTTCCGGGAGGGAATATCGGAAAGCTTTCCATCTGCGGAACGGTCAATGACCTTGCCTGCATGGGCGCGAAGCCTATGTATCTGACCTGTGCATTTGTGATCGAGGAAGGCTTCCCGATGGAAAAGCTTGAGCGTATCGCAGCTTCCATGGAGAAAACAGCAAAAGAAGCAGGTGTCCGGATCGTTTCCGGTGACACAAAGGTTGCAGGAAAAGGACAGGTTGACGGGGTGTTCATCACGACTACCGGAATGGGCGAGATAAAGGAGGGAGTCCGGGTAGGCGGTGAGCTGGCGAAGCCTGGAGATGCCATTATCGTTACCGGTGATGTGGGAAGACATGGCTGCACCATTCTCCTGGCCCGGGAGGATTTTGGCATTGATGCAGATGTGACAAGTGACTGTGCACCCCTTTGGGGAACGGTAAAGGAGGTGCTGGATGCCACCAGTGACATCCATGTGATCCGTGACGCAACAAGAGGCGGGGTGGGAACGGTTCTCTATGAGATCGCAGGACAGAGCGGAGTGGGGATCCGTCTGGATGCCGCTTCTGTTCCGGTAGCACCGGAGGTAAAAGGAGTCTGCGGCATGCTTGGCCTGGAGCCTCTTTACCTGGCCTGTGAAGGCCGTATGGTGATCATGGCACCGAAGGAGGAAGCGGGAAAAATCGTGGAGGCACTGCATAAGTGCCCATATTCCAGGGACGCAGCCATTATCGGTGAAGTTACAAAGGAGCAGCCTGGAAAGGTTGTCATGCTTACAGAAATCGGAACGCAGGCACTTCTCCCGCAGCCGGGCGGCGAGCTTCTGCCGAGGATCTGCTGATGTGAGAAAGGAGAGACATGCCTTATGGAGACAAGAGTGGCACTGATCTCGATCATCGTGGAAAACAATGACGTGATCGATGAGATCAACCGTTTTCTTCACGAAGCGGGAAAATATATTATCGGGAGAATGGGGATCCCCTACCGGGAAAAAGGCATCAACATTATAAGCATTGCCATTGACGCGCCCCAGGATGTGATCAGCTCCTTATCCGGAAAGATCGGACGGCTTGCGGGCGTTTCTGCAAAAACGGCATATTCCAATGTGATCACAAGGGCGGAGGACAGGAAATGATCAGAATCGCAGTATATGGAAAGGGCGGCATCGGAAAGTCCACAACCGTTTCCAATGTGGCAGCCGCCCTTGCGGAAAAAGGAATGAAGGTAATGCAGATCGGCTGCGATCCAAAAGCGGATTCCACCATTTTGCTCCGCCATGGAAAAAAAGCTCCCACAGTACTGGAGCTTTATAACAAAAAAAGACAGGAGCTTAAGCTTACAGACATGGTCAGGATCGGGTATGGCGGCGTGGTATGCGTGGAGGCCGGAGGCCCGACCCCGGGACTTGGCTGCGCTGGCCGCGGGATCATCACTGCCCTGGAAAAGCTTCAGGAAACAGGAGCCTATGAGACTTATAAACCAGATATTGTTCTATATGATGTTCTTGGGGATGTCGTCTGTGGCGGTTTTTCCATGCCGATGCGGAAAGGATACGCGGATCAGGTATTTATCATTACCTCCGGTGAAAATATGGCGATCCATGCAGGCGCGAATATTGCCATGGCGGTGGAAAATTTCAAAAACAGAGGTTATGCCTCCCTTGGCGGCATCATCCTGAACCGGCGGAATGTTCCGGGGGAGGAAGAAAAGGTCCGGGAGCTGGCGGAAGATTTTCATACAAGGGTCATCGGGACGCTTTCACGAAGTGAGCTGGTGCCGGAAGCAGAGGCGCAGGGAAAGACGCTTCTGGAATGTTATCCGGACAGTGAGATGGCAGAAGAGTACCGGACTCTGGCAGAGCAGATCCTGGAAGCCTGCAGGGAGGAAATCCCATGTTAAAAAGAGTCGGCAGCAGAGAGCTTTTGGAAAAAACAGAGGTGACTGTCGGGGAGGCCTCTTTTCCGGCACCATTTCGGCCGGGGCTGGAATTTAATTCCCCTGCCCACGGAAACTGGAACATTGTGCATACAGGAATGCTGGTCCCAGATGCACAGCAGATCTATGTCTGTGCGGATAACTGTATGCGGGGTGTGGTGCTGACGGCAGCAGAGATGAATGCGGCAGAGCGTTTTTCCTTCGTGATCATAAAGGAGAAGGATCTTCTTGGGGGAAATCTGGAGGAGGTGACGATCGAGGGCGTGACCGATGTGCTGAGGCGGCTTAAGGTGAAGCCGAAGGCCGTGCTGCTTTTTACGGTATGTCTCCATCATTTCCTCGGAAGTGACCTGGATCGGATTTATGGAGAGCTTGGGAGCCGTTTTCCTGAGATTTTTTTTATGAGGTGCTTTATGGACCCGATCATGCAGAAAACCGGGCCGACACCGGATCAGAAGCTGCGGCGTGCCATGTATGATGCAGTGCCAGAGACCGGGGCAGATAAAGACTGTGTGAGCCTGCTTGGAAGTGATTTTGTGCTGGATGAAACCTCGGATATCAGGAGGATACTAGAGCAAAATGGACTTAAGCTCCGGGAGACTGCTGCCTGTAAAAGCTGGGAGGAATATCAGAAGCTGGGAGAGGGAAAAATGATCCTTGCCTGTTACCCGGCAGGAAAATTCGGCGTGCAGCAGCAGGCAGAAAGACTGGGACGGCCTTTTCTGTATCTGCCCGGAAGCTTTGATTATGAGGAGATACGGCGGCAGGAGGAGGAGTTGGCCGCCTCCCTTGGCGGGATCAGGGGGCTGGATGTGGAAAAAGAGATAAAGGCCTGCGAGGATGCACTTTCCTGTGCAGGGGAGATCATCCGGGATACCCCCATCGCACTGGATTATCTTTTTCACCCAAGGCCGCTGGGACTGGCAAAGCTTCTGCTTACCCACGGCTTTGGGGTAGAGACCGTTTATCTCGATGGTATCAGCCCGGAGGAAAAAGAAGTATTTTTCTGGCTGAAGCAAAATGCTCCGCAGCTGAAGCTGATGTCAACGATCCGGCCGGAAATGCGGGTAAGAACACGACGCTCTGAAAAAAAGATCCTTGCCATCGGACAGAAGGCAGCCTGGTTCACGGGCAGCCCAAATTTTGTAAATATGGTCCAGGGCGGCGGGCTTTACGGCTTCGACGGGATACGGCATACCGCACAGCTGATGGTGGAAGCCTTTGAAACAGAAAAAGATCCAAAAGAGCTGATCGTGCGGAAGGGATGGGGGTGCGAAAGCTGCATATGAGACAGGCATATCGAATCATACCGGTTTATACGGCGGATGTGTCCGGTGTCTGCTCGGCTTTGTATGAGCTGGGGGGAATGACCGTGATGCATGACCCGTCCGGATGTAATTCTACTTACAATACCCATGACGAGATCCGGTGGTACGACCAGGACAGCCTGATCTTTATCTCGGGGCTGACGGATATTGATGCGATCATGGGAAATGATGCGAAATTTCTCCGGGACATCAGGGAAGCGGCAGAGGAGCTTAAGCCGAAATTCATTGCGCTTGCAAGCTCACCGATCCCGTTCATGAACGGGACTGATTTTCCGGGGCTTGCCAGGGCACTGACAGCCGAGACAAAAATTCCGGCCTTTTCCGTTCCCACCAGCGGAATGCATGATTATGTATACGGGGCAGGGCTTGCGCTGGCGAAGATCGCGGAGCTTTTTACCGGAAAATCCCTGGAAGGCACAGAAGCGAAGCCGAAGGGAAGCCGCCGGAAATTAAATCTCCTGGGTGTCACACCACTGGATTTTGGCCCGCAGTCTGTTGTAGATTCCATGAAAAAACGCCTGGAGGACTGTGGCTGGGAAATCATTTCCACCTGGGCCATGGGAGACACGCTGGAAGCACTGGCAGGGGCTGGCGAGGCAGATGTGAACCTGGCAGTGTCCTCTGTGGGGATCCCCGCGGCAAATGTGCTGAGAAAAAAATTCGGAACGCCGTTCCTTGTGGGAACTCCTGTAGATGGATCTGTGAAAAGGCTTTCGGATAAGCTTCGGCAGGTGATGGAGAAAGCCGGAAGAGAGACACCAAAAGGAGAGCTTTCGGATCTTTGGAAGGTAACAGAGGAACAGATGTTCTATTTTCGGGAAAAAGAATTTAGTTCAGATTCGGATGAAGCGGATATCACGGTGATCGGCGAGCCGGTCACAATGGGTTCCCTGGCGGCCGCCATAGAGCATAAATATGGAAAAAAGGTTCAGCTTCTCTGTCCTCTGGAGATTACCGAAGGACTTTTGCGAAAGGGAGATCAGGCAGTTCAGGGTGAAGAGGCCATGGAGGAAAAGCTTAAAAACGCCAGGGTCATTGTTGCAGATCCTCTTTACCGCCCCATCTGTCCTGCCACGGCAGACTTTTATGAGCTTGCGCACATTGCTTTTTCCGGAAGGATCTACCTTGGGAAAATAAAGAAAGCAGGAGTGTATAATTTCCCGGAAACCACATAGAATACAGGATATATTCTTATGGAGGAATTTTTTATGTGGGGATTTCTGGCGGCCTTGCTCTCAGGGGCTTTGATGAGTATTCAGGGAGTATTTAACACAAATGTAACAAAACAGACCAGCCTGTGGGTGTCAACAGGCTGGGTGCAGCTTTCCTCATTTCTGGTATGCGCTGCCGCGTGGTTTTTTACAGGAAAGGAAAGCATTGGCGCACTGTGGCAGGTGGAGAATAAGTACACGCTTCTTGGAGGAGTGATCGGTGCATTTATCACAATAACTGTGATACAGAGCATGGGAAGCCTGGGTCCTGCGCGGGCGGTCATGCTGATCGTGCTCTCCCAGCTGGCTGTTGCATATCTTATGGAGCTGTTTGGGATCTTTGGTGTGGAAAAGGTGGATTTTCAGTGGCGGAGGCTTCTGGGAATGCTGCTTTTCATGGCGGGCGTGGTGATATTCAAATCGAAATAAAATATTAGTATTGTAATATTTGTAATATTTCGTTAAAATAAGATATGGTTTTGTATGAGTAAGGGGGCACTTGCCACCGCATATGCGGAAAGGAGTGACCACCATACCATGAGGAATAAATTAAATATCAGAAGTGTTCAGCTTATTTTTTCAGTATTCCTGTTTCTGACCCTCGCAGGACTGACAGGCTGCCAGGATCGGGGAGAAGAATTTCTGGAGAAGGAGCTTGGACAGGAAGAGACCGAAGCTTCTTCGGATTCCGGGAAAGTCCAGATTTCCCAGGCGGAGACTGAAAATACCGAAGTAACGGCAGCCGTCCGGCCTTTTGTTTCACCGGAGCCGGTTCCACAGACTATTTATGTGGACATCTGCGGTGCGGTAGCTTCTCCCGGTGTCTATGAGCTTTCCGCTAACAGCCGTGTATTCCAGGCCATCGAGAAGGCCGGCGGATATCTTCCGGAGGCAGCAGTGGGTTATCTTAACCGCGCGAGGACTCTTTCTGACGGACAGCAGATATATGTGCCGACCCAGGAGGAGGTGGACAGCCAGATAATTCCTGTAACCCAGGATGGAGCTGCCAGTGATGGAGCCACCGGGAACGGACAGGCAGCGTCTGGAAGCGAAGGAGTATCGGCAGATGGTACCTCTGACGGTTCCAGGATCAATCTGAACACCGCTGATGTGTCCCAGCTTACCACTCTTACAGGAATCGGGGAGTCCAAGGCCCTGGCGATTATTGCCTACAGGGAGGAAAATGGACCCTTTACCTCGATTGAGGACATTAAGAATGTCCCCGGGATCAAAGAAGGAACCTATGAGAAGATCAAGGATAAAATAGCAACAGAATAGGAGCGTTAAATGAGCAGGAAAGTATTGGTAGTAGATGACGAGAAACTGATTGTCAAGGGACTGCGTTTCAGCCTGGAGCAGGATGGAATGGAAGTGGACTGTGCCTATGACGGGGAGGAAGCCCTGGAGAAGGCGAAGGCGGAGGAGTATGATATCATTCTTCTTGACCTGATGCTTCCCAAGGTGGACGGTCTTGAGGTATGCCAGCAGATCCGCGAGTTTTCCAATGTCCCGATCATCATGCTCACCGCAAAGGGAGAAGACATGGATAAGATCCTGGGCCTGGAATACGGGGCAGACGATTATGTGACGAAGCCTTTTAACATCCTGGAGGTCAAGGCACGCATCAAGGCGATCATCCGCCGTGCGGGAAACAGCCAGGATAAGAAGGAGAAGGCCAAGACAGTGGAGGTCGGCGACCTGAAGCTGGACTGCGAGGGACGCCGCGTATTCATCGCCGGAAAAGAGATCAATCTGACAGCCAAGGAATTTGATGTGCTGGAGCTTCTTGTATTCAACCCAAACAAGGTATACAGCAGAGAGAACCTTCTGAATATTGTATGGGGATATGAATATCCGGGCGATGTGCGTACTGTAGATGTACATATCCGTCGTTTAAGAGAAAAGATCGAGGCCAATCCCAGTGAGCCGAAATACGTACACACCAAATGGGGTGTGGGCTACTATTTCCAGGCATAATCCATGAAACTTAAAAAAAGCGGAAAATTTTTAAAAAGTCTTCGCTTTCGTATCATGATCATCCTGATCATACTGGGAATCGTACCAAGTGTCATTGTCACGGAAATGGTGATCGCCAATTATGAAGACCGGGCCATTGCCAACCGTGTGCAGAGCATGGAGAATATCTGTGACATCATGTGCGACCTGCTGATCAAAGAGAATTACCTGAATGACTCCAGCTCGCAGACTGTAAACAGCAAGCTGGAGTTGTTGTCTAATATCTATGGAGGAAGAATTCTCATTGTAGACAGGGATTTCAGGATCATCAAGGATACCTACGGTGTGGACGAGGGCAAAACTCTCGTATCCCAGAAGGTAGTGAAATGCTTTAAGGGAGAGGATGCCTACCGTTATGATTCAGACAGCCAGAAGCTCATCCTGGCAGTCCCGGTGAAGAGTCCGGATGTGAACCAGGTGCAGGGAGCCATGATGATCATGGCCTCATCCAGTGAGGTGACGGCAACGATAAAGGAGCTGGAACAGAAGGGGATCCTGATCATCGGGATCATTGTAGTTCTTGCGGTTTTCTTTGGATATATTTTGTCTACTGCACTTGTGAAGCCATTTGCAAGAGTGACGAAAGCCATCGAGGATCTTACAGACGGATACCAGAATGAGGAGATTTCGGTTCCGGATTACACAGAGACGGCCCTGATCACGGATGCATTTAATAAGATGCTTTCCAGAATGAAGACGCTGGATGAATCCAGACAGGAATTTGTATCCAATGTGTCCCATGAGCTGAAAACACCAATGACCTCCATGAAGGTGCTTGCAGATTCCCTGGTGGGGCAGAGTGGTGTGCCGGAGGAGCTTTATCAGGAATTTCTTTCTGATATCACAGAAGAGATCGACCGCGAGAACAAGATCATCACAGATCTTCTCTCCCTTGTAAAAATGGACAAAAAAGCAACAGACATGAACATTGCCAACATGAATATCAATGAGCTTCTGGAGGATATCCTCAGGCGGCTGCGGCCCATCGCAGACCAGAGAAGCATTGACCTGATCCTGGATTCCTTCCGCCCGGTTACGGCAGACGTGGATGAGGTGAAATTTACCCTTGCCATCAGCAATCTGGTGGAGAACGGAATCAAGTATAATGTAGATGAGGGCTGGGTCCGTGTGACACTGAATGCAGACCACAAGTATTTTTATGTGACTGTGGCAGATTCCGGACTTGGAATCCCGGAGGATTCCATTGAGAAGATCTTCGAGCGTTTTTACCGTGTGGATAAATCCCATTCCAGGGAGATCGGAGGAACCGGTCTTGGACTCGCCATCGCAAGAAGCTCCATTGTCATGCACCATGGAACCATCAGGGTATCAAGCAAAGAAGGGGAGGGAACTACATTTGATGTGAAGCTTCCCCTGACCTATATTCAATCCTAGGAGGAATACAGCATGAAAAAATCAATCTGGCTCATCTGTCTGGCTGGCGCATGCCTTCTCCTGGGAATGGTGGCATATATGACCTTCTCGGAAAAAAAAGAAACCGGGGAGCAGCAGTACAGCTTTTATTATCTCAACAGTGAAGAAACCAGGCTGAAGGAGGAGAAATACGTTCCCGAAAAGGAAACAAAAGAAGCAATGCTCAGCGATTTTTCGGAGAGTCTTAACAACCGGGAAACACGGGACGACGGAATCTCGCTTTTTCCGGAAGGAGTGAAGCTTTCCTCCTATTCCGTCAGTGACGGCGTGCTCCGGCTGGAGTTTAATGAGGCCTACAGTGAGATGTCCCGTACCAGGGAGCTTCTCGTAAGGACCGGGGTTGTGAAGATATTTCTCCAGGTTCCGGGAGTTGATTCCGTAGAGATCTATGTCGGGAAAAAACCACTCACAAATACAAAAGGCGAAGAGGTCGGAGCCATGAATGGCGACACCTTTGTGGAATTTTCCGGTTCGGATGGCGATGTATACAGCTATGATACCATTACCTTATATTTTACCAACAAAACGGGTGACAAGCTGGTGGAAGAGAAGAGAAGCGTCCGTTACAGACGAAATCTTCCAAAGACGACAGTTGTTCTGGAACAGCTGGCACGTGGCCCGCTGGAAAAGGGGCATTATCCTACGATCCCGGAGAACGCAGAGGTACTTTCCCTGACAAGGGCAAACGGAATCTGCTATGTGGACTACAATTCGGTATTTCTGGATTACGCACTGAATGTTTCCGAGGAGATTCCGGTCTATTCCGTTGTGAATACCCTGATCGCAGCCACAGGAGCGGAGAAGGTGGAGATTTCCATTGCCGGGAACAAGGAAGTGACCTTCGGCAAAAATATGCAGCTTTACAAATTCTATGAATGGAATGACAGCCTGCTTTCCGGTACAGAAACAAAAAAGAAGCAGAGCTGACTGTTTTGAAACAAAATTATAATTAATATGGGAGAAACATATGCTAAGACGTCCAATGTGTCTTCTGTGTTTTCTGATGATGCTCTCGATCGGCATTGCAGACCTTATGGGGCTTCCCCTTATCACAGGGAATCCCCTTCCGGATGGTGTGCAGTCCTTTATCGAAGCACATCCCGCTTCTGAAATCTGCGGGGAGGTAGAACGGTACGAAAACACAGAATTCTCCCAGTCTGTCTATCTGAAAAAAACATATCTTATCTATCATTCAAAAAAAATTCCGATCAACAATGTAAGAGTATTTCTGAAAAAAGAAGAAGAGCTGAAGCCTGGGCTGCAGATCCTTGTAAAGGGAGTGCTGAAGGAGACAGAAGGCCCGACCAATCCAGGCGGTTTTGACAGCCGACAGTATTATGCCAGCCGTCATATTTATTATTTTATGAAAAAAGCCGTACTCTTAAAGAAAACCCAGGCCTATTCCGGCTATCGTCAGGCGATGCTTGAGGTGAAGGAGAAATGCAGGAAGCTTCTGGAAAAAGCAGCAGGCGAGGATGCCCCTGTTTTTGAAGCGATCATTCTTGGGGACAAAACCAGTCTGGACCCGGAGATCCGGATGCGCTATCAGCTGGCCGGTATCGTGCATATCCTGGCGATCAGCGGCCTGCATATCAGCATTCTCGGAATGGGGCTTTATAACCTTATGAAAAGGGCGGGCTTCGGGATCTGGCCGGCAGGGATGTTTTCCCTGGCTGTCATGCTTCAGTACGGGATGCTGACAGGAGGAAGCGTTTCTACGATGCGGGCTGTCACCATGTTCCTCATTGCAATGGGAGCCAGGATCACGGGGCGGATCTATGATATGCCAAGCGCGGTTTCTGTTACGGCCATGATGATCCTGGCGGAATCACCGGCCTATCTGCTGGACAGCGGATTTCTGCTGTCATTTGGATGCATTTTCGGGATCTGCGTGGCACCACAGCCAATCTGTGCCCTGGCAGGCGCGAAGCGAAAAGGGGCAAAAGCGTTCTGGGGATCCGTAGCTCTTCAGCTTGTGACATTGCCTGTGATGCTGAAATTCTTCGGTGAAATATCACTGGCAGGGCTGGTGCTGAACCTTGTGGTCCTGCCAAGTGTGGGAGTTGTGTTAGCCGCAGGTGTGGCTGCAATGCTTCTCGGATTCTTCAGTACCCGGGCAGCCAGTGTGGTGATCTTTCCTGCAAGGGGGCTTTTGCTTCTGTATGAAAAGCTCTGTGAACTGGCAGGAAGCACCCGCTGGTGCACCTGGATCGGCGGCGAACCGGAGATCTGGCAGATTATGGTATATTATTTGCTTTTAATTACAGTACTGTTTATTGGACGGTATGTAAAGAAACGCGGCAGGATGGCTGCTTTTCCGCTTCTGGCACTGGGCATACTGATCCTTGGCTTACAGTCCTTCTGGCAGCCGTCAAATACCTTGAAGATCACCTGCCTGGACGTAGGCCAGGGTGACGGCATCCTGATCCGGACACCGGAAAACCGGAATTATCTCATTGACGGCGGAAGCAGCAGCCAGTCGGAGCTTGGAAGATACTGTCTTCTTCCTGCGCTGAAAAGCATGGGAATCTCCTATCTGGACGGGATTTTCATTTCCCATACCGACCTGGATCATATCAGCGGGGTGCAGGAGCTGCTGGAATATATGGAAAAAGGCCTCACAACGATCCGCGCCGGTTATCTTGTGCTTCCGGGCTGGGAAGAACCACCGGAGGCCTGGAAGGAGCTTTCGGAAGCGGCAAAAAAAGCAGGGATCAAAACAGTGACAGGAAATGCAGGGGATAAGCTCCGATCCGGAGAAGCAGTTTTTTCCATTTTGTGGCCGGAAAAGACAGCCAGGGGAGAGGATGTCAACGAGGAGGCTATGGTCATGGAGCTTTCCTATGGAGATTTTCAGATGCTTTTTACAGGGGATATCGGAGCAGACACAGAGAAAAAGCTTCTGTCTGCCGGATGCCTTGAGGACATTGACTGTCTGAAGGTCGGCCATCATGGCTCCAGATACTCCTCCTCAGAGGCTTTTCTGGAGAAGCTTAAGCCCCGGATATCCGTCATATCCTGTTCTGCTTCCAATACCTACGGACATCCCTCGCCGGAAACCATAAAGCGTCTTGTGGAATGCAAAAGCCAGGTGGAATACACCATGAAAAACGGTGCCATCACCATAGAAACCAACGGAAAAAATTTCCGTGTCCAGAGGTTTACCGGCAGCTGAAAAAAGTATCCAAAACATGAAAAAAACAGGTGACTTTTGCAGATACTTGTTGTAAAATAGACAGGGTTTGTGCGAAAACAGAAACATATATAAGCAATATGAGATAAGGAGTTTTTATTTATGAAATATGATGTACTGATCGTAGGGGCAGGTCCCGGAGGAATCTTTGCGGCCTATGAACTGATGAATAATAATCCGGAGAAAAAAATCGGAGTTTTTGAAGCCGGTCATCCTCTGGAAAAAAGAAAATGTCCAATTGACGGAAAAAAAGTAAAATCCTGTATCCACTGCAAAACCTGTGCGATCATGAAGGGTTTCGGAGGCGCGGGAGCTTTTTCCGATGGAAAATATAATATCACCAACCAGTTTGGCGGAACCTTGTATCAGCATATCGGCAAGGAAACGGCAACAGAGCTGATGGAGTACGTAGATAAGCTGAACCTGATGCACGGTGGCGAGGGAACAAAGCTTTATTCCACAACAAACAGCGAGATCCGCAAGCTCTGCCTTCAGAACGGCCTGCACCTTCTGGACGCTTCTGTCCGTCACCTGGGAACGGATATCAATTATGTCGTGCTTCAGAATCTTTATGAGAAAATGAAGGACCACGTAGATTTCTATTTTGATGCATCCGTTGACAAAGTAGAGAAAACAGAAGACGGCTATGCAGTTATGGTGGGGGATCAGCGTTATGAGGGAACCTACTGTATCATTTCCGCAGGACGAAGCGGAAGCAAATGGATGGAAAGCGTATGTACAGATCTTAAGATCCCGACCCTTTCCAACCGTGTGGATATTGGTGTGCGTGTGGAGCTTCCGGCAGAGGTATTCAGCCGCCTGACAGACGAGCTTTATGAGAGCAAGATCGTTTACAGGACAGAGAAATTCGAGGATATGGTACGTACCTTCTGTATGAACCCGCGAGGTGTTGTTGTAAATGAGAACACCAACGGGATCATCACGGTAAACGGACACAGCTATGAGGATCCTGCAAAGCATACCAATAATACAAACTTTGCACTTCTTGTATCCAAGCATTTCTCCGAGCCGTTCCACGACAGCAACGGATATGGCGAGAGCATTGCAAGACTTTCCAACATGCTTGGCGGTGGTGTTATGGTTCAGCGTTTCGGGGATCTGATCCGTGGAAGACGAAGCACAAAAGCCCGTGTTGAGGAGAGCTTTGTGACGCCGACTCTTTCCGCTACACCGGGAGATCTGAGCCTTGTTATGCCGAAACGTATCCTGGATGGCATCATCGAGATGATCTATGCCCTGGATAAGATCGCACCTGGAACAGCAGATGACGATACCCTGCTTTACGGTGTGGAGGTTAAATTCTACAACATGGAAGTGGAGATCGATGAGAATCTGGAAACCTGCCACAAGGGTCTCTTTGTTATCGGGGACTGCAGCGGTGTGACACATTCCCTTTCCCACGCTTCTGCCAGCGGAGTCTATGTTGCAAGATATCTTGAGCAGGAATATTTTAACCGAATATAAACAAAAAAATGCAGAGGCCTCTTTCCGGGGACAGAAAAAAACTGTCTGGGGAAAGAGGCCTTTTAACCTTTTGGTCCGGAAATCACAGGAACTATGAATAAAAAACATACACAGCCTGAAGCTATGCTTATTGTGCATAAATAATCGGAATTGTCGAAATATGCCAGAAATATTTCAGGGATATCCCGATAATAGTCCGACAGAAATATTGACATTTTTTGTTTTTTGTGGTAAAAGATAGATATCCATGTTGAATTAATATGTACAAATGTTATAGCAATAAGGTCACATCCGGCAGGATGTGCAGGAGAGAATCTGGTGGGAATCCGGAACGATACCGTCACTGTGTAGGGGAGCTGCTTTTATGGACCACTGGGCAACCGGGAAGGGAAGGCGAGCGCAGAACCAAGTCAGGAGAACTGCCTTATTGTGAGATCTGAGATTCGCGGTTTACGGATCTGTATTCTCCATAACAATACAGAGCTTCTTTTTATGTATGTATTGCGCAGAGAATCCTATGTGAGGGACAGGCGGCCGCAGGAGGCTGCTTTTTTTGTACATATATTGTTTGACCGGAAAATACATGAAAAGAGGACGATAAAAAATGAAAAGAAAGACGATGTTAGCCCTGATGCTCGCAGTTTCCATGACATGTTCCATGGGCGCAGCTACCACAGCAATGGCAGCAGATGATTCAGCTACAGAGGAGAGCACTGAGACAACAGACAGCGCAGAAAGTACAGATGCCTCTGATGCAGATAAGGAAGCCGCTGATAATGTGGCAGCCCTGATAGACAAGATCTATGTTCAGGAAAGAACAGATACAACAGACGAGGACTGCAAGGCAGCCAAGGAAGCATGGGATGCTCTTACAGATACACAGAAGGAGCTGGTAGAGGGCGAGAATGCTGACCCGGATTACTTCGGACGTGACACAGGCGATGCTTCCAAGGACGATGCACGCAACCAGGATGAGATCGGTGAGAACGAGCTTCTTGTGGTAAGCTTTGGTACTTCCTTCAATGACAGCCGTGCAGAGGATATCAAGGGAATCGAGGATGCCCTTGCAGAAGCTTATCCGGACTGGTCTGTAAGAAGAGCATTTACAGCACAGATCATCATCAACCATGT
>CAVIGE010000054.1:0-19534 GCA_963642325.1 Prevotella sp. CAG:279
GCTCGTCTTTTGCTGCATCGTACTCAGCATTCTCAGAAAGGTCTCCCTGCTCTCTCGCCTCTTTAATTTTACCTGCAACTTCCTTTCTTTTAACGACCTTCAGATCGTGCAGCTCATCTTCCAGTTTTCTAAGTCCTGCATATGTGAGTAAGTTCTTCTTTGCTTCTTCCATTTTGCCTTACTTCCTTTCAAAACCGCGCCGTCTTTTCCGAAAAAAATACAGCCTCGGATATTTCTGTTGCTACCGTTCCTGAATATCTTTTCCCCCAAAAGGGCAGAAAGCTCTCAGGATATTCACAATTTCTGTATTATACCGAAAAGCCCCTGTATTGTCAAGCTTTCTGCCTCGAAAAAAGACCTCCGAAAGCGCAGAAAAAACCGCAGGAAATTCCAGATTTCCACACGGCTTTTCTGAATCTTTTTCTATCTTTCCAGAAGCATATCGGTAAGCTTTTTCAGTTCTTCATAGCTTGCGATATTATTGGATTCTCTTCGGATCCCGGCACTGTGGCGCATTCCTGCTGTATACCATGCCACATGCTTACGCATTTCCCGGATCCCGATGTATTCTCCCTTGATCTCGATCTGGTTTCGCGCATGGCGCAAAATCATCTCGCAGACTTCCTCCACAGAAGGCTTCGGCAGCTTTTCCCCTGTCTGGAAATAGTGGTTCAGCTCCCGGAATATCCACGGATTTCCGCGGACGGCGCGACCAATCATCACTGCGTCACAGCCAGTTTCTTTAAACATAGCTTCTGCTGTTTCCGGAGAAATGACATCTCCATTTCCGATCACCGGGATTGTCACAGCTTCTTTCACACAACGGATAGCATCCCAGTCTGCCTTTCCGGAATAATACTGCTGCCTTGTTCTTCCGTGGACTGCGATGGCTGCCGCCCCGGCATCCTCCGCCCGTTTCGCGATCTCCACTACATCCACAGGTGTACTCTCATCAAAACCGATCCGCACCTTCACAGTCACCGGTTTGGAAACCGCCCTGGTAACGCTGCGGACAATCTGCCCGATAAGCTCCGGTTTTTTCAGAAGTGCAGAACCCTCACCATTGTTTACTACCTTCGGTACCGGACACCCCATATTGATATCAAGAATATCGAATGGACGATCCTCGATGCTTTTTGCTACCTCTGCCATCAGCTCCGGCTCGCTGCCAAAAAGCTGCATGGATACAGGATGCTCCCCCGGATCGATTTCCATCAGTGCTTCTGTATTCTTATTATGATAAGAAATGGCTTTGGCACTGACCATTTCCATACAGATCAGACCAGCCCCCTGCTCCTTGCAAAGCTTTCGGAATGCCAGATCTGTCACCCCTGCCATCGGTGCAAGTACAAAAGGATTCTCCATCTGGACATTTCCGATCTTCCACTGCTGCTTCATGGGGTCATTCCTCAACTGCATCTGCTTTTTTCTTCAGTTCCTCATCCGGGATATCTCCGAGGAAAAATACCTTATAATACATTTCCAGGGATTCCAGAAGATCTTTCTTGCTGCGCTGGATTTCTTTGATCTTCAGCGCACTTCCGATTTCGTCAAAACGGCCGTCTGCTTCCATTGCCTCTGTCTTGAACTGCAGATTTCCCTTCTCATCATATTCCAATGTCAGGATTCCGCCTACGTCCTCCGTAAAAAGTACGCACATAATCTGAATCTCCTGCTTTACAGTCTCCGGAAGGGATGCAAAATCCTGGTTAAAATAATATTTCTGCTCATAAGAGCTTGCTCCGCAGAGCACAATGTTATCCTGATACATAAAATCTCCTTCTGCTCTATCGTATGGAATTCACACATAGCTGTACAATCCACGCACAGAAACCTCCCCGGAATTTACTTCTTCCACAGTGCCATCTGCACGTTCCACCAGAAGCTCGCCTACGGCATTGATTCCCCGTGCGATTCCCTCATACGGATCATTCTGATCCAGCACACGTACCGGCTGGTTCAGATTCGCCAGAAGCTTCTCATAACCAGATTTCAGCCCTGACAGATCCTCTGTCTGTACAAACTTCTCATAATTTTCCTCAAAATGCTTCATCACAAGCCCAACGACTTTTGCCCTGTCAAAGGTATGTCCGCTTTCCAGATACAGTGAGGTTGCCTTGTCAGCCATCTCTTCCGGAAAGCTGTCCATGTTTATGTTGATCCCGACTCCAATGACAGCGCAGCCGATCTTGTCCTGATCCATAGTCATCTCGGTTAAAATACCGCAGATTTTTTTGCGGGAAACAACCACATCATTGGGCCATTTGATCCCCACATCAAGGCCAAGCTCTGCTACTGCCTGTGCAACAGAAAGCCCCATAACCAACGTCATCATCGGAGCCTTCACCGTGGAAAATTCCGGGCAGATCAGAATGCTCATAGTTATGGCACTTTCCGGTGGCGCACTCCAGCGTCTTGTGAAACGTCCCCTGCCTGCAGACTGGTATTCGGCCACAAAAAGCTCACCATGCTGCGCGCCATTTTCTTTCCAGGCACGTTTTCCCCAGAGGTTTGTAGAATCGGTTTCTCTTGCAAAATGGACGGTTTTGCCCGCCCATTCTGTATGTGTTGCCTGTGAAATTGTTTCTTCATTAAATAAGTCTGACATTATTTCTCCGGCTCTCCTAATGTTGCAACGATCACAGCCTTGATGGTATGCATACGGTTTTCAGCTTCATCGAAAACTTTTGACTGTGGAGACTCAAATACTTCATCTGTAACCTCCATATCTGTAAGGTTAAAACGCTCGCCCATCTCTTTTCCGATCCTGGTCTTCAGATCGTGGAATGCCGGCAGGCAGTGAAGGAAGATCGCTTTCTCTCCGGCATTCTCCATTACATGTCTGGTAACTTTATACGGTGTCAGGTCATGGATACGCTCTGTCCATACTTCGTCAGGCTCACCCATAGATACCCATACATCTGTATAAACGATGTCCGCACCCCTGGTTCCTTCCTCAACATCCTCTGTAAGAGTAATCGTCGAACCAGCCGCTTCGGCCCACTGCTGACACTGAGCTACCAGCTCATCGTTCGGGAAATATTTCTTATTGGTGCATGCTACAAAATCAAGGCCAAGCTTGGAGCATACGATCATCAGGGAATTACCCATATTGTAACGGGCATCACCCATGTATACAAGCTTCAGACCTTTTAATCTGCCGAAATGCTCACGTACTGTCAGCATGTCTGCGAGCATCTGTGTCGGGTGATACTCATTAGTCAGGCCATTCCATACCGGAACACCTGCATGCTTCGCAAGCTCCTCAACGATATCCTGTCCGAATCCACGGTATTCAATACCTTCGTACATTCTCCCAAGGACTCTTGCTGTATCCGCAATGCTCTCTTTCTTTCCGATCTGGGAACCCGTCGGATCAAGATAAGTAGTTCCCATTCCAAGATCATGAGCAGCTACCTCGAAAGAGCATCTTGTTCTTGTGCTTGTTTTTTCAAAAATCAGGGCGATATTCTTACCTCTGTAATACTCATGAAGCTCTCCTGCTTTTTTCTTTGCTTTGAAATCTGCTGCGAGATCGATCATGTAAAGGATCTCTTCCGGTGTAAAGTCTTTCAGTGTCAGGAAATTTCTTCCTTTAAGGTTCATAATATATCCTCCTCACGGCTGCAGATTTATTTCTGCCCTGCCGGTTTATCTGTCATAATTTCCTTCAGGGATGTTGCCAGCCCTGCGATGCCCTGTATCTCGGACGGAATGATGATCTTCGTTGCTTTTCCATCGGCAACCTTTGCAAGTGCCTCCAGACTCTTCAGTGTAAGAACAGACTCATCTGCGCCTGCATCTTTTATCATGCGAAGGCCTTCTGCAGTTGCCTGCTGCACCTTGATAACCGCCTGTGCCTGTCCTTCTGCCTCTTTGATCATACGTTCCTTCTGCGCCTCTGCCCGAAGGATAGCTGCCTGTTTTTCTGCCTCTGCATCAAGGATGGCAGACTGTTTCTTTCCTTCTGCAACAAGGATCGTGGAACGTTTCTCTCCTTCTGCCTTCAGGATTGCTTCTCGTCTCTCACGTTCTGCCTTCATCTGTTTCTCCATGGCATCCTGGATCGCTGCCGGAGGGATGATGTTTTTAAGCTCAACACGGTTGACCTTGATTCCCCATGGATCTGTAGCCTCATCAAGGGAAGCTCGCATCCTGGTGTTGATCACCTCACGGGATGTCAGCGTCTCATCCAGCTCCATATCACCAATGATGTTACGAAGAGTCGTAGCAGAAAGATTCTCGATGGCCATGATCGGATTCTCAACACCGTACGCATAAAGCTTCGGATCTGTGATCTGGAAAAATACCACTGTATCGATCTGCATAGTTACGTTATCTTTGGTGATCACCGGCTGCGGCGGAAAATCCACAACCTGTTCTTTCAGGTTCACTCTTCTTGCAACACGCTCAATGAACGGAACCTTGAAATGAATACCGGTTCCCCATGTAGCCTTATAAGCTCCCAGACGTTCCAGTACTACTGCATAAGCCTGCGGTACAATACGGATGCAGGATGCCAGTATCCACAGTACAAGAACGATGACTACAAACAAAACAATAACTCCACCCATAATTAGTCCTCCTTGCCAAGTTCTTTTACGATCAGCTTCACACCTCGGATCTCCTCGATTTCAACAACTGCACCTGCCGGAATTTCAACAGAGTCATCTGCTGCCCTCGCGGTCCATTCGATATCATTGATCCGTACCTGCCCGGTCTGGGCCAGATTATTGACCTGCTGTATGACTACAGCTCTTTTTCCCAGAAGGCTCTCTGCATTCGTCTTCTCCACGCCCTTGTTCATGTAACGCAACGCCAGCGGTCTGGTAAAGATCAGAAGCACCACGGAAACTCCGAAAAATAAAAGGAGCTGTACAACGATCCCAAGCCCAAACCACGATGCAGTGCAGGCAATAAGGGCACCTCCTGCAAACCAGACCGTGGTAAGCCCTACTGTAATTGCCTCAATTACCAGTAAAACCGCCAGTATCCCAAGCCAGGCTAATGGTGTCATAACCCTCCTCCTCTCTTTTTTGAAAAATATTATTTTCTTCTCTGTCTTGCAGCTTCATACATCAGGATTCCAGATGCCATGGCAGCATTCAGGGACTCTACCCTGCCACACATCGGAATCCGGATAAGACAGTCTGCTGCTTCTGCCGCCTCTTCTGTCAGACCTTTCCCCTCGTTTCCGATAAAAAACGCTGTGCCGCCTTCATAGGATTCCCGGTCATAATAATTCCCGCCCTTCAGATGGGCTGCAAAACTGCGGATTCCTTTTTCTTTCAGCTTCTCTTCTAATGATACCACATCTTCCACATATAGAAAAGGCATTCTGTAAATGGAACCCATGGTAGAACGAATTACTTTTGGATTCGTGATATCCACACATGTTTTTGTAAGAAAAATGCCACTCACTCCCGCACCTTCACCCGTCCGGAGAATGGTTCCCGCATTTCCAGGATCCTGCAGATCCTCAAGAACCATCACAAGCGGATTTTCGCCTGCAAGTACATCTTCCTCACTCCAGGAAGGCAGCGTAAGGAGCGTAAGGATCCCCTGCGGGGTTTTGGTGTCGCACATCTGACGAAATACAGAATCCTTCACGATCTCATACGGATATTTCTCCACCTCTGCCATCAATTCCCCTTCCCGGGAAAAGCTCTCTGAGACAAACACCTGGGAAACCCATCCTCTGGGTGCTTCCAGGAACATCTTCCTGCCCTCTGCCACAAAAAGCCCCTGCTCTCTTCTGGCTTTCGCCTTCTGATTCAGCTGCATGACATTTTTTACTTTTGCATTTGTTACACTGGTTATCATATTTTACTCCTCACACTTATCCGGTTATATCATTTTCATATATCCACTTACAAAAATCACCCCCGAAAATCCGAGGGCAATTATTTGAGATGTATTCAGTTTATATCCTTCATCTGACTCGGCAATTCATATATTACTGTGAACAGTAACATTCATGCTCTGAGTAACTGAACCTGACGCAGTAATTTATGGAAATGCCATAATTCATAAATTATTTTGCATAATTGTGAGAAAGAGAGTTGCAAACCTCCCACATGTATGGGTCTACATTCTTCTGCATTGCAAGTGCTTCGTTGATATCGAAGTCAACAAACTCGCCATGGCGGTATCCAACAACACGGCTGCGCTTTCCTGCAACAAGAAGATCTACTGCAAGAGCACCCATCATAGACGCATATACACGGTCTTTACATGTCGGGCTTCCACCACGCTGCATGTGTCCAAGAATGGTAGCACGTGTCTCGATGCCTGTTGCAGCCTCTATACGTTTCGCCATGGCCTCTGAATGGCCGATACCCTCAGCATTTACGATAATGTGGTGTTTCTTGCCCTTCTTACGGCTCTCAACAATATTATCAATGAGCTTCTGCTCGTCATAGTCATATTTCTCCGGGATCAGGATATCCTCAGCACCGTTGGCAATACCGCACCATACAGCAAGATATCCGGCATTACGTCCCATAACCTCAATGATACTGCATCTCTCATGGGATGTAGATGTATCACGTACCTTGTCAATAGCTTCCATAGCTGTGTTTACAGCTGTATCGAAGCCGATGGTGTACTCGGTACATGCGATATCAAGGTCAATGGTTCCCGGAAGTCCAATGGTATTGATTCCAAGGTTTGCAAGCTTCTGCGCTCCTGCAAAGGAACCATCTCCACCGATAACAACAAGGCCATCAATTCCATGCTTTCTGCAAACTTCTGCCGCCTGCTGCTGTCCTTCCTCAGTTCTCATCTCTGCACATCTGGCAGTATAAAGAACTGTTCCTCCACGCTCAATCGTATCGGAAACATCTCTGGCTGTCATGTCTTTGATCTCTTCATTCAAAAGACCGCTGTATCCTTTATAAATTCCCTTTACGTTCAGTCCGCTGCTTAATCCTCTTCTGACAACAGCACGGATTGCAGCATTCATTCCAGGTGCGTCACCGCCACTGGTCAAAACACCGATCGTTTTGATTTTGTTCTCTGCCATATTGTTATCCTCCATCTTATGAAACAACCTATTGTAATACACATATTCGGATATAGTTTATAGCATTTTTATAAGTTTTTCAATACTCTCTCCACAATTTTAACATTGGAGCTTCCATATTTTTCATACATTTTATCAAGCCAGGAATCCTCGATATGAACCTGATATGCAGGTGGAAGCTTCTTCATAGCTTTAACATCCTTTAGATAAATAACCACTGTGCTGTTTCCTCTGGATTCCATCAGATCATCTACCAGACCTGTCTCTGCCTTTGTATAATCTTCTCTGCTGTCAAACTGGATCCACAGTTCTCTTGGCATATCATCAAAGGAACGGACCTTTTCCAGGATGAGCTTGCTGGCTTTGTCATCCTCTGCAGATACTCTTCCCTGGATAAAAAGCTTCGCCTCTTCATTAATAAACATCTGGCATTTTTCGTAGTCTCTCGGGAAAACTACGATTTCCACAGTTCCTACCAGGTCCTCCAGGGTAAGAAATGCCATTACTTTATTATTTTTCGTATATTTTATTGTTTTATCCGTGATCATTCCGCCAACGATCACCTTCTGGTTATCGTAAACCTCCGGGATCCCGGTTTCATCATCCGGCTGGAAATCAGAAGTTTTCGCAGTGATCGTTTTTTCCATCATGCTGCGGTAACGTTCCAGCGGATGTCCGCTCAGGTAGATCCCCAGAACTTCTTTTTCGAAGGTAAGGATCACATCATCCGGATACTCAGCAATCTGTGGCATACGAATCTCGAATTCTTTCTTATCTTCTTCCGATACAATATCAAAAAGACTCATCTGGCCCGCCATGGTATGCTTCTTTTCCTGATTAATACTGTCAATGATCTGTGTGTAAACCGTCATTTTCTGCTTACGGTTTCCTTCCAGGCAGTCCAGGGCCCCGGCCTTGATCATATTCTCCACAACACGCTTGTTGATCTGCTGGATATTACGTTCCACAAAGTTTTTCAGAGAGGTATATTCTCCATGCTCCTCCCTCTCACGGACAATCCCTTCAATAACAGGGCGGCCAATGCTTTTAATTGCAGAAAGCGCATAGCGGATAGCACCGTTATCAACAGAAAAACCATAAACTCCGCGGTTAATATCTGGCGGCATGATCTCGATCCCCATCTGGCGGCAGACAGAAATATACTCTGCAACCTTGTTTGGCATTTCCACAACAGATGTCATCAGTGCAGCCATGAATTCCACAGGGTAATAATATTTCAGATATGCCGTCTGATAGGAAACAACCGCATAAGCCGCAGCATGAGACTTATTAAAGGCATACTTGGCAAAATCTGTCATCTCATCGTAAATCTTGTTTGCAATCTCCTCGGAGATCCCATTTGCGATACATCCCGGAACCCCCTCTTCTTTATTGCCATAGACAAAATTCTGACGCTCCTTTGCCATAACAGAAGCCTTTTTCTTTGACATGGCACGACGCACAAGGTCACTTCGTCCAAGTGTGTACCCTGCAAGCTCCCGGACGATCTGCATAACCTGCTCCTGATACACAATACAGCCATAGGTCTGTTTCAGGATCGGTTCCATCTGCGGGCAGTCGTAGCGGATCGTGTCCGGACGGTTTTTTCCACGGATGTACTGAGGAATAAAGTCCATAGGTCCCGGACGGTACAGGGAAATTCCCGCGATCACATCCTCAAGGCTCTGCGGCTTCAGCTCCTTCATGAAGTTCTTCATTCCGGCACTCTCAAGCTGGAACACGCCGTCGGAATGTCCTGTTCCGAGCGAATCCAGAACCTTTTTATCATTGTAATCAATTTTCTGCATATCCAGAAGAACACCGGTGTCTTTTTCCACCATTTTTACCGCGTTCTGGATGACGGTCAATGTACGAAGACCCAGAAAATCCATTTTGAGAAGTCCAAGCTCCTCCAGAGTCGTCATGGTAAACTGGGTCACAATGGAGCCATCCTGCGCCCTGGAAAGAGGTACGTATTCCGACACATCCTTCTGGCTGATCACAACGCCCGCTGCATGCATGGAAGTGTGCCTCGGCAGTCCCTCCAGCCGTCTGGCCAGATCGATAAGACGGTGAACATCCTCCTGTTCCTGATACGCTTTGCGCAGCTCCGGGTTCATCTCCAGAGCCTTGTTGATGGTGATATTCAGCTCCTGCGGAATCATCTTTGCAATGGAATCCACCTGTGCGTAAGGCATATCCAGAACACGGCCAACATCACGGATAACGCCTCGTGCAGCCAGCGTACCAAAGGTAACGATCTGGACCACGCAGTCATCGCCGTATTTCCGCCTTACATAATCGATAACCTCCTGTCTCCGTTCAAAGCAAAAATCAACATCAATATCCGGCATGGATACTCGCTCCGGATTCAGGAAACGCTCAAACAGCAGGTCATAGCGGATCGGATCAAGCTGCGTGATGCCCAGGGTATAGGCAACCAGGCTTCCGGCCGCAGAGCCTCGTCCGGGTCCGACCATAATATCGTTATCCCGGGCATATTTAATAAAATCCCATACAATAAGGAAATAATCCACATAACCCATATTTTTGATAGTGGTCAGCTCATAATCCAGACGCTCCCTTAATTCTTCCGTCACCGGATGATACCGCTCTTCCAGCCCCTCATAGCAAAGCCTGTTCAGATATTCCCAGGAGGTCAGTCCGCCCGGCACATCATATTTCGGCAGCTTGGTGACACCAAACTCAATCTCCACATGGCATCGCTGGGCAATTTTATGGGTATTTTCCAGTGCTTCCAGTGCATATGGAAAAAGTCTCGCCATCTCTTCCGGGGATTTCACATAATACTGACCGCCTTCATAGCGCATTCTGTTCTCATCGTTTAGTTTTTTCTGGGTCTGCAGGCACAGAAGAACATCGTGAGGCTCCGCATCCTCTGCCATGGTGTAATGCACATCATTGGTGGCCACCAGCTCGATCCCGGTCTCCTTGTGCATACGCAGAAGCTGCTGGTTTACGGTCTGCTGCTCCGAAATTCCATGATCCTGAAGCTCCAGGAAAAAATTTCCCTTTCCAAAGATATCCTGGTAACGGAGAGCTGCGATCTTTGCATCCTCGTACATACCACGGGTAAGATATCGGGCCACCTCACCAGCCAGGCAGGCACTCAGCACAATGATTCCCTCGTGATATTTTTCCAGAAGCTCAAGGTCTACACGGGGCTTATAATAAAAGCCCTCCACGAATCCCCTGGACACGATCTTCATCAGGTTACTGTAGCCCTGATTGTTCTCAGCCAGAAGTACAAGATGATAGTAACGGTCGTCGCCGCTTCCCACCTCCCGGTCAAAACGCGATCCGGGGGCTACATAAACCTCACATCCCAGGACAGGATTGATCCCGGCTTCTCTGGCAGCCCTGTAAAAATCAATCACACCATACATGACGCCATGATCTGTGATCGCCGCACTGTCCATGCCCAGTTCCTTCACCCTGGCCACATATTCTTTAATTTTGTTGGAGCCATCCAGAAGACTGTATTCTGTATGGACATGCAAATGTGTAAACTCCAAATTTTTTCTCCTTACTGTAAAAAAAGCTCCGCATCCTACCCACCCGGCACCCTGTTTCGGAACGTGCCGGAGCGTGTCTGATCCGGAGCCGGTCAACACCTTGTTATTTTTTAATGTAGATCCTCCTGTCGCGGATCTCTACCTTTCCTTCTTTCATCAGATGGCCTACTGCACGCTTGAACGCATTCTTACTGAGTCCAAACTCCCTCTTGATCACCTCCGGTGAAGCATGGTCATCAAAAGGAAGAACACCTGCAAATTCCTCGATCACGCTGAGTACGTTCTCTGCATCCTCATTAATCTGGATGTAAGCCTTCTGCCGGTCGCTGACATTCATCTTGCCATCTTCCTTCACCTCAGTAACCCGAAGGTCAAGGATCATTCCCGGTCTGTATTTTCCAGCTGCCTCTCTTGCAGGGATCAGCGCGGAATATTTATCATCTACAGCAACAAAAACGCCGAAGTTCCCACTGATCTCATAGACGCGGCCCTTCACCATGTCTCCCGGTCCATATGGAGTTCTGGTAGAAAGATAATGATATACCTTCATGGTTGCACAAAGTCTGCTGCTCTTATCAACATAAAGAGCTACCAGGCACTCTTCGCCCTCACGGACTCTGTTCGTCTGTTCATGATACGGAAGAAGAAGATCCTTCTCCAGTCCCCAGTCAAGAAATGCCCCGATCCTTGTAACCTGTTTCACCTTGAGGATGGCTGTCTGTCCAACCTGAAGCATGGGTTCTCTTGTTGTGGCGATCAGTCTGTCCTGGGAATCCTTGTAGATAAAAACCTCCAGCTCATCACCTGGTCTGGTTCCTTCCGGCACCTGCTTTGACGGAAGCAGTACACGTTCGTTCTGAGGTGCATTCTTATCTTCTCCAAGATATATTCCGAAATCCACGGTTTTTACAACCAGTAGCTTCTGTTTTTTTCCTAATTCGATCATTGTATCTCCTGTTCCTATAAATACTATAATATTACTTACTGTCTGCCCTGCATTATAACATAAGAAATTTATTATAGAAAGCACAAAAAAGGCAGCTCCTGAAATTTCTTTCAGTTGCTGCCTTATCTTTATAAAATTACAGCTTTTACTCCGTCAGTTTTTCAACCGGCAGAGGATTTTTTATCTTGATGATAAAAAGCACGATAAGCATCAGCACGATTCCGACCGGAAGTGCGATCCATGCCGTTTTTACAAAACCGGCAACAATGTAGGTCACAAAGGATACCGCTGCAGCCACGACCGCATATGGAAGCTGTGTGGAGACATGAGTCACATGGTCACACTGCGCCCCTGCCGAAGCCATGATCGTTGTATCAGAAATCGGTGAGCAGTGGTCTCCGCACACGGCACCTGCCATGCAGGCTGACATGGAAATGATCATCATCTCAGGACTGGATTTCTCAAATACAGCAACCACGATCGGAATCAGGATTCCAAAGGTTCCCCAGGATGTACCGGTTGCAAAGGCAAGTCCGCATCCAACCAGGAAGATGATCGCCGGAAGGATAACCTCAATCCCTCCTGCAACAGAACGCATCGCTTCTTCTACGAATACCGCAGCACCAAGTCCGTCCGTCATAGCCTTCAGTGTCCATGCAAAGGTCAGGATCATGATGGCCGGTACCATGGCCTTGAAGCCTTCAGGGATACATTCCATACACTCCCGGAAACTGATCACGCGGCGGATCATATAGAAGATAATCGCAAACACAAGGCCAAAAGCACTTCCCATTGCAAGTCCGGTAGAAGCATCGCTCTGCGAAAATGCGGTAACAAAATCTGTTCCGCTGAAAAATCCTCCGGTGTAGATCATACTGATAATGCAGCAGATAACAAGTACAAGGATCGGCACTACAAGGTCGATAACTCTTCCATTCGGATTCGGCGTACCGTCATCTGTATTCTCATACGGTCTTGCAGCTGTTGTATAAATATCTCCGTTCAGGGCATTGATCTCATGCGTTTTCATGGCACCAAATTCTGTTTTCATCAGTACCATGCCAACCATCATTATAATGGTAAGGATCGCATAAAAGTTATACGGGATCGTTCTTACAAAAACCGCAAGTCCATCCTGTCCTTCTACAAATCCGCTGACAGCTGCCGCCCAGGATGAGATTGGTGCAATGATGCATACCGGAGCAGCGGTTGCATCGATCAGATATGCAAACTTGGCTCTGGATACATGATGTCTGTCTGTTACAGGACGCATAACGCTTCCCACTGTCAGACAGTTGAAATAATCGTCAATAAAGATCAGAATGCCAAGAATGATCGCTGCCAGCTCGGCACCCACGCGTGTGTGGATCTTCCGGCTGGCCCATCTTCCAAATGCAGCGGAACCACCGGCCTTGTTCATCATGCATACCACAGATCCCAGTATTACCAGAAAGATCAGGATACCTACATTGTAGCTGTCAGAAAGGACCTTGATGATTCCTCCCTCAAAAATCTGCTTTACCGTCCCTTCAAACTTAAATCCGGAATAAAGCAGTGCTCCTGCCACAATTCCCACGAACAGGGAACTGTATACCTCTTTTGTGATCAGTGCCAGGATGATCGCCACAAGAGGCGGAAGCAGTGCCCAGATTGTTGCATACAGAGCAGGCTGGTAACTCTCCTCCGTATCTGCTGCCAGCACAGTCAGGGGACTTGCCAGTGCACTCATAACTGCCATTGTCATAAGAGACAATGCTGTTCCTGCTTTTTTACTCATTCTTCTCCTCCCTTTTCGGGGACAAAAAAACGGAGGCTGTCTCTTCTAAGAACACCTCCTGTTAAATAATCCTTATTTAACTTATATCAGTTCCAGAAATTAATGCACCAAAAAGAAGTTGGTCAGAACATGATGCCGTAATTTATGGAAATGCTATAACTGATAGCGCTCCACATAAGTGACAGTATGACGCATATTCTGCGGCATCCCAGCACTCCGTCATCTGGCTTTCGGAGCACTTCGGCAGATTCCCCTTTCTTCATGGACAGCCTGCCAGGGCCTCACATCCATAAATACTGATAAAATCCGCACCTCTATCTTTTTATCCGCGACCGCACTCTCTGCCAAAAGCAACGGTCTCTTTTTTCTTTATAATGTAGCAGTTTCCGACATAAATATCAAGTATTTTACATCATAATACCCATCGCCAATTTTGTTCTGAACAAAGTAACCCACACTTTCGCATTGGTCATTGTTCACTCAAAAGCCACTTCACTTCCACTCCCAGAACCTTTGCAAACACCCGCAATTCATAGTCTGCCACAAAACGCTCACCACTTTCAATACGGCTGATGCTGTCACGCTCCAGCAAAACTCCCTCCACCTGCATTTTTGCGGCCAGGGCTGACTGGGACATTCGTTTCATATGCCTGATCTGACGTATTTTTTCTCCGGAAACGTTCTTTTTTCCCTGATAAGTGTAAATCTTCATACTGATACCTTTTCCAAAATGTGTTAATAATGCGCAATTTTCTTGACATTAGCACATATTTCGACACCATCTGTGTTAAAGGTCAGCAAATATGAATTTTTCTCCATTCTTTGGCAAAATTCTGTACATCTGCATTTGGCAAAAAAGGAATGCTGCGCTTATCATCCGCAGCATTCCTTAAAATTCTGTTTCTTATCTGTCAGTCTTCGTTATTGATCTGTCCATAATAGGCATTTGCACCATGCTTTCTGTAGTAGTGCTTGTCCTGAAGTTCCTGTGGTGCAGGCTTCACTTCCGGATTGATCAGCTCACAGCGTGATGCCATCTTGGCAACTTCCTCAAGAACCACTGCATTATGGACAGCCTCATGAGCATCCTTTCCCCAGGTAAAAGGTCCGTGGTTCTTACAGAGAACTGCAGGTACAGCTTCGTAATCCCTGCTCTTAAAATAATCTGCTATGAGGACCCCTGTATTCTTCTCGTAGGCCTCCTCGATCTCACGTTTGGTCAGGTTACGCACGCACGGAACTTCACCGTAGATATAATCTGCATGCGTAGTTCCATAACATGGAATGGATCTTCCTGCCTGTGCCCAGCTTGTAGCCCAGGATGAATGCGTATGTACAATACCGCCAATATTTGGAAATGCACGGTAGAGAACCGCATGTGTTGGCGTGTCAGAAGACGGGTTGTATTTCCCCTCAACCTTGTTTCCTTCCAGATCCACAACAACCATATCCTCCGGTGTCAGCTTCTCGTACTCAACACCGCTTGGTTTGATAACAAAAAGCCCCTTCTCTCTGTCGATGCCGCTGACATTTCCCCAGGTAAAAGTTACAAGTCCATATTTCGGCAGATCCATGTTAGCTTTGTAAACTTCCTCTTTTAATTTCTCCAGCATAGCGTCTCCTCCTCTAAAAAATAAAATTTATTCCGTAAATTCCACAACCGCATAAGGATTATTATCCTCAGCATTCAGAACAATCGTTACCTTACCCTCTGTTTCATATACTTCCGGCACGATCACCTTTCCAAGCACAGCCTGTCGCTTATATTCCACCCGAAGCTGGCCGACCCGAAAACCATCCGGCAGATAATCTGCTGCCATCCGGATATACTGACAGTTGTTCACGTGATGATTTGTATCCAGATGATGCTTCTGTACTGCAAAAGCATCCTGTTTCACCCGTTCTTCGGGAAGTGAGATCTTCCTCGGCGCGTAATCCATTTTTATTTTATCACCCATCTCATAGCGATCTGTATCCGCTGATGTCAGTTTCTCCGGGATACCCGTCTCTGTGTTGATAAATGACCAGTAGGAATTCGCCCATGCCAGCTTCTCACCGGCAGCTGTTTCAAGGATAAAATTACGCATTCCGATAAAACCACGGAATCCATACGGAATTGTTGTTACCTTTACATCTTCACCAAGCTTCGGATATCTTTTCACTACCACCTGCCACGCTGAAAGCACCCAGGCACGCTTCTGTACCTTCAGCACTTCCATTCCAAGCCCGATCTTTTCGGACTCGAATGTACAGCAATCCTGAAAATAATCCAAAACTCCCGGAAGATCCAGACAGCCATTTTCTCCGAGCTCACTGAATCTTACACGGCCTTTAAAACTGTAACTCATATTTTTCCTCCTGTTACATTATATATTCATTGTACCACCTGGCATAAGGAAACGCACTTGTTTTTTATATCAAAAAAGCACCTCTCATCTGAGGTGCTTAAGAAGCAGGGCTACAAGGATTCGAACCTTGAACTGACGGAGTCAGAGTCCGTTGCCTTACCGTTTGGCGATAGCCCTATGTGTTTGTTTCTCGCTTGCCTTATCGCTTGCGACAAGTGGTATTATATATCAGGTCTTTTTAAATTGCAAGCCCTTTTTTTAATTTTTTTCAAAAAAATTTTCAAAATACCAGAAAACCTTATTTTTTGCGTTTTTTTCGAATATAATCCCACCGCTTATGGCGATGGGATTATATTATTTTCATATTTTTTCCTGTGTTCCCGTTTCTGTTCATACATCGCTTCATCTGCCTTGTGAAGCAGCGCGTCCAGGTCCACCTGGCCACAATCCCCGGAAATTTCTACGATACCATAGCTGAAGCTTCGTATATAAAAGGTTTCCTCTCTCCCGGCAAACTGTCTCTGAATCTCCTTCAAACCTTCTCCTGCATCCCTGTCTGCAGAGGCTCTCAGCAAAATGCAGAATTCATCTCCGCCAATCCTGGCAAAAATATCTTCATCTCGGATGTTCTCCCGAACAACCTTCACAAAAAACTGCAGATATCTGTCACCCTCCTGGTGTCCGAAATTGTCATTAATATATTTCAGATGATCCAGGTCGCAGTAGCACAACGACATCGGTTCACCTGTTTTCAGAAGCTCCTCTGCCTGTTCCTTCAGATAGAACCTGTTTCCGATTCCGGTAAGCATGTCCAGATAAGCCTCTGCCTTCAGCTGTTCCTCCTTGGCTCTGGTCTCCGTAACCTCCTGCACGATATGAACGTAAGCCCATTCACCCTGCCACTTCATCTTTCCGGTTGTGATCTTATAAAAACGGTGGTCATTATCCTCCGCTTCCCATTTCCACTCGTAGAGTTCTTTGTACTTCTCATTTCTGCGCTGCGCCTGCTCTACCTGCTGTCTCCAGTTCCTGTATATCTCCCACTCGCACACCTCATCTTCTGTCCGCCGGTTACTGTAGAGAAGCTTCTGTCCGTCCAGGCTGATCACCAGGATTTCCTCCTCACTCCGCGCGATCAGCTCCATCAGAAGCTCACTGTAGCTCTCGGCCATCTCCGCATGCTTCTTCTCTTTCTCCGCGATCAGCTTCAGGGAAGCCTCTCTTTCACGGAGCTGTTCCGTCATGGTATTAAAAGCCTCCGAAAATTCCCCAAGATAAGATACAGTCTGGGAATAATCACCCTTGGCAACCTGCTTGGCCTGCCAGGTCAGATGGTTCAGATTGGCATGGATATTCTTGAGATTTTCACACAGAAAATTCTCCCGCGTCGGCCTGAAGCTGGAAAGATCCCCTTTCGATAACGCTGCAGAGCATTGTTTCATCTCCTTCACCGCTGTATCCAGGTACTGCAAACCCATTCCAAGCTTCTGAAATGGCTCATCCAGGCAGTCTATATCCAAAGGCTTTACCTCGGAGTCATATAAAATTGATCTCAGATATTCAAATAAAAGTTCGCAGTTTTTATCTTCCATAATACCAAACCTCTATGTTTCTTACTCTTTTATATCTGCATGAAAACGGCACACCCTGTCCCCGGTTGCCCAGCAGTCAACCTCTACTGCAGTATATGTCTTTCCGGAATATACAGAAAGAATTCCGGCTATAAATCCCTCGTCATAGTTACATACAGTCTCTCCGAGAACCGGTAAACCGGAGCAGTCCGCATCCTCCGCAACCGTCAGGATGATCTTTCCCGTTTTCTCATCCACCTCTTCGATCCGCAAAACACCAATCTTAAGCTCCTGCATCTTCTTCTGCAGTTCATTTACAAACCGATCCAGCGGCACATTAATATCCAGCATATTTTTTGCAAAATACTCTCCCGCCATCCGTCCTGCGCTGCGGAACACTTCGATCTGCTCTTCCTTTCCGTAGCGTTTCTTCAGTTCCTCCTTCAGGGAATATTCCAGCAAACGGTATACCATGACCGGAATCTGATCACCCAGATTGCCTCGTCCGCCCGCATCATACCTGAAGTAGTCCTCAAATCGGATTTCTTTCATTCCCTTTAAAAAAATATTATCGCCCATATCCCTCTCCGCTCCTGCTTTATCTATATATTTAATAATAATCCTTTCACTTTACAGTGTCAATTTTATACAACCTTTTTCTCACAAATTTATCTGTCTCCTTAAAAAGTCCCTCTGATGCCGTAAAAAAAATTTTACAATCCACTCCTTTGTGTTATAATAACTCCTATAAATAAAAGAGCGGGAACTACCGTGTATTTTCCTCCGGTCACAATATCCGGAGGCGTCCAAAGGAGAACAATATGCGAGCAAACAACCTTACTCTGCTCACGGACCTCTACGAGCTTACCATGATGCAGGGCTATTTCAAAAACCCGACCAACCAGACTGTGATCTTCGATATGTTTTACCGCACCAATCCATGCGGCGGTGGCTTCGCCATCTGCGCCGGCCTGGAGCAGATGATCGAATATATCGAAAATCTCCGTTTTTCAGAGGAAGATATCTCTTATCTGCGAGGCCTTGGAATTTTTGATGAAGATTTCCTTGAATATTTAAGCAACTTCAAATTTACCGGTGATATCTATGCAATCCCGGAGGGAACCGTGATATTTCCGAGAGAACCAATGGTCAAGGTTATCGCACCGATCATGGAGGCACAGCTTGTAGAGACTGCCATCCTGAATATCCTGAACCATCAGAGCCTGATCGCTACCAAGGCCGCACGTGTATGTCACGCAGCCAAGGGTGATCCGATCATGGAATTCGGCCTTCGCCGTGCGCAGGGTCCTGATGCTGGTATCTTCGGAGCCAGAGCTGCAGTGATCGGCGGATGTGCCGGTACTTCCAATGTACTGACCGGCCAGATGTTCGATGTTCCGGTACTTGGAACCCATGCCCATTCCTGGATCATGAGCTTCCCGGATGAATATACAGCATTTAAGACTTATGCGAAGCTTTACCCGAATTCCTGCACACTTCTGGTTGATACCTACGATGTGCTGAAATCCGGTGTCCCGAATGCGATCCGCGTATTTGAAGAGATGCGGGAGGAAGGTATCCAGCTGAAGAATTACGGAATCCGCATCGACAGCGGCGATCTGGCATACCTTTCCAAGAAGGCCTACAAGATGCTTGCAGCTGCCGGCTTTGATGATGCCACGATTTCCGCGTCCAGCGATCTTGACGAGTACCTGATCGAGAGTCTCAAGGCTCAGGATGCCAAGATCAATTCCTGGGGAGTTGGAACGAAGCTGATCACTGCTGACGATAATCCGGCTTTCGGCGGTGTATACAAGCTTGCGGCAGTGAAGGACTCTGACAGTGATACCTTTGAGCCGAAGATCAAGCTCTCTGAGAATACAGAGAAGGTTACCAACCCTGGTAACAAGACTGTATACCGTATCTACAGCAAGAAAACCGGCAAAATCAAGGCTGACCTTATCTGCCTTGCAGACGAGAAATTTGATCCGGAAGAAACCATGGTCATCTTCGACCCTGTTGACACTTGGAAAAAGACCAAGGTTCTCGGCGGAACCTACGAACTCCGCGAGCTTCTTGTTCCGGTTATCAAAGGCGGCCGAAGCGTTTATACATCTCCATCTGTTATGGAACTCCGTGACTATTGCAAGAAAGAGCAGGATACCCTGTGGGATGAGTCCAGGCGTTTTGTAAACCCACAGAAAGTATATGTAGACCTTTCCCAGCCGCTTTATGACATGAAAAAAAATCTTCTGGAGGAAATGAGCGAGAAAGCTCTTTAACCTAATCCGCTAGAAGTCCTCCACCTCTTAGGTGGGGGATGAAGGCGGGG
>CAVIGE010000055.1:0-18538 GCA_963642325.1 Prevotella sp. CAG:279
GCATCAGCACAAGCACATCAGACAGTGCAAGCAGAAGCGCAAGTGCATCAGACAGTGGAAGCACAAGTACAAGTACATCGGATCGTGCAAGTGCAAGCATCAGTGCAAGCGTAAGTGCATCCCAGAGCGCAAGCATCAGCACAAGCACATCAGACAGTGCAAGCAGAAGCGCAAGTGCATCAGACAGTGGAAGCACAAGTACAAGTACATCGGATCGTGCAAGTGCAAGCATCAGTGCAAGCGTAAGTGCATCCCAGAGCGCAAGCATCAGTGCAAGCAGAAGCGCGAGTGCAAGTGCAAGTAGAAGTGCAAGTGCAAGCGCAAGCAGAAGTGCAAGTGCAAGCAGAAGCGCGAGTGCAAGTGCAAGCAGAAGTGCAAGTGCAAGCAGAAGTGCATCACAGAACCCAAGCCCGAGCACAAGCATCAGCAGGGCAAGTACAACCGGATCACAGAGCGCAATACCATCAAGATCCGGAGCTATCAGTACATCAGGCTCAGGAACACAGAGCACAAGTGCATCGATCTCAAGAAGTTTAAGCACATCTGAATCGTTAAGCATCAGTGGCTCCGCTTCCTACAGCCAGAGCCGTTCAGTAAGTGCAAGAGAAAGCGCAAGTACAAGCATCAGTGCAAGCAGAAGTGCAAGCCTGAGCGCAGCAAGAAGCGAAAGCGCAAGCATCAGTGCAAGCACAAGTACAAGTGCAAGTATCAGCGCAAGCTTAAGTCTTTCTGAGTTTGAGGCAGTACCGTTGACCGTAGAGAGTGAATCAACGATCACCATCGATGATCAGGAGACACCTCTTGGAGCAATGGCAGGAGATGATATCCATCCATGGTGGTCATGGGTTCCGGTTATCAGCGGAGCACTTGGCATCCTGGACGGACTGAAGAAGAAAAAAGATGAAGAAGAGGAAGAAGAAAAACCAGCTGATGAAAACGAATCAGATGACAACAACTAATCTCTCCTCTTAACAACAGGATGTGGTTTCTCCGGGGCTTCCCGGGGGAACCACATCTAATGAAATTTCAAGGTGGTAAAGATATTGTGGAGCGATTAAACAAATCTCATGAATTAGGTAAACATTTATTATGTACGGTCGTGATCCTTGGCCTGTTTCTGGCTGGAAGGAACATCATGCTCTACAGGGTAGATGTTTCGGCATTTTCAAAGCAGAGCCAGAGTGTACAGGGATTGCTGGTAAATATGATAAGTGGTGACAGAAACAGATGCTCCGTGTTTGCACTGGGCATTATGCCGTATATGACAGCATCCATTTTTATCCAGTTTGGTGTGGCATTTATGCCTGAAAGCATCAAAAAGAAGATATCAAAACGGAAAATGGATAACTTTACCTACTGGGCCACCTTTTTATTAGCCTGTTTCTGGGCTTATTCAAGAACTACAGAGCTCACCTACTTAAGGTCGGGATCTGTATTTGATAAAACAGGACTGCAGATCATCTCATTTCTGGAGATGCTCCTTGGTGCGATGATCATCGTAGTCATGTTGAATGTCAACAAAGACAAAGGTATCGGTCAGCAGACTCCGATCATTCTTGTAAATATCATAGAAGGTCTGTATACAACTATTGCGGAGAACTATGCTGATATCACATGGGTACTTGTATTTATCTGTTTTGGAGCACTTGTGATCACGGTCGTGATGGAGAACGTTGAAGTCCGCCTTCCCGTACAGCGAGTGTCCATTAACAATGTTTATGCCGACAAAAATTATATTGCCTTTAAATTAAATCCAATCGGGATCATGCCTGTCATGTTTGCAACCTCGGTATTTATGCTGATCAAATACATCCTGTATTTTATCGGAGGAGTGATCCCGGACAATCAGACATTGCTGCATATCAACGCGAATATGGACTTTACGAGCAGACTGGGCGTTCTGGTCTATCTGGGAGTTATCGTTCTGTTCACGATTCTGTTTTCGTTTGTAATGCTGACTCCGGGGACTATGGCAGAGGGCCTGCAGAAAAACGGCGACAGTATCGTTGGTATTTATGCGGGAAGGGCAACGACCAGATATTTAAGGCTTGTACTTCTGGCACTGAGTATCATCAGCGGCATCGTGCTTGCGGCATGTATGAGTGTTTCGTTATTTCTGGCACTCAGGGAGGATGTGATCCATGAGGTAGCCATGCTGCCTTCATCGCTTATGATTTTTGTTGGTATCATTACTTCATTTTTTGATGAAGCGAATGGCTATATAAAGTTTGACCTGTATAAATTTTTTATTTAGGAGCGAGTATGTTTTGGTTTATTCCTGCATGGTATGCGGATAATGAATGGAAAGAAAATGAACAGCCCTGGTATTATCCACGCAGACAGTCTGAGGTGGATGATACAGTCAAGCAGATCCAGCTGTTTGACAGGAAAAGCGATATTGAGCTGAAGACCATATTGTTGAATCATGCTCCCAATTACCGGCATTTCCTTCACAGGCAGGGACTCCTGCACAGCCGCTACTGGTCCTGCTTTGATGCAATCCAGGAGGTTACGGTAAAACGTCCGGCGATCCTGTCCTTTCATGACCTGAGCTGGCCGGAGGGGATGGAATTTGTCTATTCTCCGTTTGCGGTAATCGTGCTGTTCCAGGGAAAAAAATATGCCCAGATCGAATTTGGTGAGGATGGCAACATGTTCCAGCTTGATATGTACAGGGACGATCAGCTCATCCGCCGGAACCTGTACGATGACAGAGGCTTTTTGTCACTGACCTGTGTGTACAGAAACGGACAGATGGCTTATGAACAGTACCTCAACCAGGCCGGAGTGTGGAAAATCTGCAGGTATGCAGACGGGCATGTGGAGGTAAATCCGAAGGAAAATCATTATCTTTTGGAGTATGGCCACAGGGAAGAGCTGGTAACATACCGGAAAAAAACGTATGAAAGTCTGGAAGAATTGCTGGGCGAAGTGCTGACAGCCTATGTGAAGCACATTGATCCGGAGGATATTTTCTGTATCGCGATGCATCCTCTGCACAGTGCACTTCTTGGAAGAGTCCTGGAGCGCAGAAAAAAAATCGCATCATTTTTTAACAGAAGATGTAATCTCCTGGACAGCTATGATTCACTGAAGCTGGCCATGAGCTGTAACCGCATGGTAGTGAATGCAAGGGAAGTGATCACCCGGGCTGGCCTTAAGGCCGTCCATGGAGGGAAGATCGTTTCGGTGATCACGCCCTTTGATTCCAGAATGGATTTCAGCCGGAGCCTTCAGGTAAAGGAACAGAATATCCTGGTATCGGTTGACGGGCTTTCGGATATGTTCTATGAGCGGCTGATGACCGCTCTGATGAAATATCTTGAAACCAACGAAAGTGCCAGGGTGAATCTTTTTACCAGAAAGGCAGATTATGGCATTGAGGACCGCCTGCTGGAAAAAACGAGAGCAGCGTTAAGTCTGGGTGGATATGATCCGGAGGCTGCCAGGAAAGAGGATAACAAGCAGTCGGAAAACCAGCTTGAGGAACAGACACCGATCCTTTTTAAGGTCCGAAAATGTGTAGATGAGTTAAGTGTCAACAGGAGTCTGCAGGAACAGAGGATCGTTGTTGATCTGGAGGATGTGACAGACCTGTTTCTCCAGATATCAGCTCTGAGCATGGGACTGCCACAGATCGTGAAGGCTGCCTCGGAATATGTGATTGATGGTGGAAATGGAAAGATCCTGGGGAACCTGGAAGAGCTTGGAGAGGTTCTTGCTTATTATCTGGATACTTTGAAGAACTGGAATGAAGCCAATATCGTATCCTATGAGATTGGAAGAAAATATACATCAGAAAATCTGGTTATGCAATGGAGAGAGGTGATAGCCGGTGTCAGACAGGATTAAAGTTTTACAGCTGGGTCCCGTGGACCTGTCCGCACAGTATGAGATCCATCCGGATGCGGAATGGTATTATGAGCCGGAGCACCTGGAAACAAAGGTAAAAACCTTCGAGGTGGTGATCCTCGGACGGTGTATCAGCCAGGAGGAGCGGAGAAAGCTCTTTTACCTGACAAAGGCCTGGTGCCTGTTTGTAGTAAAGGATCTGGAAACGGATGCCGCAACAGACTGGCTGATACGCTCCAAAAAAGGAGCCTTTATGGACGAAGCTTCTATGAAAAGGCTTCTGGAAGCGGAGATCACAGACTATTATGCGGCACCCTACGGTGAAAAGTATGCACCGTTTAACATCAGCATCACAGAGGGCTTCCGGGGAAGTGTCCGGTGGGACGGTTTCATGGGTCCGGTGCTGGAGAGCGATTTTGGGGAGGATTTCCGGCAGGTGGCATACTGGCGGAACAATATTCCAGTATTTAAGGATCAGTCCATTGATTTCTGGCTGGAATATGAAAAAACCGGTACGGTGGAGATCCGGATGAAGATCCTGCAGTTTCGGTCAGGAAGCGTATCCACGCTGCAGAATGTATGGGAATTTTCGGAAAAAGAGCTGGAGGATGTGGTCTACATCACCAATGAAAAGGCAGAAGGGCCGATCTTTGTCTCGCTGCTGGCAAAAGGAAAAGGCAGCCTTAGGATCATCGCACTTCATGACCGCTATTCCAGAAGAGGAAAGGGAGCTTTCCTGCCCGGCGGCGAGCGGAGAGTCAGCTCCGACAGGGAGGAAGCGTTCTTTTATTTTGACCCGGGTGACATGAAGCCGCCGCTGAATGTGTATTTCAGTGGATATAAGACGATGGAAGGCTTCGAGGGCTATAACATGATGCGGCGGATGGGAGCCCCCTTTCTCCTGGTCAGTGAGCCACGGCTTGAGGGCGGCGCGTTCTACCTTGGTTCAGAGGAATACGAGGGGATGATCCGGGACGGCATCCAGCATTATCTGGACGAGCTTGGTTTTGCATCTGATGAGATGATCTTTTCCGGGCTGTCCATGGGTACCTTCGGTGCCCTGTACTACGGATGCGATTTCCGGCCCTTTGCCATTGTCATCGGTAAGCCGCTGGCAAGCCTCGGTGACATTGCAGAGAATGAACGCATTCACCGGCCGGGTGCTTTTCCCACATCTCTGGATGTGCTGCTGAAGGAATACGGTGCGCTGGACGGGGAAGCGGTGGAGAAAGCGAACGGGCGTTTCTGGGATAAATTTGATTCCGTGGAATGGGAAGATACGTGCTTTGCCATCGCATATATGATCGAGGATGACTATGATATGACTGCTTATCCGACGCTTCTGTCCCATATCAGGGACGACAGCATTACGGTGTACAGTAAGGGACTGCACGGAAGGCACAATGATAATACAGGGGGAATCGTAGGGTGGTTCAAGACCCAGTACAATTCCATCCTGCATACAAATTTTCAGAGAGAATTCGGAGAGGGTTAGGACTATGTCGGTTGTCAGCTGGAGGATCCGGTGGAATGAATATTTATTTCAGTCCTATCTGTATGGGGCGAGGATTATTTTTCATGATAAAGAGGATGTGGAATTTATCAATGGCATGATGCCGCCGGGGAAGGTTATCAAGACGTGGTATTCCAAGGTGAATTTTCAGGCAATGCGGGCGGAGCCTTCACTGCCGATGATCGATGGGGAGAGCCGGTATCATATAGAGGTAAATTTCGGGCAGGAGGAAAATCCCGGGATACTTTTCCGCATCGCGTTTTTTGACAGGTACGAAAACGAGGTAGAGAGCCTGATCTTAAGGGACCGGGAGATGGATTTTCAGTGTCCGCTGAAGACGTACAGCTACACCATCGAGCTTATCAATGCAGGGGCGAAGAGCTTCCATTTTCATTTTTTTACATTGACGGAGTACGCAAATGAAAGCGAGTAGATTAAAAAAGACATTAAAAAAAATCCGTGCACTTGAGGATACATACAGGGCACTTACAGATGAAGAGCTTGCCGGAAAGACCGCTGAGTTTAAGGAGCGTATTGCCGGAGGGGAATCCCTGGACAGCCTTCTCGTGGAGGCCTTTGCAGTATGCATTGAAGCGGATGAGCGTATCCTGGGGAAGCGTCCCTATGATGTACAGGTTCTCGGGGCCATCGGCCTTCATAAGGGGCTTCTTGTGGAGATGAATACCGGCGAGGGAAAAACACTGACCGCAACAATGCCGCTTTATCTCAATGCCCTTTCCGGGAAGTCCAGTATGCTGGTGACAGCCAATGGCTATCTGGCATACCGTGATGCAGAGGAAATGGGACCGGTCTATGAGTTTCTGGGCCTTACGGTCCGGGCGGGTGTCTCGGAAACGGACAAGGAACAGCTTACCAGTGACCAGAAAAGAGAAATCTATTCTGCGGATATCGTTTATACAACACATGGTACGCTGGGATTCGATTATCTTTTTAACAATCTGGTCAGTAAGAAAGAGGACCGGTTTTTATGTGAATTTAATTATGTGATCATTGACGAAGCGGATATGGTGCTTCTGGATGCCGCACAGATGCCTCTCGTTATCTCCGGTTCTCCGAGGGTACAGTCCAATCTCTATGAGATGGCAGATTTTTTTGTAACGACCCTGAAGGAGAACGAGGACTATGAGATCGAGGACCAGATGATCTGGCTGACTAAAAAAGGTGTGGCCTACGCAGAGAAATTTTTTGACATCAGAAAATTCTACAGTGCGGAAAATTTTGAACTGAACCGGCATATCACACTGGCTCTTCGGGCGCATGGGATCATGAAGGAGGGAAAGGACTATCTGGTTTCGGAGGAGAATGAGGTCATCCTTATGGATAACGGCTCCGGACGAAGTGCCCCCGGCATGAAGCTTCGTGGAGGACAGCATCAGGCGATCGAGCAGAAGGAAAAGGTGGAGGTGTCACAGGATACCAGGTCGGTGGCGTCTATCACCTACCAGAATTTCTTCCTTCTTTTTCCGAAGATGAGCGGAATGAGCGGTACGATTGCGGATGCGAAGAAAGAACTAAAAAAGGTTTATAAAAAGGACATAATGGTCATTCCGCCTAACAGGCCATTAAGGAGAGAGGATAAGGAAGATCTGTTTTTTATCAATGCAAAGGAACAGCTTGCGGCCGCACTTGAGGATGTGGTGGAGAGACACAAAAGAGGGCAGCCGGTGCTGGTCGTTACCTCTACCATCGAGGATACGGAGGAAATTTCCAGGGAGCTGATAAAGAATAAGATTTCCCATAACGTGCTCAATGCCAACAATGCTTACTGGGAAGCCCAGATCATCCGGGAAGCAGGGCAGAAAAATGCAGTTACCGTTTCCACCGGAATGGCGGGCCGGGGAACGGACATCCGTCTGGGGGAAGGCGTTTCGGAGCTTGGGGGACTTGCCATCATAGCGATCGGGCGCATGGACAATGTGCGTCTGGAAAGACAGATAAGGGGACGCGCCGGACGACAGGGCGACGAAGGCGTTTCGCAGTTTTATGTCTGCCTGGAGGATGGCGTGGTATCAGGTTTTCTCGGGGAAGAGAAGCTGGATAAGCTCCTTGAAAAAAAACATATCTCCAGATTCCGGCTGAAGCGGATCATCAATGGGGCCAGAAGATTCAATGAGGATAACGGATTTTCATCGAGGGAACAGGCGGTGGATTATGACAAGGTCATGAAGTACCAGAGAAATGTCTTTTATGATTCCAGAAACCGTCTCCTGGATGGCGGCTCCCTGGAATACAGTCTGCTGAAGAAGATTGCGGGGAAGAATGCAGCTCAGTTTGTGAAGGAGACGAAGAAGCTGAACCGGGCGAAGGTCCACAGGTATATACTGGATAATCTTTCCTATATGCTGGAGCCGGAGCATCCGCTTCTTGCCTGTCTCAAAAAAAAGCACCTGAGCAGGCACAAGGTGAAGCGTGCACTTACAAGGTATGCGCAGGAACTGATCGATGAGCGTATGGAGCTTTTTGAGGACGAAGCCCAGCAGAAGGAATTTATCCGCCTGTGTGCACTGCAGACGATGGACGATGCCTGGGTAGAGGAAGTGGACTATGTCCAGCAGCTTCAGTACGTGATCTCCGGCCGGCAGTCGGCACAGCGCAATCCGGTATATGAATACCAGAATGAAGCCTACAGTGCGTTTAAGGCAATGCAGACGGAGATAAAGAAGAATCTGATACGCAACTTTCTGTTAGGAGAGCCAGGTATAGATGAGGACGGGAAGATGCAGATCCTGTTCCCGTAAAAATACGAATGAAAGAGAAAGGGATATCAAATGGTTTATAATGTCAATCTTGGTATAGGCTGGGCCTCAAGCGGCGTGGAATATGCGCAGGCGTACCGTGCATCCATGCTGCGGAACATTGGGGCAGATGCCAAATTTATCTTTACCGATATGATCACATATGAACATATCGAGCATATGACAAGAAATATCGGATTTCTGGATTCCGAGGTCATCTGGCTGTACATGTATTTTACAGATTTTAAGATGACGCCCGTTACCTATACAACGGCAGATCTGGAAAAAACCTTTGCAAAACGCAAATATACCTATACAAGGGACGAAAAGGTTGGCCGTTATGTTTTTGACGGTACCAATAATTTCTACACCGTTTATTTTACCAACGCGGAGGATAATCTGGTGCACCGGGTAGAGATCGTTGTGAACGGCTGCCTGATCCGGAAGGATTATTTTACCTATGGACGTGTATTTTCCGAATATTACGCGCCACTGGACGGAAAAGCCCACATGTACCTGCGCCGCTTTTTCAATGAGGATGGCTCCGTTGCCTATGAGGAGATCAATGATGATGACAATGTCATGTATCAGTTCCCGGACCGTTTCATCTGCTCCAAGGAGGAGTTTGTGGGCTATTTTATCAAATGTCTGAATATGACGGAGAAGGATATCATCATCGTGGACCGCACCACTGGTGTGGGACAGGCGATCTTCATGGCGGCACCTCCTGCAAGGATCGGGATCGTGATCCATGCGGATCATTTCTCCGAGGGCAGCACGGATGATGATTACATACTCTGGAACAATTATTATGAGTATCCGTTTGCCATGCACAAGCACATTGATTTCTTTATTGCGGCAACAGATGAGCAGAGAGATCTGGTGGCAGCCCAGTTCAAAAAATACATGAATGCCGAACCGAAGATCTATACCGTGCCGGTAGGAAGCCTGGCGGAGCTGAAACGCCCGAAAAAAGGGCAGAAGAGAAAGCCGTTTTCGATTATCACGGCTTCCCGTCTTGCCACCGAGAAGCATATTGACTGGATCGTGGAGGCCGTTGCCATTGCAAAAAAAGAAGTTCCGGAGATCACGCTGGATATCTACGGACAGGGTGGGGAGGAAGCCAAGATCCGTGAAAAGATCAGGGAATGTAAGGCGGAGTCCTATATTACACTCTGCGGCCAGCATAACCTGGCAGAGGTTTACCAGAAATACGAGCTTTATCTGGCCGGTTCGACCAGTGAAGGCTTTGGACTGACCCTGATGGAGGCTGTCGGCGGCGGCCTGCCGATCATCGGCTTTGATGTACGCTATGGCAACCCGACCTTCATTGATGACGGACAGAACGGATATCTGATCCCCATCGATGACGAAACTACGATCCGCCAGAAGATCGATGGTCTGGCAGAGAAGGTGATCAAGCTGTTTAAAGAAGCAGATCTTGAAGCCTTCCACGAGCATTCCTACGAAGTGGCGGGCAGATATCTGACAGAGGAGGTGGAAAAGAGATGGGCAAAAATAGTGGAGTAAATGCAGTACTGCTTCTGGATAATTACGGAGAGGACAGCCGGATGCTGCACCAGGCATTCAAGGCCTCTGGTTTTGGCGGAAAGGTTGTGGTCATCGAGGACAGCGGCTTTCTGCCGGATGACGTGATCTCCCTTTACCGGTATTTCTGCGGGACCATGAAAGGAAAGAAGGGAGTTCCGGGAAAGGCGAGATATTTTAACCAGATCAACATACCGGATTACTGGGAGATCGAAGCCACGAATACCTCCGGAAAGATCATGAATCTCTACCAGCAGAGAGGAAGCATTTTTTATGCGGAGCCGGCACACAAACGCCTGGTATCCTTCGTTGACTGGAGGGATGAGCATGGCGTGGTACGTTCCACAGACCATTATGACAACGCCGGTGCGCTTTATGCGAGAACAACCTTTTCAGGAAAAGGCCAGCGTTTCTGCAAAACCTACTATGATGCAGAGGGAAAAGAAGTGATCGTTGAAAATTATGTCACAGGCGATATTATCATGAACCGTGGCGGCAGGGTACATCTTTTCCGGAATAAGGTAGAGCTGGTGAAATATCTTTTTGAAGTGGCAGATATCAGATATGACAGTATTTTTTATAATTCACTGTCTACGCCGTTTTTTGTATCCGAGTCCCTGGAAAATGGCTCCGGGACAGATATCCTGTTCTGGCAGGAAGGCGTGCGCAGCGATATCCCGGGAAACATGCAGGTCATCCTACAGGGCAGGGCAAGCCGTACAGGCAGCATTTTTGTCCAGAAAAAGGCAAGCTACGAGAAGCTGGTCGAGCTGGGGGCCTCTGAAGATGTGGTGAAGCCTCTGGGCTTTGTCTATGACTACGAAAGTGAAAATCATGGCGGGCGTGATGTGCTGATCTGCACCAATTCCGACCAGATCGAGCAGCTGGAATATCTGACACAGCATATGCCGGATCTGAATATCCATATTGCGGCCATTACGGAGATGTCCTCAAAGCTTCTGGCCATGGCAAAATATAACAATGTATATCTCTATCCGGGGGTAAAGAACAAAGTACTTAAGGAGCTGTTTGTGAAATGTGATCTGTATCTGGATATCAACCATGCCAATGAGATTGTATCGTCTGTAAAGACGGCATTTCTGAACAATCAGCTGATCCTTGGATTCAGACAGACGCTTCATAACAGTAACTATACAGCTAATGAACATATCTTCACCAATGCAGATGACCTGCTTAAGGTTATCCATGAGGTTACAGGGGACAGAAAGGCTCTGAAACGCCACCTGAAGCTTCAGAAGCAGCATGCAATGGCAGAAGATACTGTTGATTATAAAAAAATTTTTGAATAGCGAGGAGAGGATATTATGTATTTTGGAACAGCAAGTGGATTAAGCAATATCTGGGTCATTACAATCCTGGAGGTGATCCTGATGGTGGACAGTATTGCACTGACCGTCCTTGGACAGAGACTCGTTGTAAAGATCGTAAACGTCATCCTGGCCATCTTATGGCTGGTATGTGCAGTGATGAATATTGTCAGCTATGGCTTGTTAGGCTGACAGCAGGAGATTATGAAGGGCAGCACGAAGATTTCTGCTGCCTTTTATAATATGCGGAAAAGGCACAGGAGGCCAGCTTCCTGTTACCGATGAAAAAGAGGGGGAGTTTTTATGAGTCAGTCCTGTGATCTGACCGGTCAGAAATTCGGAAAACTGACTGCCCTGAAAAGGCTTGAGGAGAAAGACGGAGGCTACCTGGTGTGGCTTTGCCGGTGTGAGTGTGGAAATACGGTAAAGGTGGACACCAGGAGATTAAAAAGAGGAACCGTGACAAGTTGCGGCTGTACTGCGAAGAAAAATGCAAAAAAAGGGCAGAGAGCGGAGGACATCCGCGGACAGAGGTTTGGAAGGCTGGTCGCAGTAAAAAGGGCGGAAAACTTAAACGGGCGTACAGCCTGGGAATGCCGGTGTGACTGCGGCAGGACACATATTGTAATGACCAAGGAGCTGAAGCTTGGAAAATGCAGAAGCTGCGGCTGCCTGAGACATGAAAAATACAAGGGAATGGCAGACCTTACCGGCAATAAATACGGAAGGCTGACCGTTTTGTTCCCGACAGAAAAAAGAGACAGCAAGGGTTCGGTATTCTGGCACTGCAGATGTGACTGCGGAAATGAAGTGGAGGTGTCTGCGGATGGGCTGATGCATGGCAATCATATGAGCTGTGGCTGCTACAGACGGGAGGAAATCTGGGATCACCTTCACGACCAGTTACATCTGATCGACGGAACCTGTGTGGAAATGCTGGAAAAGCGAAAAAAACGTTCCGATAACAAGAGTGGTTTCCGTGGTGTCTACCACATGAAAAACGGAAAGTACAGGGTAGGGATCGGTTTTAAGGGAAAAACGTACTATATTACAACAACACGGTCGCTGGAGGACGCGATCACACAGCGGCTGGAGGCAGAAAAAAAGATCCATGACGGATTTATAAAGGCATATTATCAGTGGGAGGATGAAATGAAGGATATTAATATAGAAGAAAGAGTACCACTGGTTTATGAGATAGAAAAAATTAACGGGGAGTTTGTGATACATACCAATATGCGAGGAAATACGGATGAATAAAAATCTCATTTTATTTGACAGATTTGGAAAACGGGAAGAGATGATTTTTGAAGGGTTAAGATATATTTTGGAGGAATCGGGTGAGGGATCCGGTGCCGGGACTCTGGAAGGGCTGGTGCTTACGGACTGTGCCTTTCTTCCGGAGGGAGTGACCTCTGTTTTTGATGCCTATATCGGGGAGTGGGAGCAGACCCGGGTGAAAAAGGATCTCTACTATGCCTTTATCCCGGTTCCGGAATACTGGATGGTGATACCCTATCTTTCGGGTGGTGCCATCTATGACCGGGGGATCCTGAAGGGGAAAATTTATGTGCGTCATCCGCTGGAGGAGCGTCTGGCAGAGCGGGTGGACTGGTTAGACGGGGAGCACGTTGTAAGAAAAGATTATTATGACCGGTATGGCGCAGTATATAAATGTGATTATGTGGATACGTCCGGGAATTGCCAGGAATCTTCCTGGTACACATCTGGTCATCAGGAAGTATTGAACCATAATCACACAAACCAGATCTTTGGTGTGCTGACGAAAAAGAATCTCAGGAAATATTATCATACGGCAGAGGAGTGGATCCGGGAATATGCCGGTGAACTCTGTGCAGGCTGCCCGGATGTGATCCTTACCTCAGAGGAGCAGAAGAACTGGATTGTCCCATTTAACGGACAGAGATGTGTGGAATATTTTCCGTCGGATGTGGAAAAGGAAGAAGGCTTCTGCTATGTATCGGGGAAAACCCGGGAACGGATCGAAAATAAACAGGAGGCAGCGGAGATCCTGATCTTAACAACCTCCGACCAGCTGGAAGGGATCGGGAGACTGACGGAGGAGCTTGAAAAGTGCAGCTTCCATATTGCGGCGACGACAGCTTTTTCACCGAAGCTCTATGAGCTTGAGAAGCAGAGAAAAAATGTACATCTGTATTCGACCATCTCCGAGGACAGGCTCAGTGAGCTTCTTGGGAAATGTACAATTTATCTGGATATCAATCACGCATATGCATATCCGGATTCCGTGGAAATGGCAGCGTTAAATGGCCTGCTTCTGATGGGATTTAAAGATACCGTGCGAAAAAGACAGTATTTTATGGATGAATATATCATGGAAGAGGTGCAGCAGATGGTGGACAGGCTTGCGATGCTCTCTGATGCTCCGGGGCAGATAAAAACAGCGGCTGCTGATCAGCATAAGAAGCAGAAAGAAGCAGCACGGAAGCTTTGCCGGACCGGAATTAACAAAGGATGAAAGGACAGGAAGGCAGATGGTTTATGATTTCAGTATCCTGAGCTGGTACGAGCTTGGAGGCGTAGATGTGGCCCAGGTCAGACGTGACCCGTTTTTCCGGAAGGCCGGGGAAGAGGTAAAATATATTTTTACAGATGAACCTCATCAGACTTATATAGAACGCTATGAGAAATTAGGTCTTGACAGGAAGCAGATGCTGTGTGCACAGGTATATATGACCGGCAAGGCAGATCTTTCCGGAGAGCTCTGTGCCAGTGACTGGCTCGCGGATTATACGAAGCTTCACCGGGATGTGACGGTTATCCGTGATGAAAAGAGTATTGACATCCGGATAAACGGAAGACGTGCCCTTACGATGATGCTAAGAGAGGACGGGGAAACCTTTTATGCCATCAGTTATTATGAATCCGAGCGGCTGATCGCACAGGAAATTTATGCAGACCGCCTTTTGTGGATTCACCATTATGTGACTGTGCAGGGGAAGAACGGAGCGTACGCGAAGAATACCAGAACAGTCTATGTTGATGAGAAGGGGCAGACCTGCTTCGAACTGCTTCCGGGCGAAATCGAGGACATGGCAGAAAATATGAGGATTGGCCTGTCCGCGGATGCCAGGGATTTTGAACGCTATCTGTTCCCGGACGGAGAGGTCCTTTCCAAGATAGAGTTTTTGCAGCGTTTTCTGGAAAAGCTCCACATCACCGGGGAGGATGTCCTGTTTATTGACCGTCCCATGCGCCTTAATTTTGTACAGCCTTTATTTCAGCTTAAGCCGGAAGCTCCGATTTATATTTTCCTGCATTCCGGCCATTATTTCCAGCCGGGGGAGGATCCGGATGCGGTATTCTGGAATAAAGAATATTATTACTATTTCAGTCATGCAGACCAGGTGCGGGGATTTATTGTTTCGACCAAAGAGCAGAAACTGGATCTTAAAGAACGGCTGAAGGAAGAGGGGCTGTACTGCCCGGAAATTTATGTGATCCCTGCGTCAGGTGTCCCGGCACTGGAATATCCGGAGCATCCGAGAAGGCCATATTCCCTGATGACAGCATCCCGGCTGAATTCAAGAAAAAAGATCGATGTGATGCTCCGTGCTGTGATAAAGGCACATGAGACAATACCGGAGGTTACGCTGGATCTTTATGGCAAGGGTGATGAATGGTATGTGGAATCCTTAAAAAGGATCGTGGAAGAAGCCGGTGCCGGAGAGTATATCCATTTTATGGGACGGCAGATCATGACCGGGAAGTATACACAGTATGAGGTATATCTGACGGGAACGAAATGGGAAACCCTAGGGCTTTCCATGATGGAGGCAGCGGCAGCAGGACAGGCACTGATCGGCTGGGATGTCCGCTATGGCAATACTATTTTTATCCGGAATGGCGAAAACGGGATACGTATCCCGACTACCCTGGAGGAGCTGGAGTCTGAAGACTCCCGTGATCTCTGTGTGCAGAAGCTGGCAGATGCCATCATAGAGATCTTCCGTGACCGGAAACGCCTGAAACGCTTCGGAAAGAAATCCTACGAGATCGCAGAAGAATACCTCGATGGGAATATAGAGAAGAAATGGGTGGAGTTTGTGCGGGAGATGCGAAAAGAGCAGAGTTTCAGGTAGGGAAAGGCAGGAAGTATGTCAATCTATGTGTTTAGTATACTAAGTGGATATGAAATGGGCGGCGTGGATGTAGCGCAGGCAAGGCGTGACAGGATGCTGGAAAGATCCGGTAAAGAGGTGAAGTATATTTTTACGGATGCACCGGAGGAGGAATATATTCAGAGATACAAAAATCTTGGCATAGCAGAAGAAAAAATGCTTAGTGCCCATGCCTTTCTGACCGGCAAGGCGGATCTTTCAGGCAGACTTTTGGCCAGTGACTGGCTCGCAAAGTATCAGAGAAGTATGCCAGCTATGAGAGCTGTCAGAGATGAAGAGAGGATTGAGATTTTTGATGGCAGCAGGCGTGTGGCGATTCTGTTTCTCCGTGAGGAGGATGAAAGTGTTTATGCAGTCAATCATTATGAGGCTGAACGTCTGATCGCAAGGGATATATATACGGACCGCCTGATGTGGACACAGCATTTTGTCACAGCAGATGACGGGCAGGGTGCCTATGCGAAGAAGACCAGAACCACATTTTTTGATGAGACAGGAAGTGCCTGTTTCGAAGCCTTTGAAGCGCAGAGTGAGGAACTGGATCCTTATGCCTATGCCCACGGCTACAATTCAAACAGACAGGACTACTATATTTTCCGGGACGGGCAGGTTCTGGATTCGTTTGCATTCTTACAGAGATTCATCAGTGAGCTGAAGCTGACGGCCGAGGATGTGGTGATCCTGGACCGGCCTCTGGGGGAAAAGTGGATCGAGCCGCTGTTTCGCCAGAAAACATTGCCAAAGATCCTGGTCTATTATCATTCAGATCATTATTTCCTTCCGGGAGAGGAGGCTGGTTATCTGGGCTGGAACAAGGAGTATCTGTATTATATCCGCAATGCAGATAAGGTCGCAGGCTTTGTAGTGGCTTCGGAGGAACAGAAGGAGGATATGCAGAAACGGCTCCGGGAGTATGGTTTATATGTTCCGAAAATCTATGCGGCTCCTACCTGTGGACTGGAGAAGCTGGAGTATCCGAAAGAAGAGAGAAGACCATATTCTCTGCTCACAGCATCCAGGCTGCATCCAAGAAAAAAGGTCGATCTGATCATCCGTGCAGTCATAAAAGCACATGAAAAAATCCCTCAGTTAAATATGGATATCTATGGAAGCGGGATCAGAGAATATGTAGGTGAACTGCGGGCGATCGTAGCGGATGCCGGAGCAGATGATTATATCCGATTTGTGGGACATCAGGATATGGCGGGGAAATATCCTAAGTATGAGGCATATATCAGTGCGTCAACGTGGGAAACACTTGGTCTTTCCATGATGGAAGCCGTGGCATCCGGAAACGCCATAATTAACTGGGATGTACGTTATTCAGGTCAGCTGTTTGTCAGGAAGGAAAAGAATGGAAGAAACATTCCGGTGAAGCTTGATGAACTCTCTGACCCGGGATATGAGGAGATATATGTCAGGAAAATGGCAGATGCCATCGTGGATGTATTCGGAAGCAGGAAAAAGCTCAGAAGCTGTGAGGCTGCCTCCTACGAGATCGCAAAAACATTTCTTGATGAAGGTCTGGCAGATAAGTGGGTGAATATCATCCGGGAGATTGTCAGTGAAACAGAAAACAGCGTGGAGGATTGAGGATGGAAGCGAAAAACATGGATGAGATAAGGGCAGTGACAGAAGCATTAAAAAAGAATCCTTCAGACTGTGGAGCTTATATAAGGTATGCAGAATATCTGGAAAAAATTAATTTGAAACAGGCGTGGCTCACTTATGAAAATGCACTGTATTATTGCAGGGATAAATCAGAAAGGAAGCAGATCGGGGAAAAGCTTCGGGAGATTGAGAATAAGGGCGGAAAAGTGGAACCGGTGAGCATGGTCATTCTGAGCTATAATCACAGGGAACTTACGCAGCAGTGTATAGAGAGCATCCGTGAGACTACTCCTTCTTGTGCCCGGGAAATTGTAATTGTGGATAACAACAGTCAGGATGACAGTGTGGAATATCTGAAACGGCAGAAGGATGTCGTGCTGGTGGCCAATTATTACAATGCAGGCTTCCCAGGCGGATGCAACATCGGAATCAGAGCATCTAGGCCGGAGAATGACATCCTGCTCCTGAATAATGATACGATTCTCTGTGAGAATTCCCTGTATACATTGCGCATGGGACTGTATGAGAATGAGAATTATGGAGCGGCGGGGTGCATGACAACAGATTCTTATAATGGACAGTCTCTGCTGCGTTCAGACAATATTGAAGAACTGAAGGCGTTAGGCAGGAAGCATAATATATACGAAAAGCAGATCGAGCATAAAGTATTGCTTATGGGATTTGCAATACTGGTGAAGAGAGCGGTTTTGGAAAAAAACGGATATCTGGATGAACGTTTTTTTCCGGGGAATAAAGAGGATGAGGATTTTGGGCTGAGAGTGCTGAAGAATAATTATCAAAATATTCTGGTAAGGAATTCCTTCCTCATACATCTTGGTGGAAAGTCATTTGGTGCGAGTCCTGAAAGGATGCGGCTTGTACACAAGAATCAGATAAAGTTAAACAAAAAGTTTGGTTTTGCTCCTGAGATTAATTCAGGAGCCAAAACGATTACAGATCTGATGGATCACTGGTACGCATCTCAGATTAAAGATGGCATGAAAAGAATTCTTGAGATCAACTGCGAATTTGGTGCGCGCCTTTTAAAGCTTCAGTATGAGCATCCGGAGATCGAATTTTACGGAATCGAGAAAACAAAGGAATATGTGGATATCGCACGTAATCTGGAAACGGTTCATATAGAACATTACACAGACATAGACATCAATCCGTTTTATTTTACAAAGTTTGACCTGATCGCACTGGACTGCAGAAATATCTGCCTGGATGAGTTGGATACTTACCTTGCAACCTGTACACAGATGCTTGCAAAAGGCGGCAGGCTGTTCGTTATTACCAGAAACCACTCATATTTCAAAAACTGGTATCCGATGATCACCGGAGAGAAGAAGGGATACGAAACCTATTCACCGGATGTTATATATAACACAGACCTGGACCAGGCAATGAAAAAGTACGGACTTTCGTATATTTCCTGGATCTTCTACTATGGAAACACGAGGGACATAGATTACAAAGACAGGTTGGAAGCACTCAGTCCGGTTGTTGGCGAGGATAAGCGGATTCTGTTTGAGAATATAGCTGCGTTGATCAGAAGCGAGTATGGGGGGATATAAAACAAAAAAAATACTGTTTGTATATGAATATCTTTCTTTTTCGTCCAGATATAGGATTGATCATCTAAAGGAACAGTTAAGCTATCGCGGTGTTTTGACAGAGAGTATTTCTCAATATGATCTGAACGGAAAAGATTTAACCTAATCCGCTAGAAGTCCTCCACCTCTTAGGTGGGGGATGAAGGCGGGT
>CAVIGE010000056.1:0-17750 GCA_963642325.1 Prevotella sp. CAG:279
AGTCCTCACCTCCTTCCGTTGCGCCGGCGCAATCTGTAAAAATGGGTATAAAAAGACCACCGGTCATTTCTGACTGGTGGTGTCTCTACTCGATCACTTCAATTTTCCCAATTTCCGGTTCTGTCAGCTCCGTCAAATACGAACATCCTTCTTCCTGGACGCATATAGAAGCTACTTCCGGTTCATTATCAAGTGGCTGTGTAAAGTATTTGTTTATTCCTTCGAATATTTTTCCGTCTTTACACGTTACTCTCACCTTTTTCTCAGATGTTTCCATCATCATTTCCTGTATCATAACCGCCTCTTACTATGGATTACTTTCACTATATCATCAATAGTTGCATCAATAGTATCCCAATCAGCAGGCGAATCACCTACATCCACGAGGAAATGCGTATCATCCAACACTTCTACAACCGCAGCCTCTCGTCCGTCCTTTAAGAGAACCGTATCAAATTCTTTTATAGCCATTTACTTCACCTCCTTGATGTACGCGCTTGTCAGCTTTGTTATGCCATCTGCTTGTTTGAGCCATGCTACTACTACATTTGCCGGTGTATCTTTAAGACCATACAAAACCATTTTTTGAACATACCTGTCACCATACCCATTATTATCAACATACTGTGCTGGATACTTCATGGCACCTTGTTTTAATGCTTTCTGAAGTTTTTGCCAATTATCCATGTTATAACCCAAGCGATCTGTAAAAGCTTTTCCCTTAGGATATCCCTTTTCACTATTTTCATCAAATAGATATTTTGTAAACTTAGGCTCTGGCAAAATAGCATTTTCTGCATTCGGCAGCTTCAGTTCCGGATGTTCCAGAAGTTCATTTCTCCTCTGATAATCCAGTTTCATGAGCTTCCACTTCTCAGGTTCATTATACTTCATTTCCTGGAAGTCTGCAAAATGTTTCGGCATGTCTTTTCCAAGGAGTTCCCGGTACTGATCGTATTGTTTCCGGTCTGATGAAGCGTTCTTGACTGCTTTTTCCTGGGCTTCTGCTTTGGGATTTCCTTTGACGTATTTCTCATACCACTGTTCATAGGTCATATCCGCTGGAACCATCTCTATGCGCCCTGTTTCCGGATTGTAGGCACTTCTTTTCATGTTCCTGAGGATTTTATCATCTGTGACAGAAATCGTTGTAGAACGGCAATACGGATGCATGGGAGGATAGTTCTCTCCGGCTTTCCGGTCTTTCACCGGAAAAACTTTCCCGTCCAGTTCCCGGCACATCTTACTGGTACGAAGATCCAGCACAGCCACGTAACGGTAACTCTCGATCCCACAGTCAATATAGCTCTGTGCAGTCAGCTCTCCTGCCATGTAGCAGGATTCTGTTCGGACTACCCTCCTGGCCTGCTTTGCTCCCCCTCCGCACTGTACCTGGATGGATTCTGCGGTTTCCCGGTCTGTCCGGCCGGTAAGGAGACTGATCAGTAACTCATCCTTCAAAGAATCTGCAAGCTGCTGGGTGTTCTGCCAGATACGGTCTGAAAAATGCTTTCCGGACCATTTCATCTGCAGAGCCTGCTCAATCTGCTTCCTGCTCACATGAGAGAAGCTGAATGCCAGGCCGATCTCTTTCTGTATATTGTAGATGGAATGATAATAGGCTTTTTCTCCCAGCTTCTCCAAAAGCCTGGTGTCAAACTCTTTCTCCTGCTTGTATACCTGCTGCATTACTTCATCCACCTGTTCCATGAGATCCTTAAGGCGTTCCAGCCTTGCCCGGTACGCCGGGGCTTCCAGCTGTTTCAGGATCTCACTGTCCCTTTTCCGGTTTTGAAGTTCCATCTTCAGCTGGTCAATGGAGTCTTTATCCTGGATGGAGTTTATGATCTGCCAGGCTTCTGTTTCTGACAGGCCATACTTTGTCATGAACTTCTCAAAGATATCCCTTGCAGCATATTCCAGCTGAAGGGAAGCTTTCCGGTATACCCTGGCAATGAGATCTGCTGTCTTCTCGGCATCCTCCATCAGCTGATACATATACCAGGCAGCTCTCTCCTCCCAGTATTTCCTACTCATCTACCTCTTCCTTATCATCCGGATTTTGTTCCGGTGGAGTGTTATCCTGCATGCCGAATATTTCCTGCTGCCGCTTCAGGTTCTCTTCTTCCTCTGTTTCCAGGGTTTTCAGTTCCTCGTCCACATTCTCCACAAAAGGGACCTGTGCAAGCAACGTCTTCCTGCTTACTTTTCCCCACAGGTTTGCCACGATCTGCGATATCTCCAGAAGATTTTTCGGCAGTGCTCTGGTGAATGTCATCGTGATCCCGGACGGATCAATGCAGATCCCGTGCAAAGCCAGATAGTTACAGAAGATCCGAACTCTTTTTCTCAGACCTTTTTTATAATACCTGGTCTTGATCTTCGTGATATTCTCCATTCCCAGAAGCTTGAACTCCATGGCTACACCGCTGACGTTTCCACCAAAGCTTTCATCTGACATACAGGGAATGTGGGAGAACTTATGGATATCCTGTTCAATGGCTTTCTTGAGGATTTCCACGCCGCTCTCATCAAAAGTCCTGGTCAGATACTCTGCCTTGGCTGTATCCGGCATCTCAAGGATCTTGTACTTCTTCAGACGGGCCTTGGCTTTCCGGATGCTCTCATCTTCGTCCTCGGTGCCCGGTTCATCCTCATCTGTCAGCAATGTTCCATAGATGGCCAGAATCGCATCAATAAACTGTTCCTTATCGGTCACACGGTCGCTCATCAGTGCATTGTATGCATCGATCAGAGGGATCTGCAGCTCGAAATCTCCTATAGCCAGTTTATTATTCAAATATTCGATGATCGGGATCTCTCCAAGATAATGGGGCACCGCCGGTTCTGTGGTTTCCTGGATTGTATTGCTGTTCTCAATGTCCAGCTCGTACTTATAATCCATGGTCAATACCGTGGCCATATAGTGATCCGGAAGCTTTCCGGAATCATCTTTCCGGATATAATAATAGACAGCAAAGAGTTCATTTTCCTCTATGCTGTCATCTTTTACCATGAAGGTATTCTCTGCGGACAGGTTCTTTGTCTGCAGGTTGTTCTCGTTTTCCTTCACATAGACATATTCATATGCCAGGCCATAAATGGATGCCTCCAGGCCATTGTCCCCGTCTGTTTCATCCGCTCCGGCCACCTCCAGTGCATCTGTAAGCGGTTTGATATCCCCTTCAGACTTATATGTCACCGGATTGCCGATAAAATAGCCGCTGGCTGTATCTGAGATATCTCTTGCATGATTACACACCAGGCGGTTATCCCGTTTGGTCTCGTTCAGGATCTTGTGCTTTCCCTCGTAGTAAGACATATTCTTTTTCAGCCGGTCCACCATACTGATGTGCTTACTGATCAGCTGGCGGAGTACCTGTTTGTCTGGATTTAATTCATCGAAGCTTTCTCTTGGTATTGTAAATGTATACATTTTTCTCACCTCCCTATTTCACGGAAACGTGCCGTTTTTGTGCCGATTATGGTGCTGCATAGATACCTGACAGCATCACAGCAATGGTCCCACTGCTTCACTGGTTTATCTTCTCCCCTCTCCACGGCTTTCTCATCCCAGATGTAGGAAGCAAACTCTTTTATGGTTTCTTTACAGGAAGATGCAAAGACGATCTTTTCCAGATTCAGGAGCATTCCGACCAGTCGGATTCCATCCAGAACGTCATTGTTGGCCTTCAAAACCTTATATCCTCGTTTCCGGAGTTCTGCAATAAAAGAAGCGGCCGATGGATCCACGATAATCGCCTTGATCTTGGTTCCATCCAGCCACTCTTTCAGGTCGTCTGCATATTCTGAATCTGTTTTCTGTTTGCCTTTGTCTCTTCCGGAATAGTAATACTCCCGGATGCAGTACCATTTCCCGTTGGTTCCTTTGTTCCACAGCAGGAATACTGTGGCGTTCTGTGTACCATAGTCACAGGAAACGTACCGGTTCCCGTTGATCAACAGCTGATAGAAATCTTTGATATCCTGGACATGCTTGTCCTCATCGAACATGTCATAGATGATTCCCTCTGCTGCCGCCCACAATCCCATGATGTAACGTTTAAAGAACACACCAACGTACATGCTCCGGTATCTGGCTTTGATCTCTTCGTCCAGGGACAGGTTATCATCCATGGTAAAGTGGAGATACAGGATATCTTTCAGGCCGGGATCTTTCCCCTCCGCGGCCGCCTGCTGCCTGATACGCTCTGTTTCTTCCTTTCCCAGATATCCAGTAGACTTATCTATCCAGTTCTGTTTGAACCAGTGATATGGACCATCCGGATTGCAGTTAAACCAGAACTTTGAACCTTTTACAGAACATCGGCCGGTTGCCTGATTCACAAAAGATTCCGGCATCAGGGCAACCTCGTCAAAGAACACACCGGCCAATGTGATTCCCTGGATCAGATCCTGTGACCGCTCGTCCTTGCCGCCAAAGATGTAGAAGTGATTCTCTTTTCCATTTTTACGGATGTTCAGAAGGTTATCTGCCCTGTGATCCGTAACGGAATATCCTCTTGACAGCAGCATCAGCTTCAGCCAGAACAAAACATTTCTTCGGAAGGATCCTATGGTCTTTCCACACATGGCAAAGTTTTGTCCGTCAAAGCTGCTCATAGCCCACATAACGAACGACAGTGACATGCTGATGGTCTTTCCTGATCGGATCGCTCCATCGGCAATGATTCCATTATAGTCTTTTACCGGAGAATCTTCTGTCCACCAATTTAATGTCATCCTTTGTTTCTTTGAAAATGGTCTGAACTTAAATAACTGTCTCTTCATTCTTCCAGTCCTCTTCTGCCGTTCCCTTTAATGCTTCAAGGAATCCGTCATCCTCTGTTTCCTCATCTTCATCCACCTGTGCTTTCATTCTTGCTATTTCTGTCTGTGCCCTGATCTGTTCGATTCTCGCGCGCTGCTCTTCCTGATCCAGCTCTGTGATCTGCCGCTCGTTCCAGCCCTTAAAATTATTCCTCAGGCTGAACTGCGCACCGCTGCTTCCATCCTTGTCAAACAATCTCTGTTCTGCATATGCCTCGATCATTGTTTTCGCGCGCGTTATCGTGTTCATAAATTCTTTCTTGCCCTGATAATTCAGTAATGATAATCTGGTTGAAAATCCCAGTGCAAGAGCCAATCCTGTCACAGTCGGCGGCTTCTGATTAATGATCACAGGATTTCCGAATTTATTAAAAACCGTTTTTCCTTCCTCATCTTTCAGGATTTCCCCCTCACATTCTTTGAAATACGCATCTATTTTTTCTTCTATTTCTTCTTTGCTTTTATATTTTGGCGGTCTTCCGACTGCCTTGCCTGTCGCCATACGACCGCCTCCTTATTTTTTTGTACATAAAAAGAGACCCATTTCTGAGTCTCTTCTAACAGGTATCCGGATTGACCACCGGAGTCTCACATTTCTGTGCGTTTTCCTTCCTAAACTACTCCCTGTTTTTATAATAATACCATGTTTTCCTAACTCTCTCAATCATTTTTATTTCTTTAGGGCTGGTATCATACGTCCCTTTCTCATCATGAGCATAACCTTTATGCGTATGTGGATCTTTCTTTATTCCCTTGACTTTATGTGAGTGCCCAATATCAACTTGTTTATAATGCTTATTGTGTTTATCATAATAAGTTCGCTACCTTTTCGCTTACTGGCTTTTCATTGCTCATTCCACTGCTTCCACCACGTCCTCCCATAAATCCCCTTTCTTCCGTGTAGATATAAATTGCATGCAAAAAGACACCCAGCTGTTGCCAGATGCCTTCTTGTGATATGATTGGAGTATTATCATGCAGGTGTGTGGTACACCTGATTGGAACGGGTGGAATCGAACCATCGACACGCTGGATATAAGCCAGCTGCTCTACCACTGAGCTACGTTCCAAAAGCACCACCAGGTGCGGATTTCCTGGCGGTTCATCGAAAGCCGCCGGCCTTTATGCCTTTGGCTTCTATTGTATTGTATAACGATATTTCCGTTATAAACGATATTTTTTACTTAATCTCACATTTTTTCAAGTATGTATCCCTGATGTAAAGTCTCGGATAATCCGGGCTCTGGGAGTATCCAGTCTTTTCTGCTATCTTCTCCCAGGTCATGCCCTGCTGGTAGAATGCCTTGAACACATACCTTGTCTGGCCATCCTCAATGTTCTGGATCCATCGTTCCACTGCTGCCGCCTGTGCCATTTTATGATCATATGTGTGTTTTCTCCGGTTATATCGTTCCTTGTCAAAGCCAACTACACTCTGAGGTCTTGCAAAACCTGTACTGTAATCAAATATCGTACTGTTCCCAAGTCCTGCCTCCCCTTGTTTCATTTCAGCCAATTCCAGACTAAGGACTGGTATTTCCCTCTTTAATTTTCTATAGTTGTCCAGAAGCTTTCTGGTGATCTTGATCTCACCCACTGGTATCCTCCCCTTTTTGATACTTTTAGCCGGGAACGCAGCTGCTCCCGGCTTATGTTATTTCGGCCATTCACGGCCTGTTTTCTTGTCCCTCAGCCCCATGATCTCAAGCCCATGGAGTCCTGCCACGGTATCCAGGGCACAGCTGATATTATGGATGTGTGTCGGCATCCTGCCTGCTGCCCGAATTGCCTTTCCTGCTGTCGGATCTGCGTATCCTTCTTTGTTCTTATAGCTCATTTCACACCTTCTTTCATCTCTCTTAGCCTTTCCTCTGCATCCTCCCGTCTTGCGAATATGATCTGTTTAACCTCTCCTGCCTTTATGTAATACAGGGTGTTGTCTTCCAAGTATGGATAGCGTATCTCCTGCCAGTCTTCCGGAAGAAGGTCTGATGTACCAGGGCAGTGCTGATACAGAATGCACTTGCTGCAAGTTCCATCTTCACTGGCCGGCTGGCTTTTGCATCCCTGGATCAGAGTGTTATATGCTGCCAGCATCAGTTCTGGTGTGATGTCCATCTTCTTCTCATGTCTTTTCATTCTGATCTCCTTTCCCGCTGTCCGGTGATACTTGCAGGAATCTTCATCTTCTACAAGGATACCTTTATGATCGCAAAGCCCGTCATCGTTGTTGATACAGGTTTTACATGTGTTTTTCATTATTTTCTCCTTTCCGCCATGATCCGGTTGAAATTCTCTACATTCCTGGTGTTTCGATTATATTCTATATTTCCAAACAAGTCGTCCAGCATCCTGTCCAGTCTCTCCCATTTCTTCTTTGTCATTCCGATTCCAGTGAAGATCTGGAACAAAAATACATCCGAGCCGCCTTTTGGATAAAAGATTGATCTCTTTTTAAATAATTTCTTTTTCTGTCTCTTATTCACACTTTCCTCCCTGCTGCCCCCAGCATCCATTTCCGGTATCTGTCCCATTCTGCCAGGAGCTCAAAATCCAATTTCCTGCTTAATTTCGTATCTTCCTGGATGATCCGGTATTTCTTGTTTACCAGGGCATAACTCAACGCAGCCTGACTAACATTTGCGATTGTGGTTCCGACCCTACTTGCGGCCTCTCTGGCTGTCAGCAGGTCTTCAAAGACCGGCTTCCCATTCCGGTCTGTCACCCTGTACATGTTTCTCCTTCCTTGCATTGTTCTCTCCTATCTCTGCCGGATCCAGATAGTTCCGGCCGAATATCTCCATAAACTCTTTGTGGCTGTACCGTTTCTCAAACTCCCGCTGTGCTGTCCGCTGCAGCTCGTGACGGATCCGTGCGTTGTTGTGCACTGCTTCCGGTCCATAGATGTGATGTTTATGACACAGGTACACCTTCAGGCCATACTCTTCCGAATTTGTTCTGTTAGGTCCTCCGAATACGTGATGTTCATCCAAAACCCTGTGTTCGTTCCAATTGTCATGGAGCATCACACAGAGATAACAGGTTCTGCTGCTCTTACCGTGTAAGATGCTGGCCGGATGATGATGTCTCTTTTTCTTTTGTTTTGTCTTTGGAAATAACATTTCTGCCCCTTTCCGGGGAGGTCAGGGCCTCCCCTTATGTATTTGTGATATATCTGGATTTTTGAAAACACCCTTTACTCAACCCATGGCCGCCCTTTTTCATCCACTTTTCTACGCAGCCATTCCTCCCAGAAATCCACTTCCCTCAGTCTGGAGAATGGTGTGCTTCCAAATGTCTTCATCTCTGCTGCCATGTAATCTGCCCACCCGTATAAGGTGAGTGTTTCAAGATATTCCTTCCTGGATACAGCCTCTTTTGAGGTACTTTCCGTGATCTCCTGCACGGTTTCTTCTTTCCTGGTTTCTGCTTCAGGCTCTTCTGTTTTCTGAATCTCTTTTGGAAGCTCTTCTTTCACCGGCTCTGGAAGATACTCCGGATGGTTATCAATTCTGTCCTGCCCCGGGATCTGTTCCTCTAGTTGCGCCGGCGCAATCTCTGATTTTTTCGATATCCTCTCTGTTAAAGGATCCCCCTGAACCATTCCGGTGACTCCACCGCTATGCTCTGGCATTTTCGGTTTCACTGGTTCTTCCTGTTTCCGGACTGTTGTTTCTTCGTCCGGCAATGCCCCGAAATATTTCTCCCACGTATAAGCTCCCGAATCATACTCATCAAACAGACTGTGCGCTATATCAAGAAAATATCGATACGTGATATCCACCGGTGTCTCCCCGAATACTTTAACCATGATCCCTTTGGATTCTTCGTAAAACATCAGGTATACGGTGCCTTTCCGGTAACTCCTGCTGCCGGACGGGCTGATCGACTCTGCCAGCTCCTTCGGCCCCATATCTGAGCTATACAATGCGTTAAGAATATCTTTATTCTCCCGGAAAAACTCCTGGACCGTTGCTTTCAGCTTCTCCTCCGGGCTTTTTGCATTCTTCCAGTCAAGAAGCTGTGCCGGGTCTGATTCGTTTTCCCTCTCAAATCTCTGGAATTCACGGATATCTTCCCGCTTTACTTCCGGCATGAACATCTGCCTGTCTGTTTCCTGGATCTGTAAAAGTTCGGTAAGCTGGGAGAAATTAAACTCCCTGTACTGCTCCTTCAGCTCCGGTGTGTCCCCGTCTGCGGAATAGGTCTCATACACGTTCATGAAACGGCTGACCCCTGTTCTGTTCATACCATATTCGGCTGCCGCAAATTCAGCGATCGTACTGTATCCATCATTTTTGTACGCTCCTGACCTGTCGATTCTAGTCAGCTGCCATCCGATCCGGACAAAGCTCTTCACAATGCCTCCCAGGTTGTTTTTAATATCATTTTTGCTCTGGATGTACTCATCCATGCTCAGCTGTACATATTCCATTCTTTCCTCCTTATGCAGTTGCCATTATCTGGTTTCTCTCTTCCAGCACGTTTATATACTTTCTCAGATACGCTTCTACCCTGACCTCATCCGGTTTTGTATCCCGTATCCCATACCATTGCCGGATCTTTGTCCCACAGATCTCTATTGTGATATACGGTACTTCAGGTGCCAGTTTTGAACGCAGGAAAAGGATCGTGCTCCTGCCGGTGTTATGCCTGTCCAAATAGGAATCCCCTCCCACACAATGGTGGAGTATCCTTCCTTCCAGCACGATCTCCCCGGCAGACCTTGCAGGGCGGATCAGGAAGTCCTCATCCTCATAAAAGTACCGGTTTCTCAGATGCCTGTAGTTTTTTTGGATATCCGGATACTTCTCTCCAACCTCCTGCTCCCTCTTTTTGATCTCCTCTGTATTCGTCTCAACCACCATCCGATCATGGGCAAGCTGCAGATCCCTTGGGAAAAGGAATATCTGGTTGTGCAGGTCATAGCCTCTCTGGATGCGCATATGCAGATAATCCGTGTATGTGCGAGTTACACTACTCAATACTCCTACTGCCCCGGCACACATAGGTTCCAGCCAGCTTTCCGGAATCTCGCACCCGGAATACTGCTCCACCCTGTGCATGAATTTTGTCACTGTGGTATACTTCAGTATCTCTTCCAGGTCATCCTCATTTACCCTGCTTTCCGCAAGGAATACGCTTTCCTTCGTTGTCAGGCGCAAGCCCCGTCTTCTTTCTATCTGCCAGATCCTTAGGTAATCGAGATTTCCATGCATGATTTGCAGGTCCTTCAGCCTTTCCCTGCGTATCCCGAGAAAGTCTTCCGGTCTCATGGCACCACTGTCTGCTATGATTCCGCACTCATGCCTCACCATGGATTCCACAATCTGGTACAGCCCCATTTTTACAAGCATTTCCATCTGTGGCCACTGGAAGTATCTTTCAAGGTATTCTTTAAGGTTATATGTGATCCTGTCTTTTCCGTATATCTCTGCTGCTGAATACTTCAGGAACGTATCCCTCAGTTCCGTGTAGCTTCCCGGGTATACCCTGGCAGGTCTGATCGTGATCGGATTCATACCGCATATGTTACAGTCATCCCAGAAATCCCCGGAAACAATACTGTACTTATGGTAATCGGTCTGTGGCTTTTTCCCTTCTTCCAGATATGTCCTTGCAATCTCTGTCACGATCATTCTTTCACCGGCACCGGTCATGATTTCCTTTTCATCTTCCAGTGCTGTGTCCAGTGTGTATATCTTTTCAGCCCCTATATATCTGACCACTACGCCGTTGCCCTTGTATTTCTGGGCAACAAAACAGTTTATTCCCTTTCCCCATGCGCCTTTCGTCTTTCCCTGAGCCTTATATGCACCAGTAACACCGCAGTTAGGACATATCCCGGCCGAGTTATGCCGTGGAGTCGAGATTATCCTTTCAAACTGCCCCTCAAAGGTTTCTTTTCTTTCGGTAGCAGCCTCTGTCACCTGGCCACATGAAGAGCAGGCAATGTCCACATATCGCCCTTTTCGTCTGTAGTACAGGAAATGTTCAAATCCAGCTTTACCAGCCCATCCTTCCAGGCCTTCCGAGAGCGGTGGGGTGTTCCGTTCCCTTTCCCTGAGCCTTTCTTTCCGTGCTTCATTTCTTTTCCATTCTCTCCGGTGTTTTATATTCTGGATCAGTCTCTGTACGGCATCCAGCCAGGTACTGTGCGCCCTTTTCCATGTATCCCCTGCAAACGCCCAGATCATATCCTCCTGTGCTTTTGCCATGTAGCACTGGCTGCTTTTTCTTTCAACCTTACATCCGATCCGTTTCTCTTCTTCCTGCAGGTCTGCTGCCGACCAGAACCCTTTATCCGGATAATACAGCCCCCAGTCTTTTTGTGTGAACACCATCCGGATCCACGGGACCTTCCGTTCCCTCCTTTTGTTTTCATAGACCTCGACAAAGAGGTGCTGTTCATCCTTTATGTCCTGTAAAAAGGCCACGGCCGTATTGATATACTGCCTGTCTGCCCTGACACCGCCCCGGAAAGGAACCTTTTCTATCTCCTTTTTCTTCATTTCCGGCTGCCTCCCAGATAGTAATTCCGGATCAGCTTCTTTGCGGTACCCATCTCCGGATCTCCGAATGTCACTTTTCCGGCACTGACCCCTGCTGCCTTCAGGATTTCCTTATCTACAGGCACCTGGTTCTTGAAGGCATACTTCAAGAGTTCAGCAATACAGCCCTTCAGGCTCTTTCCCTTCTTCCTGACCTGGTGCGCCACCATCTCGTCTTCCATGCAGAGTCCACGGATATACTCCACCCAGTCGTTCATCAGGCCGGCCAGTTTCAAGGATCCGCATTCCACATCCAGTTTCCCCATGGCGGCAGTGACCGCATCGCAAAGGTACGGGATGTCCCCGGACAGGTACATCTCGACATAATCCTCCGGTATCCCGTTCTCTTTTGCCATTTCTTTCAGGCTGTAGCTGTCCCCTTCGTTCAGCTGGTTCTCTGCAAGCTCATTGATCTCCTTGCAGCTGCTCATCTCTCCAAATCTGTCAAACATTTATAATTTCCCCTTTCTTTTGTCCTGCACATCTTCTTGCATCTTCCTGAATCCATCTGTTCCCTCAGCCACCCGGAGTAACTGTGTTTATCAGATGTTGTGGCTATTTTCAAATGGTATTTTTCTACCCGTTCCCAGATCTTTTTCCAGAGGTCCGCATTCCGGATCGGGTTCCCCCGGGAATCCTTCCAGCCAGCCCCTTCCATCTTCCAAAGCTTCATGATTCGTGCTGCTACGTAAGCATCTTCCGTATGGATACAGATTTCACAGGTTTTCGTGACCCTGGATAAAGCATCCTCAAGGCTCTGAAGATTTGCACCGTGGTAGGTTCCGGAAATACATCCAAAACCCTCCACTGTCCTGGTTGCGCCCGCACAAACTGTCTCCAGGACATATCCACACTTCCTCTCTGTATCCTTTTGTACTTTGCTGTCTGTTTCCAGATATATATCTACCTTCCACATATCAGCCCCTTCCCTTTCCTGTTTTGATCAATATGTAATGCCGGTATGCGTAGCCTGTGACCGGGTTGGTCCCCTGGCGCACGCTTCCCGGAATAACTGCCCAGCCTTTCGGCGGTTTCGGCTCCACAGGTATCCCGTACCTGTCCACCAGGCTCCTTCTCAGCACTGCCTTTTTCTCTGGTTCTTTGCGGATCAGGTTTCTTGAAGGATGATAGCGTTTCAGGTCTTCCGGTTCGTGTTCCTGCAGCGGTTTGGTTATGTACTGTGCCAGTTCTCCGGAATCTACGTCATACACCCGCTTTGTCTGCGCATGGCCATGTTCCCAGAGTGTTTCTACCAGCAGACCGGTGTCTGTTTCATCATTCGACTTCCGGTTGATCAGGATATGCACATGGGGACCTCCCCTTTTCCCGATCTCCAGCCGGTATATATACTTCAGCTCCCATCCATATTTTTTATATTTATCCCTGAGCTTCCGGATGAACCTTGACATATCCTTCTGGATCTGCTTCCAGGGTGGCCTGGATCCCTTCTTGTATGTCAGTGTGAACCAGTAATCTCCTGCGCCGAAGTTCCACTTGATCAGGCGGCGGACGTCCCTTTCCCGCTTCCATTTGTTCTGCTTTGCAATCTCCTCCGGGGTGGCCTTCCTTCTCTTCTGGCGTTTCTGCCCCCTGGCACCATACCTTCCCGTATGCTTTTCCTCTACTTCTCTGGTGTTCCCACAGTCCCAGGTCTGCCTTTCGTACCCGCATCTCATAAAGTGTTCCTCGTCCTATCTCTAATACGTTTAATCAAGCCTATAAGGGGATCTTCTCCCCTCCGAAAAAGGTTAAAAATATAGCGGTACATAACCGCCAACAGCTTGACTTTCCGGCTCCCTGGTGTTATATTTATGTAAACTAATTTCCCAAGGGGCCGGATGGTCCTGGCTCAGGTGCTGCAACGCCTGAGCCTTTTTTTCTTATCGTTTCTGATACCCCGTCCCAACCACGGCCACAAACGCCACCTGCCAGAACAGTCCGGCCATCAGCAACATTTCTGCCGGGCTTTTCCACTGCCAGAACGGCAGGTTTGCCACCGGGAGGGCTATAAAAAGGGATATGATCGCATCTCGTTTCATTTGTTTCTCCTTCCTAGCCTACGGATTTTCTTATGTAATAATCATTCACTATCCGGGATACGTTATCTATGATCTTCTGATTGTCTTCCGGAGTGTTGTTCTTGCAAGAGTCGTCATGGATCCGCCGGATTACTCCTCCTGATCCATTTTTGGTTTCTTTGATAACTGCCATCTGGTTCACCTCCTGCTTTATCGTATGAAGATTGTGTTTATTGTGTTTATAGAATTTTTACTATTTTGTCGAACGCTTTTTCTTGCAGTTTCGACAACGCTCTCCTATTCTGTATATACAGGGTGCTGGCACACCCGAGTACATATGAAAGGAGGATTGCTTATGCGAAGATCTCAAGCACCATTTAATGGCAAACGTTTTCTGCTTAATATCAATACCGGTGAAATTCACGACTTGGATAATGAAACAGCAGAATGCAAAATTGATGAAATCAAGCCAGAACACATCCGAATGGATAATTCTTATATGTCCTGTTTAATTTATTCAAAAATGATGGGATGCCCAAATGGAAACGGCTGTTACTATTGTCTAAGGGATAAAGACGATCGGTCTTAACCCTTCCTTGCGACCTGCATCATTGATCTGGTGCAAGTCTTCTTCTGTTATCTTGCCTTCCAGATGTTCCACCAAAGCTTCTGGATTGTTATGAAACCTTTCCCCGAGTTCTATAATTACACGAGCTGCAAGTTTTGTATTTGTCTGTTTCAACAGATCAAATCTGTTCATCTTTTTCACCTCTTTATAAAAATTTAAGCAAATTGTCGAACGTCTTTCATTGACTGTCGAATTGTATGCTCCTATCCTATAAATACAGGCACTGCCATGCCAAGTATCTGAGAAAGGAGGATCTTTATGGAAAGAAATTATTCCGTAACTGGTTTTTGTCCAAAAGCAAATAAGGATATCAAGGTATCAGCCACATATATCTTCAACACTGATGTATGGGAAAAAGGTATTAGTGAACTCCCTTGTTCATCTCCATGTAAAGATGAATGTCCTATTCTTGCTTCTGCTCCCGATGAATTAAAGAGCATCTAAAACCAGTTCTATTCCATTCTCCCTGCAAAGCTCTGCCATTTTATCTTTAGGAATTGCACCCGATGCAAGTAGTCTACTGATTGATATGTATTGTCCATTATATGGTTCCGGCAATGCAGGGAGCATTTTTGCATCCAGCGTAACATTCGTTGCTTTCAGGTCGATCTGTAATACAGGAAGTCCTTTGTTTTCTTTGTAATTCTGTGAAAATCTCACTCCTACAACTCCTGGAAGTTCTTTTCCGTCAATGAGGATTTTTGTGTTTGTAATTCCATCTGTCTGAATTAATATCTGTGGCTTTCTTATGTTCTCCATCTCAATTCACCTCTTCTCTATACTGATTCCTGCTGGTCCATTTTCTTTTGAAACTTATCCAAAGCAGCCAATGCAAGTTGATTGCTTTTTACTGTCATTTCACACATTTCTCTCGCGTAGCTATCTACCTTTTTGAAATAGTAGGTGGCTACTATTTTTGCTGTAACAACTGAAATAATCGCAGAGACTATTATCGTTGTCATCTCAGTTCACCTCCTATCCGGTCTTGCGGGCCTCATGCTGATTCCTTCTGATCTGATCCAGTTGTCTGTTTCTTCAAAGAATCCCATAACGCATTATTGATTACCGCATTAAGTGTCAATCCTCTGATCTTTGCAAAATCTTTCAGTCCTTTATAAAGCTCTTCAGGTATCCGTATAGTTGTCTGTATCATCATCGTCCCCCTTTCTGATATCAAAATGATAGCAAAATAAAAGAGGTTTCCTGATGAGCGACAGCTCAGAGGTTTGTCAATGGTTTTCGCTCTTTTTTATTTCAACTTTAAGTTGATTTCATTGGTAAAAAAATACAATCAACTGGAATATGATAAATTCTACACATCATTTCCAGTTGAGCCTGTTTCGGAATAACTCGACCATTTTCCCAATTAACTATAGTCTGCTTGGATATACACATCTTTCCCGCAATATCTGCTTGCGTCATCTTGGCGTTTACTCTTGCTGCTGCAAGTGAGATCTGTATTTTTTCCACTTTTATCACCTCTTCTATTTACATTTTTATATTTTCCTGCTACTATTTATTTAGTACAAGGGCGGTTCAGCAGGAATGTTGAAGAGTACCGCCCCTGTGCGTGCCTTATTTCTTTTTTATTTACCGGTTATGTATTTAATACATTCCAAAATTTCTTCCGGTGTATGTCCATGTTTTTCAAGCCATTCAATCAATTTGTTTACTGTGCTTTTTTCCATTTCTTCGTTCTCCATTTTGAACTCCTTTCCTGCTATCTCCTTGTTACAATTATAGTATATATCAACTTTAAGTTGATGTCAATACTAAAAGTTGATTTTTTTATATTTTAGCTTGATTTTTTTCAACTTTATTTCTATAATGTACTTATAAAAAACGGAATGGGGGAATTTTTATATGTCAGAACAAGAATTCAATATTGTTTTTTCAAAACGTTTAAAGCATTATCTTCAGGAATATGAAATGACACAAACAGAATTAGCCTCACGTTTAAAAGTAAGCTCGCAATCTGTAACTAATTGGTGCAAAGGGAGTAAATCTCCACGAATGGATAAAGTTGACGCAATGTGTGAAATATTTCACTGTAATCGTTCTGATCTAATGGAAGAAAAACGCATCGAAGACCAATCTATCCGTAAAGCTATTTCCATTCCTGTCTACGGCCGTGTTGCCGCCGGGATACCGCTGGAAATGATCGAAGATATTATTGATACCGAAGAGATCCCTGAAGATCTTGCCCGTACAGGTTCTTTCTTTGGTTTGCGGATCCACGGTGACAGTATGGAACCACGGATGAAAAGTGGCGATATTGTCATCGTACGTCAGCAGGACGATGCCGAATCTGATGATATCGTAATCGCAACTGTCAATGGTACAGATGCCACCTGTAAACGCCTGAAAAAGTATCAGGGCGGTATTGCTCTTATTTCCTCTAATCCGGCTTATGATCCTATGTATTTTTCCAATGAAGAAATCGAAGAGAAACCCGTCCGCATAATCGGGAAAGTTGTAGAATTACGTGCAAAATTTTGATGTGATGCTGAAAAAATAGTTGATGGTGATATTGTTTATTCAAACAAACAAGAGCCTACTACTCTTGCCGCCCACTTCGATGGCGAGGAATATACAGAAGACGAACTAAAAGAAATCCGTCAGTTCGCAGAATTTGTAAAAGAAAAAAGAGGATAATTGGCCGATATGCCAGATGTGTTTTGACAATATAATATACTTACCCAGGCAGCCAGTAGGACGGCTGTGGTTCTCCGATCTGAGCCTTGACAGGAGGAGGATGCTTATGAGTGATTACGAGATCTTTATGATTATTCTGACAACCGCCAGCTTGATTGTATCTATCCTTACATACACACATAAGAAATAGCCGCCCTGTCCCTGGAAAGATAGGCGGCTATTTCTTAGCTTAACATATTCGCCAGGACGGGGAACCTTGACTTCCCTTACTGGCTGTCTTGATAAGCATATTATACAAACTCCAAAAATATTTGTCAAACCATATTTTTATAGTATTAAATGATGATTCTCAATGGGAATAAAATATGTCCGATCGGGCAGACAAATACTTTGACAATATAATATACTTACCCAGGCAACTGGAAGGATGCGGTACCACTCCGTTTCTGAGTCTTGCAGAAAGGAGTGGGGCTTATGAGTACATATGAAGAATTTATGATTATCCTAAATGCAGGACTTTTAATCGTAGCTATTCTGAATCTGAACAATAAGAAATAGCATCCCCGCTCTGCTAAAGTAGGATGCTATTTCTATAACTCTTATTACGCCAGAAACGGATAGGTTTCAGCTATCGTTCCAGCTGTCTTGTTAAGTATATTATACAAGGCGTTAAATTATTTGTCAAATCATCTTTGTTCTTTGACAATAAATATACTTACCCAGGGGACTGGGGGACGTGCTCTTTACCAAATCCGGACACCTTACGGAGGAGGTGAAGTTTATGAGCGATTACGAGACATTTATGATTATTTTAACTGTTGCTAATCTAATCGTAGCTATACTTACATACGCACATAAAAAATAGCCGTCCTAATCTTTGGCGAGATCAACGGCTATTTTTTAGCTAACTATTGTCGCTGGATTGGGTGAAGTGCAGTCACCTTCCAGCTCCCTTGTTAAGTATATTATACAAACTGCAAAAATATTTGTCAAACTATATTTTATCTTAAAAATATTACAGTAAGGAGGGATTTTTATATTTGATTGCCCAGAAAATATACAGATTAT
>CAVIGE010000057.1:0-1927 GCA_963642325.1 Prevotella sp. CAG:279
AAAAATCTGCAGGCTTCTTTTCCCCATGGCATCATTTCTACCTACTGCAACGGCCAGTTTCTGGAGTCAAACATGTTTCTGGAGGTTCTGCCTGACGATTCTTCCACTGTACAGAAGCTGAACGCGGGAAATTATTTATGCTTCCAGGAGCTGAGGGAAATCCATTCTGACCCCCTTACCGTATTTCCCCAAAAACTGCTGGGATATGGCCGAACAAACGTTATTATTTCCAGCATGTCACCTGATACCTACAAATATGATAAGGTGATTCTGGAATTTCAGATACGGACATGAACAGTAATTTTGATAATTTTTCTATGCCGCCCAGCATTTCAGAATACTCTCTGCTTTTCCTTCACAGTATTTCTTCCCGCTTCCACATGGACATGGATCGTGATCATCGTTAGGAGGACCCACATACAGGCTTTCATTTACAACAATTTCACAAAATGAGATGAATACTTTCCTAATGAATTTTATATCATTTTCTCTCTATAACCGTTATAAAGATTTTACGTTTTTCATATTTTAGGAGTACTTTTTTCTGTACATAAAGCTCCCGCGGATGTCAAGTCATTGCTACAAAAAATATGCGGCTTCTTTGCCACGAAAATGGCTTAAAACCGCATGTTTCTGTATAGAGGACGTTATATAATTGTCACAAAGTAGGTGGGGAGGATGTTATGTCATTGCTAGAAACTAACTAATAATCAGAAGCCCCAAAATCAGAATATAATTCCTCTGGAACTGTCATAAGCCCCCTCTGACAATATATTGTGAACTGCTTTGTTGGACTTTTGTTATGTATAAAAGGCGTTAATGTGCATGCTGTAAAAACCAGAAGCCGAATGACCTTCAGAATTCGTAAACTCGTGAAAAACAGCTTCAAAGGCCTCTGGTTTTAATTAGGAGCGTCTTTGGCTTAAAGCAGAAACAGAGGAAGTGTCAGGAGATAGCCGGAAAAAGTCAAGCCATTCACATTTGGTCGAAGAAGCACCCTGGGAAATAAAGTAAGAAATAACCTTATCGGGAGAAAGCTTTCGTACACGGGAAAAATCCATGCCAGAATTATAAACAAAAGAATCAATGTCGGAACAAACAGTATAAACAGAATTATTAAAAAGTTCTTTGAGTTTTAAATGGAACACGATGAAGAGCCTCCTGTTTTTCATCATTTCGGAAGCATACGAAAAAAGCAGCCAGAATAAATCTTCCAACTGCTTCCGTCTAATAGCCAGTACGGGAATCGAACCCGTGTTTCCGCCGTGAGAGGGCGGCGTCTTAACCCCTTGACCAACTGGCCATCTATTTATTTCGTGCCGTTTGATTTGTTTTTTTGTTTCCCTCAACCGACTTCGTTAGTATATAACACTTTCTTTCAAAATGCAAGTACTTTTTTTAATTTTTTTAAAAAAATTTCATGTTTTTCACGTTTATTCGTTTTTTACCCATTTTCAGGTATTTCATGCGCTTGACCACCGTATGTGTAAGTGCTACTATCAAAGCACTATAGCAATTCATGTTCTGCACAGCTGAACTTGATGCAGTAATTTCCGGGAGTGCTATAAATACTGTACCAGCTCATTTGCGGAAAATGATCCGCTCTGTACATCAGAAAGAAGGAACTTTCATGCCCCATCTCCTGTGCCTTGGCGACAGCATCACAGACTGTGGCCGGCTTTTTTCCTCAGACCCTCTGGGTAACGGATATGTGAAGATACTCTCCGGCCTGCTCCATGACACTGGCCATAATTTTTCCATTGAAAATAAAGGAATTGACGGTTTTACTCTGGAACGGCTTCTTTCGAACACCGATTCCTGGCTGAACGGGTCTGATCCGGATATCATTACGGTTCTGATCGGGATCAACGATATCGGGATCATGATGAATACCCGTCGTTCCTCTGCGCAGCAGGATGCTTTAATG
>CAVIGE010000057.1:1937-17242 GCA_963642325.1 Prevotella sp. CAG:279
GTACTTTTTTTAATTTTTTTTAAAAAATTTCACGTTTTTCATGTTTATTCGTTTTTTATCCATTTTCAGGGATTTTGCATGCTTGACCACAGGCATTGATAGTGCTACTATCAAAACACCGAAAAACTTTATTCTTCAAGCACAGAAAGGTTATAAATATGGAAACCGCAATCAAAAAAATCGAGGATATGTCTCTGAACGCATGGCCATCTCACAAGATGGAACTCTACGATGGCTGGATTCTCCGTTTTTCTTATTTTTATACACACAGAACCAACAGTGTGGAGCAGTTCGGAACCTCTACTCTTCCCTGGCGGGAAAAAATCCCCTACTGCGAGGATGTTTACAGACGTCTTGGAACACCGGCCATCTTCAAGATCAGCCCGCTTGTCTCCCCGGATTTCGACTATATGCTGGAAAACCGCGGATATTCCGTACAGCACGTAACCAATGTTATGACTGTAGATCTGGACAAAGCAGTTCTGGATGCCCCTGTTACAGAGGTTCTTTTCTCCAACGAAATCCCGGATTTCTGGATCCGCAGCCTCTTTGATCTGAAAGGAACCACGAATCCGGTCCACAGAAGCGTTGTTCCTTCTATGTACCGCGCCATCCTCAAGGAAACAGTCTGCGCCTCCATCACAAGAAACGGTCAGATCATTGCTACCGGGCTTGGCATCCTGGACCGTGACCATATTGGCATCTATGCCATCCACGTTCGTGAAGATTACCGTCGCAGGGGCTACGCCCGCCAGGTCGTATCCGGACTTCTTAAAGAAGGCAAAAAAAGAGGTGCCAGCCATGCCTATCTCCAGGTGGTGAAGAACAACGACTCCGCTGAGAAGCTTTATACTTCTCTTGGGTTCCGGTATTTTTACACCTACTGGTTCCGTGTCCAGCCTGTAGGGACACGTTTTCAGTAAGTCGGGGATTTTGGGGATTTTTCCCCAACTCCCTGTAGAAATTCAAATTTCTTTTTGCTATAATATTTTTATCTTACATAAATTCTTCCTGTTTTCATATACTACTCTTTATTATAACATTTCCATAAATATAAGGAGTGACCATATGAAAAATCCACAGGAAAAAAATACAAAAAATCCCTATCACATTCAATATGAAAATTATCTGGATACCAATGCCTGTACTGAGTGCACGGGTCTGATCAGCTACGGAACAGACAGCCGTGAGCAGTGGGATTCTTTCCGGCAGATTTTTGATTTTGTACCGGAGTCCACAGATCTTACAGAAAAACAGGACTGACCGTTATTCCAGGGTCGGAGGACACAAATGAAAAAACTGTCTGCTGCATGTATTATTTTCGGCATTTCCCTTTTTGCGGGCGGCTGCAGCAATGATCGTATTGATGATCATATTATTTCTCTTCAGGACAAAATTTCAGATGCTTCAGCTTCTGCCGAACAGGAGACACAGGATTCTTCCCAGGAGGACCGTGTTTATATGGATGAGATTTCCGGTTCTCTGCAGAATTTTGACGGAAGCCATCTTACCATTTCCAGCAACGGTGAAACCTATACCTTTGATGTTTCACAGACAAGGCTGGAATGTAAATATGGCATTGTACTCAGCGACAACGTCAGCATAATCTATAAAGGACAGCTTTCCGGAACTGATATCACTACTATTTCTCCGATCAAGGTAACTGACCAGTATCATAATGAAACACCTCTGGAAGACCGTACTCTGAAGGGTAAGGTAAAACGTCTCTCCTCCAACGCTCTTGTTATCGTAACGGAAAAAGGTAACACCGTTACCTTTCCGGTAACAGGCGTGAAACAGTATTATAAAAAAGGCATCAAGGCAGGCCGGTGGGTTTATGTCCATTTCCGTGGAAAATTTATCAGTTCATCCCAGGTTGATGATGAGCAGTATGACGGAAGCTTCACGAAAGTGATCAGCGTCTCTGACGTGGATCCTGTGAAGGTTCCGGATCCAACCCCCACTCCTTCACCGGAGCCGCAGAAAAAAGAGCAGAAACTCCGCGCCAGGCTTGTAAGTGTCAGCACCAATACCATAACAGTTATTCCCCAGACCTCAGACACAGAGCTCATTATTCCCGTTTCTTCTGTTCCCGTATATTTTAAAGGAGGAATGGCTCCTGGATCTTATGTAAATATTATTTATACAGGCACTTTTGATGGTGAATCCACCAGCGGCATGAAAATCCGCGGCGTTACAGGGGAAGATCCTGATACTCTTTCCGTCCGCAATATTTCTTCCACTGTAACCGGAACTATTCTGGGAACAACGGCCAATACCGTTCTGATCCAGACTTACGATGGGGTAAAAATCCTTTGTGACCGCGAGAACGCCCAGGATCTTTCCGGCAGTGGAATGCAGGAAGGTGCGGATCTTTTGGTCACTTTCAACCCTGCGAAATCCCGCACCTCCAACATTTATTCCTGTATTAAGTTCGAGGATCCGTGACGGAAAACGGAGCGGATTCTCCTTTCCCCGTCCTTCATCCAGCTTCTTACCTCCGGTGTATCACCTAAAATTTCAAAAAAAGCCCTGCATTCGTCCTCTGTGCCCTTTCCGTGAAGGACCCGGTACGCACCGGCATCACTGCCTACTGCTACATGCACTTTTTTCTCGAAGGCTTTCTTCAGATTTTCTTCCCCTGTCCGGATGATCGATGACAGGATCTCATTTTCAAATCTTCCGCATCCCGGAAGATTCCTCACAGTTACGAGTGTAGGTACCCACACACTGTCACTATCCGCCAGCATGGAAATCGTTTCCGCATCCATATAATTGGCATGTTCAATACTGTCAGCACCGGCCTCCACCGCAGCCTGTATACCATAATTCCCATTGGTATGGCTCATCACTGCAAAGCCTTCTTCGTGGGCAATATGCACCATTTCTTTTACTTCAGCTGCCGAAAGCGGCGTTCCCGTAATTCTTCCATGATCTGCGAAATCCAGAATTCCTGTCGTCATGATCTTGATAAAATCCGCGCCTTCCTCTGCTGCTTCCATAACTCTTCTGTGATATTCTTTCATATCTGAGAAGCTTTTTCCAACGATTTTCCCATAATGGTTTTCTTTATAAATGGCAAAAACCGGTGTGCGATAATCAATCCCATATTCCAGGGCCAGTCCGGCAGTCCGTTTCGACACACCGTAATGATCCCCTCCATCTCTGACAAAACGGATTCCTCGTTTCCAGTATTCCTCAAGATGAATACGGATCAGCTCGTCCTCAGGGCCGTTTTTCTGTGTCTCAACAGCCTTCCTGTAATCATAGCCATTGAGAAATATATGTGCATGACATTCTCCAAACATTTCCATCACTGCTCAAAAAATCTTCTGATCTCTTCCTCTGTCGCCTGCACAGATCCCTGTACAAAGAAGGGTTTGCCGCCTCCGCGCCCGTTTAATTTCGCATTCATTTCTTTTGTGAACTGACGAAGGTCTCCGTCTTTTTCGCCCATTGCGTACTTATAGCTTCCATCCGGATTTCCGGAAAATACCGCACAACATCCCTGGCAGGTCTGTGTTACCGCATCAGCAAGCTTTCGCACGCTGTCATTATCCATTCCGTCCATAAAGATCAGAACGCTTCCGCTTCCTGCATAACGTTCCGCCTCCTTACGGCACATATCGTCCACAAACTGGCTGACCTGGCTCTTCAGTCGAAGATTTTCCTCCTGAAGACGTTCTACTGCCTGCGCGGTTTTGTCCATTTTCGCAGAAAGCTTCACTGAAATCTGATGATTCTGCTCATTCACCATATTCAAGTAGTCAAGAACCCGTTTTCCACAGATCATCTCAATGCGGACACCTTCGCGGAATTTTTCCACGGAAAGAAGCTTCACCATGCCGATCTCTCCTGTGTGTGTCACATGAGTTCCGCAGCATGCGCAGATATCCACGCCCGGAAATTCCACGATACGTACCTGGCCGGTAAGTTCTTTTTTGCTTCTGTAGTCAATCTTTTCCAGTTCTTCTGACGTAGGATAGAGGATCTTTACTTCTGAATCCTCCCAGATCTTCGCATTTGTTTTTTTCTCGATCTCGGCAAGCTGTGCCTCATTCAGAGGACCATTCAGATCCACAGTAATCGTATCGCTTCCCATATGAAAGCCTACATTATCATATCCGTAAGCCTCATGGATCAGGCCGCTGACCATATGCTCGCCGGAGTGCTGCTGCATCAGATCAAATCTTCTCGCCCAGTCGATACGGCCCTGCACTTCTGTTCCAGCTTCCAGCGGCTGCTCTGTATAATGAAGAAGCTCCCCTTCTTTTTCATGTACTTCTTTTACTTTTACATCATTCAGATATCCCACATCACTCGGCTGTCCGCCGCCCTCCGGATAAAAAGCACTCTCATCCAGAATAATGTGAAAGCCCTTTTTTGCCTCGCGGCACTCCACAACTTTGGCTGTGAATTCTTTTTTATATACGTCTTCATAATATAAACGTTTCGTTTCTGTCATCTGTCCCGTCCTTTCTGCGTCCCTGCTTTAACGTTTTATAGTATAACTCAATTTTTATTTGTTGTCTATTTTGCAAAAACACCCATTACCGGTTTCCTGCATGACAGTATAACAAGTAATGGGTGTTATGATATAATAATTTATTTTTTTACTGCTTATGTGTTACTTTAAGACGTGTCATCGCTCTTGCAAGGGCCATCTGGTTCATATGATATTCCTGGATGCTCTGCTTCTGACGGAGCTGCTCTTCTGCACGTTCCTTAGCTTCCTGGGCACGGCGGATATCAATCTCCTCCGGACTCTCTACACTCAGGCAGAACAGCTTGGCACGATTGTTGATCATTTCAACAAAACCACTGCTTACTGCAAAAACATGCTCATTGCCCTCTGCATCCTCAAAACGCATCTCTCCGGGAATGATGGCTGCTACGACATTCGCATGATGGGCAAGAAATCCCTGCTCGCCATCCACAGCCGGAATGATAAGCTTCAGGGCACGTCCTGCATAAGCCAGTTTATTGCTGGCATAAATTTCCAGACCAAATGTCTCACTCATCGCCGCTCCTTACTGCCGGTTCTCCTCGGCTTTTGCTTTTGCAATTACGTCATCAATAGTTCCAACATTAAAGAATGCATTCTCAGGATATTCATCCATCTCACCATCAATGATCGCCTTAAATCCACGGATCGTCTCCTTCAGTGGTACATACTTACCTTTAATACCGGTAAAATTCTCAGCTACATGGAATGGCTGGGAAAGGAACTTCTGAACCTTTCTTGCACGGAATACCGTCTGCTTGTCTTCCTCGGAAAGCTCCTCCATACCAAGAATGGCAATGATATCCTGCAGCTCTTTATATTTCTGAAGAACCTCCTGTACTCTACGTGCTACCTCGTAATGCTCTTCTCCGACAATATCTGCTTCCAGGATACGGGAAGTAGATTCCAGCGGATCCACAGCCGGGTAAATACCCTGCTCAACGATTTTACGGGAAAGAACCGTAGTCGCATCCAGATGGGCGAATGTTGTTGCCGGTGCCGGGTCAGTCAGGTCATCGGCCGGTACGTATACTGCCTGTACGGATGTAACAGATCCCTCTTTCGTAGATGCGATTCGCTCCTGAAGCTCACCCATCTCAGTTGCCAGTGTTGGCTGATAACCTACTGCGGACGGCATACGTCCAAGCAGCGCGGAAACCTCAGAACCAGCCTGTACGAAACGGAAGATATTATCAATAAAAAGAAGTACATCCCTGTGTTCCTGGTCACGGAAATACTCTGCCATGGTAAGTCCTGTCTCAGCAACACGCATACGTGCTCCAGGCGGCTCGTTCATCTGTCCGAACACCAGTGCTGTTTTCTCAAGAACACCGGATTCCTTCATCTCAGTCCAGAGGTCATTACCCTCACGGGAACGCTCTCCAACACCTGTGAAAATAGAATATCCACCGTGCTCGGTAGCGATGTTCTGGATCAGCTCCTGGATCAGGACTGTCTTACCAACACCGGCACCACCGAACAGACCAATCTTACCACCCTTGGCATATGGTGCAAGAAGGTCGATAACCTTGATACCTGTCTCAAGGATCTCAACAGCCGGTTTCTGCTCTTCAAATGAAGGCGGATCACGATGGATGACCCAGTGCTCTTCACCATCCAGGGATTCTCCGCCATCTACGGTATCTCCGAGAACGTTGAACAGACGACCAAGCGTTTTATCTCCAACCGGAACCTTGATACCACTTCCGGTAGCTGTTACTTCTCTGTCTCGCTGCAGGCCTTCACTGGCTCCCAGCATGATGCAGCGTACGATATTATTTCCAAGGTGCTGGGACACCTCCATAACGCATCTCTTGCCGTTGTTCTCAACTTCAAGTGCATCCTTGATATCCGGAAGCTGTCCGTCTTCAAAAACAACGTCTACAACAGGTCCCATAACCTGTACGATCTTACCTTTATTCATAGTCATCACTTCCTTTTTTGTGCTTTAGCACCGCCGATAACCTCTGTGATCTCCTGCGTGATCGCAGCCTGACGTGCACGGTTATACTGAATAGAAAGATCTCTCAGCATCGCCTTCGCATTATCTGTAGAGGACTGCATTGCTGTCATTCTCGCATTGTTCTCACTGGCATATGCCTCTACAAGACATCCATAGATCACACCTGTAAGGTAGTTCGGGATCATGGTGTCCAGAAGTACATCTGCGGATGGAGATAAGACGATCTCCTCCTGATAGATGTCTGCCGGTACCTGCCCCACCTTAAAATCAGCTTTTTTCAGCGGTAAAAGCTGCATATTCACATTCTCCATTGCCATTGCATTCTGCATCTGCGTATAGACAATGTGAATCTCATCCAGCTCTCTTTCCAGAAATGCCCGTACGATCTCTTCCGTGATAAGGCGTGCTCTGTGCATGGTCGGCTTCTGCACGGTATACTGGAAGCTGCCGTCCATATCAATATCTCTCTTGCCGAAATACTGACGCCCTACCATCCCTAAGACATACAGCTTGTGATGTCCCGGTACTTCTTCCATGAAGTCTTCTGTCATTTTCTGTACATTGTGATTGTATGCACCGGCCATACCTTTATCGCCTGTAATAACGATAGTTCCTATTTTTCTCTCTTCCTTCGGAACGAGATGCCGCTCACTGAAGAAAGGATGCTGGATATCCGGCATATGGCGGAGGATCCTGGCAATAGCAGCCTGCATATTATAAAAATAAGGTTCTGTATCCTGCAGGATCTTCTTGGCCTTCTGCATCTTGGAAGAAGAAATCATGTACATCGCATTGGTGATCTTCATGGTGTCCTGAATGCTTTTCATACGAGTCTGTATTTCTTTTGCATTTGCCATATCAACACCTACCTGCTCTTATCTCTGAATTCTTCTGCCGCCTTTACGATTTTCTCTACAAGCTCATCGGAGAGCTGTTTTGTAGTTTCGATCTCCTTGCCGATCTCAGGATATACATTATCAAAGTATTCCAGAAGGTCTTTCTGATATTTCTTGATCTCTTTCTTTTCTACGTCAACCATCAGCTTGTGGGTTGCAACACAGAGAGTAATTACCTGCTGATGAAGGCTTAACGGACTGCACAGTGGCTGTTTCAGAAGCTCCATCAGACAGCTTCCGTATTTCAGCTGAGCGGTTGTGGCCTCATCCAGATCTGAGCTGAACTGAGTGAACACCTCCATTTCTCTGTACTGTGCCAGGTCGATACGAACGCTTCCGGAAGCTTTCTTCATAGCCTTAGTCTGTGCTGCACCACCAACACGGGATACGGAAAGACCAACATTGACTGCCGGACGCATACCTGAGAAGAACAGATCACTTTCCAGGAAGATCTGACCATCTGTGATGGAAATTACGTTTGTAGGAATATATGCAGATACATCACCCGCCTGGGTCTCAATGATCGGAAGTGCTGTGATGGATCCGCCACCTGCCTCCTCGCTCAGACGGCTGGAACGCTCCAGAAGTCTGGAATGGAGATAGAATACGTCACCAGGATAAGCCTCACGTCCCGGAGAACGCTCAAGCAGAAGTGACAACGCACGGTATGCCACTGCGTGCTTGGAAAGATCATCATATACGATCAGTACATCCTTACCCTGATACATGAAGTACTCTGCAAGAGCAGTACCTGCATAAGGAGCAATATACTGAAGTGGTGCACAGTCACTGGCTGTAGCGGAGAATACGGTTGTGTACTCCATAGCACCATATTTTTCAAGATTGGAAACTACCTTTGCAACGGTAGAAGCCTTCTGTCCGATCGCAACATAGATACAGATCACATCCTTACCCTTCTGGTTGATGATCGTATCTGTTGCAATGGATGTTTTACCTGTCTGTCTGTCACCGATGATCAGCTCTCGCTGTCCACGGCCGATCGGGAACATGGAATCAATGGAAAGGATTCCTGTTTCCAGAGGTACAGTTACAGATTTACGGTCAATGATTCCAGGAGCCGGGTTCTCGATCGGGCGGTATCCCTCTGATGCGATCTCTCCCTTTCCATCAATAGGCTCACCAAGTGCGTTCACGATTCTTCCGATAAACTTATCGCCTACCGGAATACCTGCCTGTTTGCCAGTTCTGGCAACCTTGGTGCCTTCCTTGATTCCTGTATCCTTTCCGAAAAGAATACATCCCATGCTGTTTGCACGGACATCCTGTACCATACCTTTCAGACCATTCTCGAAGGTCACAACCTCACCGTACATGGCATGATCAATGCCATAAACTGTCGCGATACCATCTCCCACGGAGATGACAGTGCCTACTTCCTGGTCCTTACTGATTTCGTCATAGTTCTTTATTTCTTCCTTGAGAATCGAAATGATTTCATCTGGATTTATTGCACCCAATTCAATTTCACCTCCGGGTTAATTTCTGTTTCAGTTTCTTATAACGTCCGATGAGGCTCCAGTCGTACTCACGATCTCCTGCCCGGAGAACAAATCCTCCTACAAGGGTCTTATCCTCAGTAAGGGTAAGCTCCACCTCTCTGGCAGAAAACTGGTTACGGAGAAACTCCTTCATCTTGTCTTCCTGCGCTTCGGTAGGATGTGTCACATAAAGAAGCTCTGCCTTGAGAATTCCTTTCTGTTCCCGGCTGTACGCGTCATAGGCCTCCATGATCTCCTGGATCCTGTCAACCTTCTGATACCTGCACGTTACTTTAAGAAAATTCTTCATTTCCTGCGGAAAAACCCGCTCTATCACCTGTTCTTTTTCTTTGAGGGAAACCAGGGGATTTTCAAGCATCTTACCAATCTCAGGTATATTCTTAAAAATCTTCCCTGTTTCGCAGATTGCCTCCTCCGGGACAGAAAGACCGTACAATGCTTTTGCATAATTAATGGACGTCTCTGTCATGAGGATCACCTGCTCCTTCTAAAAACTGGTCATATAGGGACATATCCTGTGCTTCGTCGTTCTTCTTTCCCATGATTCTGGATGCTGCATCCATAGCCAGCTCAGCAACCTTGCTTTCCATCGCTTTCATAGCAGCCTCCTGCTCAGTGCTGATATCCCTTCTTGCTTTCTCAAGAATCTCACCGGCCTGATCGTTGGCTCTCTTCACGATGCCGTCTGCCTGTACTTTTGCCTCGTCCTTAGCCTGCTCTACAATATTGAAGGATTCCTCCTTCGCAGATTTCAATGCATCCTCATACTGTCCTTTCAGCTGGTTTGCCTCAGTAGTTGTCTTCTCTGCTGAAGCAAACTGCTCATCGATCATGGCTTTTCTCTTCTCCATGATACCGATGACCGGGCCGAAAAGGAACTTCTTCATTAAAAGATAAAGAACGATCAGGTTTATAATAGTAAAGACAAGGTTGATATCAATTTTAATCACCTGGTCCACCTGCCTCTCTTAATCCTGAATTAGTATCTCGTCTTTACCTATTAGCCAAGCATGATGATGATCAGAAGACCGATTACGAAACCGTAAATAGCTGTTGCCTCTGCAAGAGCACATCCAAGAAGGAGTGCTTTACTGATCTTGCTCTCTGCCTCCGGCTGTCTTGCGATAGCTTCTACTGCTTTAGAGGTTGCAAGACCGATACCAATACCTGCTCCAATACCTGTAAGAACTGCGATAGCTGCACCAATTGCGATTAACATAGTTTTTTCCTCCTGTAAAATACAATTTTTTTCATTTTTTGATCAAGCGGATGTTCCACTCCACTACTCAATTGCTTCCTTAATAAATAAGGATGTCAAGAATACAAATACATACGCCTGTATGAATCCGTCGAAGAAATCAAAATACAGACTGAATGGTATGGGAAGAATAGCCGGACACACAAACTCCAGCAGCTTCATTACTACGAAGCTTCCCAGAACATTACCAAACAACCGCATGCAGAGAGATGTAGGTCTGATCGCGATTTCCAGAATATTAATTGGAAGCATGATCGGAACCGGCTCCGCAAAGCTCTTCAGGAACCCTTTCAGTCCCTTCTTGTGAAAGCCTGCATACTCTATCAGAATAATGCTCATCAATGCCAGCGCAATGGTCACATTCATGTCCTTCGTTGGCGGCGTAAAACCAAATACGCCTGCGATATTAGCTATTCCGATGTAGATTACGGTTGACATCAAATAAGGCGCGTACTGTTTGCCTTCTTCTCCCAGGATGCCTATGAAGAAATCCTGAAGAAAACTTACCCCGGATTCCAGAAGCAGCTGCTTCTTACCCGGATTTTCCACACTGAGGTTTCGAACCAGAATCAGAGACAGGATCACAAGAACCGCCATAATGACCCATGTGACTACTACACATTCTGCAATCGGTATTCCGCCGAAAACAGGAATGGTAAAGGCTGTCTTACTGTTCAGCTCTTCTGCCAGTGTACTTGATAAATCTCCCGTTTTTCTCCCTCCTTTTCTCCTGGCTGTGATCTTATCATTATTAATTGGTATGACCACGCCTTGTAGTTGACTTTATTTTACTCCGCATTTCCAGAATGTCAATATTATTTTTGCCCGTTTTGCACAAAAAAGAGTTTGTTTTTTATACAAAATACACAATTTACTTCAACTGATCTTCTTCCGATTTCCTGCGCACAGATACTTCACCATAGGAAAGCAACGTTTCGGAACCATCCTGTTCCTTTACAAGCAGCCTTCCATCGGGCGCAATAGCTTTGGCATAAGCCTCTCTCCTACGCGTTCCGTCAGTGATCACGATCATATTTCCAGGAATGATATTATTTTCTGTATATTCTCTGGAAAGTCCCGGAGTTTCTACTTCCATAAGAAGCTGGTTGACAATCTCAGCAACAAGAAGACTGCAGTTTATATGTTCCGCATCTTTCCTGCTCTCAAACAGTGCTCCGGCTGTCCCCTGTATTTCTTCCGGAAATCCCTCTTCCGGCATATACAGATTCAGTCCGATTCCCACAACGGCAAACTCGATGTTTCCACTCTCAAAATCGGTAACAGCCTCTGTCAGTATCCCACACACCTTCTTATTATGAAGATACAGGTCATTGACCCATTTGATCCCAAGATCAATCCCGCATATCTTCTTCACTGCCCTGCAAACTGCAGTCGCAGCTGACGTAGTGATCAGGAGTCCTTCCTTGAGAGTACGCTCCGGTCTTAGAACAATACTCATATACAATCCTGCATTTTCCGGAGAATAGAAGCTCCGACCCCTGCGGCCTCTTCCGCTTTTCTGCTGGCGTGCCAATATCAGTGCACCGTGACACGCTTCTCCTGAAAATGCAGCCTCCTTGGCTGCCCTGTTCGTAGAATCCAGTTCCCTGTATATCTTTACAGGCACATCTGGATGATCGAGATAAAGCCGGATTCCCTCTTCGGACAACCGGCTGCCGCCGCGAAGCACATAGCCTTTGTTTGGGCCTGCTTCTATGGTGTATCCCTCTTCCCGGAGGGATTTCACAGCTTTCCAGATGGCTGCACGTGTACAATTAAGTTCTGCTGCTGCCGCTTCACCGGATATCAGCACATTCTCGTGCTGTTCCAGAAGCTTCAGCATTCTTGCTTTTACAGTCATATCTTCACCGTCCATAATCTGCCGTCACCGGCAAAATCCGTCCCTTCCGAGAACGAAAGCAATTATAGCACTTAAACATCGCGATGTCTATTATCTTTTTTACATATGCTCTCCATATCATTTTTGTATTTCAGATATGGTTATTATATAATTTTTCTCATTTTTGTCCTTTTTCATGTATTTTTTTAGGAATTATTTTCCTGAAAATCTGCTGATCCAGGGTAAAATTCCCTGAATTGTCGTAATATACAGATTTATGCAGATTTTATATTCACTACACAGCTATGTGCCGAACAGCTGTGTAGCAGTTTATCATAAGGAGCTCGTTATCATTTGTAATTAGAAAGATTCTTCTCAAGAAATTCCCGGTACTCATCGCGAACCTCATCCGGTGACGCGATCACTGCATCCGGCCCAAGACTGGCTATCCAGCCAAAAAACTGATCACTGACGTTTACACGAATCAGTGTTTTGAAATGTTCATGATCCTTCTTCTGTACCATAATGTCTCTTCCGAAACGGTCTAACACAACGCCCACCAGACGATTGTGCGCTTCCAGACATATGGTTTCCGCTCTGCCGCCAAACATCCCGAAGGTTCTGGATGTCAGCTCTCCTGTATCATAATTATTGAAATGCTCTCCACCGTTACGTGCCGCATCCTCCATCCGGATCTTCAGGATCTTATCCACCCGGTAATGCTTCACCTTTTCGCATTTCTCATCATAGGCGATCAGATAGTAATTCTCATTCTGCCATACAAGGCTCCAGGGACTTACATAGTAACGCTCACCATTCTTCTTCACCTGAAGCTGCTTCTCAACCGTCCACTGACAATACTGGAAAGAAATCTGCCAGTTATCGTTGATCGCCCTGTGGATCTCATCAATATTATAATATACACTCTCATTCATGGTCTTGGCTCTGTTCTCCACAAAGACCTGCCGATGCAGCTGTCTGGCCTCATGCACACTGGCAAGTCCCGCCAGCTTACCGATCAGCTGACGGGATTTACTGCTGCTGATAAAACGGGAGGACTGTACTGCATCCACCAGAAGCTTCAGTTCCGGAAGTTCAAATTCCCGGCTGGCAAGATAAAATCCTGCCGGTTTCTCCCTCCGGTTCAGGATATCCATGCCAAAATTACGAAGTGTCTCAATATCATCATATACGGTCTTACGTTCTGCACTGATTCCCAGATTGTGCAGATAAATCATCAGATCCTTTACAGACATGGGATGTTCTTCGTCGGTTCTCTCCAGAAAAACACGCATCAGATATAAAATTTTTATTTTCTGGTTAAAGCTCCTGGGCATCTGCACTCCTCCTGTTCTACTTATCCGTCAGCGAAGCCACTACTGCAAAATATAATACCATGAACGCGAGTACAACAGCAATGATATCTGCGCCCCGAAAATCAAAATTAAAGAGCATTGCCCCTCCGATCATGATCTCTGCTGTAAGAAATGCCCCAAGCAGCATAGCCATACCGGAAGAAAGCTTCTTCCCTGAATGGCCATGCTGTGTCTCCCCGTATCTTCCCTCTGCCAGTGCTACCTTCCTGTTATTCTCCATATTCCACATAAGATCCATCCTCCCTGTTATATGTCCCACATATAATATATCGAACATATTTTCCGAACATATTTTCTGTATACTGGCATTATAGCGCACGTTCAGTACGATAAAACGGTATAAACTCGCCTTTTCCGAACATTTGTTTATTCCGCACAAAAATATGTTTGTTTTCATTGAAAAGAAAAAAGCCTGCCGCAGACACGACAGACCTTTCACCTGTTTTTATTTTTCTATGGATTTAATAAGCCTCTTACGCTCTATATTCAATATATTCCAGCAAACACCGATGCTCCTACAACCGTAAGCAGACCGGCAACTGCAATGGCGAGACTGCTCATGGCACCCTCTACCGGGCCAAGCTCCATGGCTTTTGCTGTTCCGATGGCATGGGCAGAGGTTCCAAGACCAAGACCCCTTGCGATGGGTTCCTCGATCTTTGCGATCCTGTAGACGACCTCAGCGATCATATTTCCAAAAACTCCTGTGATGATGATCACGGCAACTGTAATGGTCACGATACCGCCAAGCTCCTCGGAAACGCCCATTCCGATAGCGGTTGTAATAGATTTCGGAAGCATTGTCACATATTCCTGATGATTGAAGCCAAACAGCCTAGACATAAGCAGAATGCTGCAAAGTCCGGCCAGTGTTCCGGAAATGATCCCGACTGCCACTGCCTTGAGATTCTTTTTCAGCAGATGGATCTGCTCATAAAGGGGTACTGCCAGGCACACCGTTGCAGGTGTCAGCAGATAACTGATATATTTGCCTCCCTCATTATAATCATCATAATCAATATGAAAGATCACAAGCACTCCGATAACACAGATAATTGAAATTAAAAGAGGATTAAAAATCGCCATTTTGAATTTCCTTTTCAGGATCAGGCCGATCTCATAGGCGATCAGACTTATCATTGCCCCGAAAAATGCTGAGTTTTTTATAAATTCCATCATTTTTCAGTTCCTCTCTTTCCCATTCTGATCACTCCCTGTGTTACTTTTCCTGTTACAACCATTACGATCACCGTGCTGATAAGCGTCATGATAAGAACCGGCACACAGATTGGTTTCAGGGTACTCCAGGCTGAGATCAGACCCGCACCTGCCGGCACGAACATTACCGGCATGATCTCAACCAGAAAATCTGCCGCGCCCTTGACCTGATCCAGCTTCAGAATGCCTGTGAGCAGTGCCGCCAGCATGATGACAAGACCATAAACACTGGCCGGTACCGGAAGAGGAAGAAAGGTTTTTAAGATTTCTCCAATGACGGAAATCAGCAGGATGATGCTGAACTGCTGCACGTACTTCATGCTGCATCCCTCCTACTCATTTTAAGCGGATATTCGCATTCGCTTTGTAATTCACCGAAAAGTGGTAAGACCACTTTTGTTTTAAACGTTTTCTTATTATACGCTCCCAGAGTTAAATTACAAGGATTGTTTCCCATAAAGTACAAAAAATCCTACAGTACGACTTTCTCCACCTGATATTGTCCGTCCTCCACGGTCATAACAGCCATTGTGACTTCTCCTCCAAAACGGCTCCTTCCGCAGCTTCCCGGATTCAGCCACAGCCGGTCATCTATGATCTTCTCAAAATATTTATGTGTATGTCCGAAGATCACCACCTGAGTATCCCCAAGATCCCATGTCACATCCTTTTTATTATGGACCATAAAAAATTTCACGCCTGCGATGGTAAAGCTCAGGCTGGTACGGAG
>CAVIGE010000058.1:0-17229 GCA_963642325.1 Prevotella sp. CAG:279
GGACATAGTTATCCCCTTCCATCTTCTTGTCGTCCACATACACCTGGACCTGCACGGAAGAAGGCCGCTCGTCCTTGTGACCGGTATCTTCCCATTTCTTTTCCACGGTGAATTTAAACGGGCTGTAGACGCAGTGGACGGTATACACCTTTTCATCTGTATTTTTAGTGATGTAATAGGTATACCGGTCTGCATTTTCAATGTCGTCCGGCTGCGGATCCGACACCTTTACCGCTATCTTGCCTTCCTTGTAAAGGGTGTCTGGAACTTCTATACAGTAACCGTCCTTTATCCGCACCCGGCTGTCGACCCTGCTGTCCGCACTGAGGGTTATCTCAATGTTTTCGGGACGATGACTTGTATCGCTGGATTCCTCTCCTTCCCACACTGTCTTGAAAGTGAGAAATGCAGGATCTTTTATATTCAGTTTACAGTGGATAACAATTCCATCTGTCTTATCATAGCTGCCTATAACTGTATAATAGTCCGGTACTTCGTTTAATCCTACAGAAGCGCAGCTCTGTTCAATAGTACTGTCTGTATCAACAAGCGACCATGTCCATGTATTCTCATCCTCCTCCGTTACATCCGACTTGGTCATAGGAATATAAATGGCGCTTCCGCCAGTAAAATTAATTTGCAGTTCAAAGCTATCCGGCCGCATGAGTGCCAGCGAATCTGCCGGAGACGAAACTTTTTCATCCCATATGATCTTGACAGGAATATTCTTGATATATGTATTCGTGAGAATAAATCCGGTACTTGCATCGCCGCTTTTAGAAGGTGAATATTTTTTCTCCTGCTGGCTGCTCATCACCTCTTCTACATTATATTCATGGCCGGCTTCAAGACCTCTAAAAACACAGGTCCAATCATTCTTTTCGGTTAATGTCCTGTATTTATTCTGTGCATTTCCATCTATATACAGCCGTACCGTAACGTCAGAGCGTTCACTCTCATGTCCCGTATCCTGCCACTCTTTTTTCACCTGGAACTTCACCTTATCGGACTGACAGGTACCCACGATGGTGAAGACCCGCGTACCGTCATCCTCCCGGGTGTCTTCCCGAATGCTGTAGGTATAGCCGTCGGTCTCTTCGCAGGGCTGGGAATCCGCCAGTACAATGTTTTCTTTGGTAAAGCCTTTCGGAACAACAGCTTCTGCATCCTTATCAGCAGGCACCTCTAATGTCTTCAGGCATTTTCCATCCTGCATCAGGTTTACTGACAGATATTCCGGTCTGTCCAGGCCGCCGTCTCCTTCCCAATCCGTCTTAATTTTGACTTTTTCACCGATATCACCGGTGTATGTGAGTGTTATTTTGTAGACATTCTCATCTACTACACACTCACTGGCGGTATAACCCTTCAGATCGTCATTTTCAACAACTTTCACCTTACATTTATTACCGTCAGAACTAAAGATCCACGGCATCCAAAACTTCTTTTTCCATACATTATCATCCCCGGATGTCTGATCTTCTTTTGATAATTTAAGGTAGTAATTGTAAGATGTTCCGTTGGCAATTTCTACTGTAAAACTATCCGGCCGTGTATTATAAAAATTATTGTCGTCTACCCATGTCACCTCAAGTGGGTTTTGCCCTGCAGCATACCAATACTCAATAATGATTTTGTTAGAATCTTTATTCTCCCTGTAAACAACCGGTGTATAGTAATCTATAACCTCCGGTTTTATCCATGACGTGCAATGCTCAAGGAATTCTGACGGTATAGTCAAGAAAGTGTTTTGACTTGTGGGGAGGGTAAGGGTACGAAAAACTTTATCTACATCTCCGTTTTCCAGCAAATCCACCTTAACCTGACTCTTGCTCTTATCCGTGCCAGATCCTTCTTTCTTCCATTGTACTTCAAATTGTACGTTGGCAGCATTTGTATGTGTGTAGGTAATTGAATAGCTGTTCACGCCCAACCTAGAAACTTCTACATCATAATTCTTAAACTCCTCTGCCTGAACCCTGAAGCTTTTGTCATCATATGACCACCCTGAAGGGAGATCTTTTTCCTGGATCGTACTGTCTTTCCAGTCATTTTTTGCATATATGCTGAATGTTTCTGAATCGTAAGTTTCATCGTGTGTGTGGATGAAGTGCAAGTCTATTTTTTCTTTGGGACGATCCCCCCATCTATCATCAAAATCAACCCAGTTTACCGAAACATTGATGGTTCCCTCTCTATCATAGGTAAAGTTAACGTAGTAGCCATTTTCATCCCTTCGTATTATCTCAATACTAAATCCGGAAACCGGATCCACCGTAAGCGTGTCCGCAACCAGAACACCGTCGGGCAGCTCTATGTACTCCCACTTGCTTGCCTTGAATGTCTTAGAATAAACGTGCTCTCCTTCTCCATACTTCACAGAGATGGTGGCAGGCTGTAAATCCGAGCTTGGGAGTTCTCTCCATTGTGGGTTTATTATTATTTTTCTGTTATTGGCAATGTAATTGATCGTGAAATTACTTTTAGCATCATCTGATTCGATCACGCAGGAATAGCCGCTTCTGGACGGTGCATCAATATTGCTGGCATCAAAGTCTCCCGGCACATTTTGCGTCACTGATTTCTTGCTGCTGTCAAACGTAACCTGATCAAATTTGACATCATCATTTTTTTTCAGCTTGACAGTGACCGATCCGGCATCACTCGGCCAATCCTCCGCGCGGTTGAGCGTGTTGATCCAGTTTATATTTATGGTAACTTCTTTTTTGGAACCCTTGTAGGTGTTTCTGATGACGAAGACACCGTCCGATTCTTTTTCACAGCTGGTGTCATAGTTGGAAATGGTGTCCAGCACGGTCACCTCTGTGGCTTCTTCTTCACCGGTATATTCTACGGTCGTTGTCGTCTCATTTTTGTCGGCTGATACTCCCAGTTCCATCTCCTGCTCTGCGATTTTGACACGCAAAGTAGAAGGACGCTGCTCATACAGATTGCTGTCATCCTCCCAGATCACCTTGATGCTGGCTTTCCATGCTTTCTTTTCCGCATCTTTTAAAGCAGCTTCTTTCTCTGCTTTTTCCTTTTCTTCTTTTTCCTTCGCCGCCTTTTCTTCGTCTGTCAGCGGTTGGGAACTGTCCTCACCTGTGCTCTCACTCTTGCCGGTGGCAGCCGAAGAAGACGCCGTGTTCTTCCCATCGCCGGAGGAAGCGTCCCCTGTCGCATCTGTCTTGCCGGAAGATGCGTCTGCGGCATCCTGGCTTTCAGCCCCGGATGTGGAAGAGGGCGTGCCGGAAGATCCATCCTGGGATGCATCCTCCGATTTACCGGTATCCTGCCCTGCCGTATCGCCGGAAGCCGTCTCGGAACTATCCTTCTGGCCGGCGTCGGAGGAGGAAGTGTCCTGCCCCGCTGTATCCGAGGACTTGTCCTCCACCTGACCGGAAGCTTCCCCTTCACTCTCTACCGCCTGTATCCCGGCATCCTCTGTATAGACCTGCAGAGACCCGTCATCGGATCCGCCACTGTCCTGCACCTGGGATTCCACGGCAGTATCCGAGGCCGCATAGGTCCTTAATGTCATGGTGTCCGTGGCGATCTGCTCGATCAGCATGCAGGCTGCCAGCATTCCGCACACGAACAATCTTGATTTCTTCCCTCTCATATAGGTACCTCCTGTATCCCGGATCCGTCCGGGGTATATCACTTTCTTCGTTCTAAATTGCCTGTGCAATATTCTCCTTAATCTAATAATTATAGCAATTTCCCCCCCTTTTTGTCACAACTTATTCACGTTAATTTCACTTCTATTTCACGTCATTTTCACACCGTTTTCACATTTTCAGATTCCCTATGCCGCTGTTACGTGCGTCGTTTTGTTCTTCAAAGGAAAAGCAGAAGCTTGACATTATCGAAAAGGAATATAATATTCCAATTAGCAACGACTTCAGAGAGGAGGTAAGGATTATGTGCAACCTGAGTGAAGGAATTGAAGAAAGAGCAACTGAAAGAGCGACAGCAAAAGCAACAGAAAACACGACCAAAAGAATCATTGTAAATATGTTTGAAAATAAATTTTCCATATCACAAATAGCATTGGCAACTGGGAAAAAAGCAGACGAAATCGAGAGAATTATAAAAGAAAACAAACCTGTCCTTGTGTAAGCAGTACGAGAACAAAAGAGATGTAGCAAGCAATCCATGGACTATGCTTATTTTTCAGCACATATGTATTGACTCTCGCAACACTTTCAAAAAACGTCCGCCGGCTCATAATGCCGGCGGACGTTTTTTATCTTGTATCAAATCTTCATATTTCCAGACATAAGAAAGGCTTCATCTTCAGATATTTTGCCAACACCTGATATCGATATCCCCAATACTATTGCAATATGCGAAGCATGTCATCATATGCTGCTCCCAGAAAGGCCAATGCAATAATAAAATACAAGGTTATAACGGCACCCAGGATCAGGGCAAGCAGAGAAAGTACAAATCCCGCTGTGCGAATCGCCTCTTCATTTCCGTTCTTTCTGGCATTGCCCGACAGTACGATTCCCACGATTCCCAATATAACCGATACGATGCAGGAATAGCCAAAGAAGCAAAGCACAAGACCGATAATTCCGCATAACAGACTGCCGAGAGCCTGCCCATGTCCGTCCTTTGCAGGTTTCCTGTCCTGATATGCTGGTTTAACAGAAGCGTTATGAGGAGCAGTATTCTGCCCCTCTGCCTGATTTTCTTCCGTGGATGCCCCGCATTTTGGACAGAATCTCACGCCATCCTGAAGTTCATTTCCGCATTTTCTGCAATATGCCATCACATTTCCTCCTTGTTTACAGCGCTGCATCCTTTTCTGCAGCACCAATGATTAATATGTATTTTCTGCCTTTGTCACAACCGCATGCTCCAGAATATAGTCCAGATCTGACAGAACCTTGTCATCTGTTTCCTCCGCAGATAATCCTACGGCACAAACGAGAATCATCTCTGCGTTGTCTGTATTGATGATACATCCCAGTCTGTATCCGCCCTGCACTTTGTCACCGTTTGCGTCTTTGCTTACGCCGGTCACATCGAACACGTAGGCATCATATCCGGCAACCTTTCTTTTGTCTGCGCTGACAGTCTCGCCGCCGGTCTCTGCCTGAATATACTCGGTCATCCAGTCCATCAGATAATCTGCCCCCAAAAGACTTAAAACGGAGCTCACATCCGGTACAGCTGTCATGCAGAGCATTTCTCCGCTGTTTTTCCCCTGCGTGTAGAAATATAATCCCGCATCAGAGTTCACATCACTGTCTGCCTTCCATCGCTGCGGAACGCTGAACATAATGCCCTCGTAGGCCACCTTCTGATCCTGCGCATTTTCCCTGCCTGGCATGAACATAAAAATGACAATAAGAAGAACAACAATGCCCAGTACAATCCATGGCCATTTTCGGTGTCTTTTTCCGGGCTTATGCTCTTTTGTTTGACTTATCGTTCTCTCCGTTGTACTTCCGTCCTCTGCCTTCAAAAAAAGCGCAGAAGCATTCTCATTTTCCAGCGTTGCGGCATTATCTGCATTTCTGTTCATCGCTGCGCCGCTTTGTGCAGAATAATTTTCTTCCCTTTGCAGGTTCTGCTCGCTTTTTATCGGTGCCCCGCAATTCGGACAAAAGCAGTCATCTTCCCTGATACTCGCACCACACTTTGCACAAAATGCCATATCTCCCTCCATCCTGTCTGCTCTGTTTACAGTCGCCATTATTTTACAAAATATGAAGGTCCGATTGGTATGCTGGCAGCATACAAAATACCTGTGATATTTGGCAGCTGATTCTCCGTTGATTCTCCGGGCGAGAATGCTTCACTTCATCTAAAGTCCCGTTTATAATAGAATCACAGCAGATCCCCGATTGCCTGTGTTAGGAGGCGACTTTGATTTTTTTTACTGGACACATAAAAGAAAATGTACCCCCCTTTTAACGTTCGATGTGATCAAAATAGATGAAATGAAAAGATATCTCAGGATTTAAAAAAAGAGATAGAAAGGGATGGCGTGGTGCTCTATGAAAAAACTTGATAATTTTTCAAACTGCCTGCAAATCCTGAAAAATGCAGATTTTTCAAAGGCTGATATTGATGAAATCTATCGGACAGGCATTATTGGTCAGTTTAATCTAACCTTTGAACTGGCCTGGAAGTCCCTGCAGGCAGCATTAAAAGCTCATGGTGCGGCAGGCGCAGTTATCGGATCACCCAGGGAAATACTGCAGTTGGGATATAGGTTCGGATTTATCAATGATGCGGCTGTGTGGCTGCTTATGCTGAAAAAGAGAAATCTGTCAGTGAATATATACAATGAGGAAGATGCAGATGAAATGATCCTGCTCATTCGTGACAGCTTTATCCCGGCATTTACTGATCTGGAAAAAATGCTGGAAAACAGAATGAAGGAAATCGATGCCGACCCGAATACCATTTAATGTGTGGATGCACGGCGCTGGAAAAAATAGTGTTATAAAAAACGCATTCTCCTCATACTGCCGATGTAAAACAGCGGCATAGAGATATTAATCATGAAAATTCTCACATTATCTGATTGGCTGAAACAGCAATACGGACAGAAAATATACAAAATCTCCCTCTCTTCCGGTTGTACCTGCCCTAACAGGGATGGCACGCTGGGAACAGGAGGGTGCACGTTCTGCTCGGCGGGTGGATCCGGAGAGTTTTCACAGTCCTGTGTCGATGAAAGCTCCATAGAGGAACAAATAAACAAAGCCATTCGCCTGATTCAGGCTAAGCTTCCCAAAGGGCAGTCTTCGGAAAAGCAGAAATATATCGCCTACTTTCAGTCCTTTACCAATACTTTCGGAGACGTAAAGAGGCTTTCGCGGCTTTATCAGAAAGTTATATCACGACCGGATATCGTCGCATTGTCAGTGGGGACAAGGCCGGACTGCATAGGTGAGGAACAGCTGCAGATGCTGTCTGCGCTGAACAGTATAAAGCCTGTCTGGGTAGAACTCGGACTCCAGACAATCCATAACAGAACAGCAGAGAGAATCCATCGAGGGTATCCCACAGAGATATTCAAGTCCTGCTATGACAGACTAAAGAACGCAGGACTGACGGTGATCGTCCATGTAATTCTGGGACTTCCCGGAGAAAGTCAGGAGGATATGCTGGATACGGTTCGCTATCTTGCAAGTCTGAATCCTCCCATCGACGGAATCAAGCTGCAGATGCTGAACATTCTGGATGGCTCTGTCCTTGGGGAGGCATATAAGCAGAATCCCTTTACCCAGATGTCTATGGAAGAATACTGTGATCTGGTGGTGCGGTGTCTGCAGATCCTTCCTGAAAATGTGGTGATACACCGAATGACCGGAGATGGACCGAGAAATCTGTTGCTGTCGCCTGCCTGGGTGACAGATAAGAAACGGGTACTTAATATGCTGAGAAGGGAAATTCAGGAGGCATAAGGAAAAAGAAGGCCTGTGCAGGCAGACAGACAATCAAAAGGAAAAACCTCCGCCGGCGCATGATGACCGGCGGAGGTTTTTGTGAAGTTCAACGAGAGACAGCATATTTTTGCTTGCAAATCAGCACAGCTCAGAGAACGCTGATTGCATCTCTTTTATTCGCATACTGCTTACACGAGGACCAGTTTATTTTTTTCTATGATCCTCTCGATTTCTTCTATGTTTTTTCCTGTTGCCAAGGCTATTTGTGCTGCAGAAAATTTATTTTCAAACATATTTAATATGATTTTCTTGGTGGCATTTTCTGTTGCTCTTTCCGTTGCCCTTTCTTCAATTCCTTCACTCAGGTTGCACATAATCCTTACCTCCTCTCTGAAGTCGTTGCTAATTGGAATATTATATTCCTTTTCGATAATGTCAAGCTTCTGCTTTTCCTTTAATTCGCTGGAGAGCAGTGCTGCAATCAATCGATGCATTTCATGAGGTTCGTCATGCTCCGGTATGGTGTCAATGATTCCGATCATCACAATATTCAGCAGATCCAGGCTGCCTTTCCATTCGCACGGCGCCAGGAGTTCATCTTTTACGAAGTGAATATGACTTAAACTGTTCTGTTTCATATTCATGCAGATCCAGATACTGAACACCTGCCTGATGTCATCATAATTCGTATTTGCAAAATCTCTTTCTTTTTGCGAGGAAATCAGTCTGCTCACATAGAAAGTTGCCCGGTTTAATATCTTATAGGCAGAAGGCTCATCCTTCTGGCACTCAATATTTACAATGATCTGTGAAAGACCATTCTTCATACGGACATAAAAGATAATATCGAAGCGAACAAGACCTTCGTTGATCTCGGCGCTTTCAGTGTTCATTCCTACGATTCGCTGGCCTGTTTCATCGGTTCTGGCTTTATTAGTCATTCCGAGCTCTACAGGTACAACCCCGATCTGCGGTTCGCCCTCTATATACGGCACGACATCTTCCGGATGCATACCCGCAAATTCTCCCACGGTTTTTACCAGAATATGCGCCAGAATCACCTTCTGTGCCAGCAATCTTTTTACACGGGCATCATATTGCGCTTTGTCTCCTGCAGCTTTTACTGCAGTTGTTATTTCTGTATCCAATCCGGCATCCCTCCTTTTGTATGTCAGATGGTTCCTACAACGCAGGCAACAAGGTCCCCGCCTTGCTTCCATTATAGATGAGAATTTCGGCAAAGAAAAGTCATCTGTTTTCCACCGCTTTGCATTGGCACCATGAGGAGAATTTTGCAAAGACGAATTTAATCAAAAACCTCCGCCGGCAGTTATAGTCAGCGAAGGTTTTTAGCATCTACCGCTTTTCACTCGTAAATCTCACCACCGCAAAGCTTTCCGCCGGCAGCAGCAGGTTGCCGCGGATCTGTATCTGTTCCTCCCGGATTCTGCTGGGCTGCGGCTTATCCGCTGCCGATTCGGTGGTATCTTCGTCAACACCTTTGTCCGCGTCTGCCGCTTCCAGGATCCATCGGTATCCTGCGGTCTCCACGGGGCTGCCATCTTCATCAGTCAGGGGCAGCAGGTAATCCTCCTGCCCGGCATTTACGGCCTTTAAAATGATCTCCGCACCGGTCTGGGACAGGGATACGTAGATCTTTTCTTTCCGCAGCGCGGTTATTTCCTCTTCGTCCATCAGGAGAGTATGATCCCCCACATGGTTCGCATAGAGCTTCTGCACATAATAATTGGGGGTCAGGTAAACCTTTGCGTCATCAAACCAGATCAGATCCGGTTTCCACTGGCTGTGGCCGATGCGGTTAAACAGGGGCGCATAGGAGGCCAGTCTGACCACATCCGCATTCTTTTCCACACCGGTCAGGAAGGCCGCCTCTGCCAGCGCGCTGGTCATGTTGTTTTCCCTCTTCTCTGTATGAGCTGCATACTCCCCGGCGAAGACAGCTACATTCCTGGGATACCGATCGTAAAAATCCACATGCTCATGCATCCACTTATCCGGCACATAATAATGCTCATCTACGGCATAGCAAAAGCCGGGCTTTTCCTTTTCACCATGCCGGTAAAAATCCCACGCCTCTCCAAATACGGGCAGATCGATGATGGGCCCTGCCGATCCGATGAGACGGATCTCCGGCGCTGCCTCGTGGATCGCCTTCTCAAAGCGTCTGTACCGCTCATAGAAATCAAACTGCTTCGTCTCCCACTGCTCATTGCCCACCGCCAGCATGGTAAGGCCAAAGGGCGCCGGGTGTCCCATCTTTGTCCGCAGACTCCCCCAGCGGCTCTCCGGAGAGCCATTGGCGAATTCGATCAGATCCAGGGCATCCTGTATGTATTGCTTAAATTCCTCGCTGTCCGTACTCACCATCTCGGTGGACCGGAACTGGCAGGCAGCGCCCACGCCCACCACCGGCAGGGCCCTCGCCCCCAGCAGCTCACACAGCAGGAAAAATTCATAGAATCCCAGCCCATAGCTCTGGCCGTAGTGCGAGGTGGTCTCCCGCATCACATCCGGATCTGTCTTACTCCTGTCATCATCAAAAGCCCACAGATTGGGGATATATTTGCGATCCTTCAAAGGCCCTACCGTCTGCTTCCACTGGTAGCGGTTTTCCAGGCTGATGCCCTCCACGATGCAGCCTCCCGGAAAGCGGATAAAGCCCGGCTTCATGGACGCCAGAGCCTCAAAGAGATCCCGCCGGAAAATGCCGGCCACCGCCGAACAGGGCATCATGGAGATCAGGTCGAATTCCACCACGGCCGGTGCATCCACAGAAAGCACAAATTCTGCGCCCCGTACACTTTCCTCTGCCGTCAGCTCCAGCTCGTAATAATTCCACTGCTGCTCCCGGCTCCTGCCCTCTGTATCCAGCGCCTTCAGCGCCTTCATCCGCTGCGCCGCATCCCCGAATGACGGACCGGGTGTGAAATCCATCTTCAGGTCAGAAAAGGGCAGATAGGGGATGGGAAGGATCGCCCCGATCTGTCCCCGCGCAAAGTCTCTTCCGCCCTTTCTGACAGATACGGAAAAAGAAAGCTTCTCTCCCTGCCACCGCACGCATCTGGCATAAAAGGAGATCCTGTATCGGCTGCCCTTTTCCAGGCAGATGCCGTCATAGGCCCGGTTGGCAAATCCCTGTCCGGGTGCCTTGGCGGTAAAGCGCAGGTAATGGGGATTCACGCAGGACAGAGGTGTCCCTGTCACATACTGCATCACCGGCTCCTGCTCCCCTTCACCGAAAATGCTGTGCCAGGCATAGCCTGGGTCATCCAGGGCATAAAAATTCCCCGGTGTGCCATGGGCCTCTCTGGCCTCAAAGGAGCGGTTCTCGATCATCTCCGCATACAGACCGCCGTCTGCCGCGTAATTGATATCCTCAAAAAATATGCCGAACATCTCCGGCGCGATCTTACTGCCGTATTGCCCTGTAATCTTCATAGTTTCCTTTCTAGAAAAATCTCATCTAATACCTTTGCGATGGACTCTATGCTCACCGGCTTTATGATATGACCGTTCATGCCGGAGGCGTAGGCCTTCTGTCTGTCTTCCTCAAAGGCATTGGCCGTCATGGCCACGATGGGAATATTGGCCTTTCTGTTATCCGGCAGGGTGCGGATCTCGCGGGTGGCGGTATAGCCGTCCATCCTCGGCATCTGCACATCCATGAGGATCAGGTCGTATCGATCTGCCGGTGCCTCATTGATCGCCGCCACGGCGGCATCTCCGTCACAGACACTGTCGATCTTCATGCCGGTCTCCTCCAGGATCGCCGTGGCGATCTCCCGGTTCAGCTCATTGTCCTCCGCCAACAGCACTCTCTTATTGCTGTAATCGTACTGCTTCTTCGGCGGCTGTATCTGCGCCCCGCTCGGGTCTGCCGCCGTCCCGTGGGCGGTGATGAGCGCTTCTGCCGCCGAAGTTGCCGGTATCTTCGGCTCCTTCGTCTCTCCGTCTGCGATGCGCAGATTTAAGGAAACCGTAAATTCCGTCCCCTTTCCCTCTTCGCTTTCCACATGGATCTCGCCGCCCATCATATCCACGATATTCTTCGTGATCGCCATGCCAAGGCCTGTGCCCTGGATCCCGCTGACCGTGGTGCTTTTTTCTCTGGTAAAGGTCTCAAAGATATGCGCCTGAAATTCCCGGGACATGCCGATGCCGCTGTCCTTTACTGACATTTCATAGTGCCCGTACTGCCTTCTCTCACAGGGTCTCTCCGTGAGCCTGATAGAAATACTGCCGCCCGGCCGCGTAAACTTGATGGCATTGCCTACGATATTAAACAGGATCTGGTTCAGCCGGAGCTCATCGGTGATCACTTCCTCATCCGCTACGTCCTTTATATCGATGCAAAGATTCTGCTTCTTGGCATTCACCTGATCCTGGATCATCATCTCCAGGTCCCTGAAAAGGTCCGGAAGATGCACCGGTTTTTCCTCCAGTTTTACCAGACCGCTCTCGATGCGGCTCATGTCCAGCACATCATTGATCAGGCTGAGCAGATGAGCGCCGGAGGTGCTGATCTTGTTCAGGTAATCCTGGACCTTTTCCCGGTCATCCATATGGCTCTGCGCCAGGGCGGTAAAGCCGATGATGGCATTCATGGGTGTGCGGATGTCATGGGACATGCTGCTGAGGAAAGTGGACTTTGCCTTGCTGGCCTGCTGCGCCGCTGCCAGTGCATTGGCCAGCTGTTCCTTCTGTTCCAGTTCCTTTTCCTTCTCATCCGTGCAGTCCCGGGCCACGTAAAGGACTTCCTTTACCCGGTCATTCTCATCTCTTCGCTTTACGATAAAGCGGGCCTTCATCCACCGCCCCTCAGGATTTCTGTAATCCGTCACCACCGTATTGGTCTTCTGCAGGCGTTCCCCCAGCGAGTCAAAATCCAGGAACTCCCTCATGTCGTCTCTCATCTCCGGCTCTATAAAAGCTTCGATGATCTGCTCCTTTACTTCATCAAAATTGCCGCTGCTGCCGGCCACACTCCCCATGAGCGCCACACTGGTCAGCACCTCATAATGATGGGTATCCAGCTCTGCCCGGAAGATGGTGGAATAGATCGTGGACAGCGAGGAGATCACCTCCGCGTGCTCTCTTTCTTCCCGCAGCTTTGCCTCTTCCAGTTCCCGCTGCTTCTTTTCCTGCGCCCTATGCTCCTCAATGATGGAATCGATGATCTGGAATCCGGCCACCACATTGTCGGAGCCGTCAATTTTCCTTATATCATACTGGTAGTTGTGCAGCACACCGTCTTCTATACTGCGATAGGTACCTGTGCAGGCGTCGTGCACCACTAATTCTTTTCTCAGATTGCCGATGCTTAATGCCTTTTCGATCCTCTCTTTGTCCTCAGGATGTACATTTTCCTGTACCCATCGCTTTATCACCCTGTCAAAAGGAAAGGTCTGTTCTTCCACCTCCCGGACAGCCTTTACCTTGTAGCTGTCGGAAAGCCGGATGACCCTGGCGGTGCCGTCGTTTAGATCCGCTGCAAATACATTCCGAAAGTTTTTGGACAGGGTGTTGATCACGGCGACCTGCTCTTCCATCACCCGGTCCTTTTCCTTCTGCTCCCGGATCATGTCGTCCACGTCATAGTGATATCCCCGCAGCACAAAGCCGCCGTCCACCTTCCTTGCTGTGCCGCCGCAGCGCACATATCGCTCTCCCAGGAACGGATGGATCCAGAGATAGGTATTCTCATCCCTGCCGACAGTCTTCATTTTTTCCACGCTGTCCAGGACAGACTGCACGCAGGACGGTGCAATACGGGAAAACCACAGGTCATAGATTTCTTCCGGTGTCAGGTCCTCGTTCTCTATCCCCAGCAGCTCCCGCATCAGGTCATCCGGCACCAGCGTCGGTGCCTTGCCTTCCAGCAGATAGATGCTCCAGCTTCCCATGCCGGATGCAGCAAAAATCTCGCGCATTTCCGCAAGCTCCTGATAGCTCTTTTCTGTCTCATCCCTGTGCGGGGTTCCCTCTCTTGGCTGTCTCATGTTCTTTTCCTCTGCGTGGCTGTACGTTTAACTCCGGCAACATTTTATCCTTCCATGACTCTTTTTTATTTTACTTCAGATTTTGATCTGCCGCCATGGTTACCGGCCACTTTATAAAGAACCGGATGACAAAAAAAGCAGGATGCCCGAAAAAAGCATCCTGCTTAAATCTGATCTTATAAATCCAAGGCTGTGTGATAACCTCGATACACAGCATGTTTGCATCCGGCGCCAGAACATCGCGCATCTCTACCAGCTCCACCTTTTTGCCTTCCATGCCGGAATGGGACAGCTCATTTCCAATTATAGAAAACCTAATCTATTACCGCTATTTTAACACTTCCGAATACATAATTACATGAAATCCCCGATCGGCTTATCGCGCTCTCTTCCTCCGACCAGACAGCCTCACCCTGCACGATTTTTTCAAGTCCATGCATTGTATCCGATAAATACTGATAATCCAACGGCTCCCCAAATTCTCTGAAATCATGATGTCCATTGATGATTCTATCAAACCGATCCCGCAGACCATCAATGTTTTTTAAGGCATTGTAAGCTGTTTCCGCTGCTTTCCGAATGCAGTTTTCCTGTGAATTGTCCAGAATATAATATCCATTGCACGCATCCCCGACAATCAATGTCCGGCTTGCATGATCTAAAAATACTATAGACCCTGCCGTGTGCCCCGGACATTCCAGACAGGTGATTTTTCGCCCGCCAAGCTCTATATCAAAGGGAAACTTTCTTATTCTCACAAATGCAGGCAATTTATCCCATTCCGCAATATCCTTCTCCGGATCATATGGATATATCCCGTTCCCATCATCAGAAGCCGTTTTTGCCTGCTTTTTTATTCTATTATTTTACCTCAGATTTCCGTCTGCCGCCATGTTTGCCGGACACTCTGCATCTTTGATGTCTGTTACGTTTCTCATACACCTGATTATGTATGATTACCTCAACAAAAAACAAACAAGCGGCAACGACCTGAAATACAGGAGCCGCACACATAAAATCATCAAAAGAAAGAGAGGAAAATCATATGTTCACAGCATTAGCTTACTTAGTAGTCGGTGGAGGTGCAGTCGGTGTAGTCGGTTTTGTCGGCTATAATATCTACAAACTCTTTAGCTCCATCTGATAAAGACAACAATTTCATATGCTGAAAAATCCGGCACGCTCTCCCGAGCGGCCGGATTTTTATTTCTGTTGACATTATAGAGAGGCCTTCTGAAAAAAACAGCGCTTCCTGCCGGCATCAGCCACAGCAGAATTAATTTCTCCCTGTACCGAAATATCCTTTATCCATAAAAAAACAAATAAAAAAAACAGGTGAGAGTTATATTCTCACCTGTTTTTGCAGAACATTTTTTACTTTTATATGACAACTCACATGAATAATCCTGCATATTTATCTTTCCATTGCTTCCAGTTCTTTTATACTCTCGATATAATGCTGTTCTACCGCTGAAAGCTGTTCTGCCTGTTTCTTTTTGTATTTTTCATATTCCCGGTGCGCTTTATCAATAGCCTGCTCATGTGTTATACGGCCTTTGGTTGTCAGGAGGTCTCTTCTGGTCATCTTCAGGTAATCATCAATGGTTTCCAGCCAATCCTTCATATACATCGGCTCATGAGCCAATGCCCGGACTTCCGCGATATCCAAATATGCTGATACAATCTTATTCAACGCGTCGAGTTCATCCTTCTGCAGATAATTTTTTGCAACTTCAACATCCCTGCATTTTATCTTCTCCCCTTCCCACGAGGTCAGACCCATGTTTTCTTTCTCTGCATCTGCTCTTTGGAACACAATTTCTGCCGCAGTATGTTTATGCGCTGCCCAATGCATTTTATTCTGCACCTGTTTAAAAAAGAGTATCGATGCTTCAGCGTCCGGATTGTAATCAATGCTGGTGGCGTAGATTTCCAACACTTTTCTCCAAAAGACTTTCTCTGAAGACCTGATGTCACGGATGCGCGCAAGCAATTCTTCAAAATAATTGCCTCCTCCAAGCCTTTTTAAGCGATCATCGTCCAGCACAAAACCCTTTTTCATGTATTCCTTTAAAATACCGCTTGCCCAGATACGAAATTGCGTGCCTCGCTGAGATTTCACCCGGTATCCAACAGAAATAATGACATCCAGATTATAAAATTCTACAGGCTTGTCTGAATTTGCAATGTGCAAAATTTGCACATTGCCTTCTCTGGGAAGCTCACCTTCTTCAAATACATTTTTTATATGTTTAGAAATAACAGAGCGATCTCTCTGAAATAATTCTGCCATCTGCGCCTTAGACAGCCAAACAGTATCACCATCAAAAGTTGTTTCTATCTTTATCAGTCCATCTTCTGTTGTATACATAATAATCTTCGAATCATTCATGACTTTTCGTCTCCTTCTTACAGATTTTTTCATTGTGAATATAATATTCCAGTAGACGCAATACATATTCCGGTGCATGGCGGTTTCCAAGTTCCCAGTCTGTCACAGTCCGATACGGAATATCAAAACACTCACAGAATTCCTTGCGATTCATTCCGGTTTCTTCTCGTATTGCCCGCATTTTATTGTCATCCATTTGTCTTCCTCCGCTTTTTATTACGCGTTGCGTAATAATTATATCATTCTTTGCATAATACGCAATGCGGCAAAAGAGCAAAAAGGCTGGCTGGAAATCTAAGAAACTAAGAAACTCTATGCTGAGTTGGAAATCTAAGTTCCAGTTTGGAAAAGTAAACGTCAAATCATGAGCCCCTGGATAGAAAAACGCCGCTGAGTTTTTGTCAGCGGCGTTTTTTGTGACACTGGGCTGGCAGTTGATCCGACCACGGAAGCAGCGGATCAAGTTTAGCTGTGTCTATATTTCCTTTTTCATCTGCGAGCTCCGGCAGCTCCGTGAGCAAATGCTCCAGATACCGGTAAACATTCAGGTTATTCAGCTTGGCGGTTTCCACCAAAGAGTAGATCACTGCACTCGCTTTCGCGCCCTTTACGGAATTGATGAGCACCCAGTTCTTTCGCCCGATCGTAAATGGACGGATCGCTCTCTCTGAAGCAGAGTTGTCCATCGGTACATTCCCGTTTTTCAGGAATACGCGCAGTCTTGACTCATGATCCAGGCAGTAGCTGACTCCGCTCGCGGTCTTCCCCTTCGGAAGCATAAGGCCCTCTGTCTGCAGCTGTTTCAGCCACGCAAAGAATTCATCAACAAGCGGTTCGATTTCCTTTTTCCGCCTCCTGAGTCGTTCATCCGGTGTAAGTTTTGCCAGATTGTTTTCAATTTCATACATTCTGGCGATTCGTTCCAGTGCCTTCCAGGCAACGGTCTGTCGAATGGCTCCCTTCCGATCTTTATCAACCGCTTTGACTGCATCTGCAAAATCACGTCTTGCATGTACCCAGCAGTTGGCGTTGATCAGTCCAGGGATCGACTTCTCCAGCATGTAATACTGGTTCAGAGCATCTGTTGCCAGATATCCCTGGAATCCATCAAGGAATTTCTCGGGATATTTGTGGCTCCGGCCTCTTTGGTAGTCATACAGTACAATCGGATGCTCCGTGTTGAACTGTCCTGTACGATAGACCCACATGTAATTCTTGTGGCCGGCAGAGCTCTTTTTATCCTCCGGATCAGAGGGATCGTTGTCGTTGATCACCTGACAGGTGGTTTCATCCGCCTGAAGGACATCACTCTTGAGCTCCTCCTCCCGAAGACGATCCCACAGCGCCTGCAGATACTTCTGAGAAAGCCCCATCATCCAGTTCGCCATTGTCTGACGGGAGA
>CAVIGE010000059.1:0-17132 GCA_963642325.1 Prevotella sp. CAG:279
GTATTAACAATATATAAACTGGAGGTAAAAAAAGAGTGGAAAACTACATGTATTTGGTGCCGGTGGCAGCAGTACTGGCACTTCTGTTCGCAGCATACCTTGCAGCTAAGGTCAGCAGACAGGATGCAGGAACAGACAGGATGAAGGAGATCGCAGGTGCGATCGCAGAGGGCGCACGTGCCTTCCTGACAGCAGAGTACAAGATTCTGGTTATTTTCGTGGCCGTGCTTTTTGTACTGATCGGAATCGGAGTAGGCAGCTGGGTAACAGCAATCTGCTTCGTTGTAGGTGCTCTGTTTTCAACGATCGCAGGATACTGCGGCATGACCGTTGCAACGAAGGCTAATGTAAGAACAGCGAACGCAGCAAGAGAAGGTGGAATGAACAAGGCACTTTCCGTTGCTTTCTCCGGCGGTGCCGTTATGGGTATGTGCGTTGCTGGTCTTGGTGCACTTGGTGTCAGCGTTGTGTATATCATCACAAAGAACGTTGACGTACTTTCCGGATTCAGCCTTGGTGCTTCCTCCATCGCACTTTTCGCCCGTGTCGGTGGTGGAATCTATACAAAGGCAGCTGACGTAGGTGCTGACCTTGTTGGTAAGGTTGAGGCAGGAATCCCGGAGGATGACCCACGTAACCCGGCCGTTATCGCTGATAACGTAGGAGATAACGTAGGTGATGTTGCAGGTATGGGAGCTGACCTTTTTGAGTCCTATGTCGGATCCCTGGTATCTGCGATCACACTTGGAGTTGCAGTCAGTGCTGTTTCCGGTGTGCTTTATCCGCTGGCTATCGCAGGCTGCGGACTGATCGCATCCATCATTGCAACATTTTTTGTAAAGGGTGACGATAATTCCAACCCGCAGAAAGCTCTCACAAGAGGAAGCTATGTATCTGCGGCACTTGTTGTCATCGTATCCCTGATCCTCAGCAAGACTCTTTTCGGAGATATGAAGGCATCCATCGCCGTCATAGCAGGTCTTATTGTCGGTGTTATCATTGGTAACATTACCGAGTATTACACATCCGCAGATTACAAACCGGTTCAGGGAATCGGCGTGCAGTCTGAGACGGGTGCTGCCACAACCATCATCAGCGGTATCGCAGTCGGTATGAAATCTACCGCCTTCCCGATCCTTCTGATCTGTGTCGGCATCTTTATTGCATACGGAGTTGACGGATTATACGGAATCGCTCTTGCGGCAGTCGGTATGCTTTCCACAACCGGAATCACCGTTGCGGTTGATGCCTATGGTCCAATCGCGGACAATGCCGGCGGTATTGCAGAGATGTCCGGACTTGACGAGTCAGTCCGTGAGATCACAGACAAGCTTGATTCTGTAGGTAACACAACAGCAGCCATGGGAAAAGGCTTTGCCATTGGTTCGGCAGCCCTTACAGCCCTTGCCCTGTTCGTATCCTATGCGAATGCCGTAGGCATGGAGGCGATCAATATTCTTGATCCCCGTGTTACGATCGGTATCTTTATCGGCGGTATGCTTACCTTCCTCTTCTCAGCCTTTACCATGGAATCTGTTTCCAAGGCTGCATATAAGATGATCGAGGAGGTAAGACGTCAGTTCCGTGAGAAACCAGGTATCATGAAGGGTACCGAGAAACCGGATTACAAATCATGCGTTGCGATCTCCACAACAGCGGCTCTTCATGAGATGATGCTTCCTGGAATCATGGCAGTTGTTGTTCCGGTTATCGTAGGTGTTGTTCTTGGTGTTGAGGCTCTTGGAGGACTTCTTTCCGGTGCCCTTGTAACCGGTGTACTGATGGCGATCTTCATGTCCAACGCAGGTGGTGCATGGGATAATGCAAAGAAATACATCGAGACAGGACATCACGGCGGAAAAGGCAGCGAAGCGCACAAAGCTGCTGTTGTCGGCGATACAGTCGGCGACCCGTTCAAGGATACTTCCGGTCCGTCCATCAATATCCTGATCAAGCTTATGACCATCGTATCCCTGGTATTTGCTCCTCTGTTCTTATCCATCGGAGGACTTCTGTAAATAAGTTACAAACAGTAAACCCATAAAGCCATATTTATATAAAAAAAGCTCCTTGCAGAGAAATCTGTGAGGGGCTTTTTTCAGGATGCGGGCCTTTTCCCTATGCCTCTTTTTGGGGCTTTTTCCTTCGTTCTGCCTGTTCGATCAGAGTCTGGTTCACATCGTTTTCGTAGGTCCGCATCTGCACCTGCATGGGTGTCGGGTCATCGGAGAGCTTCAGATGGCCGAAGTGGTTGAAAAAGATCAGGACACCAAGCCCGATCCCGACAGAATAGGAAATCTCAAGGATGGTGAAGCCGTCAGAGCTTTTTCCGGTGGCGAGGGTGTAGAGCTGGCCGAAAAGCCCTCCAAGGTCCACATCATTGTTAAAGGTCATAATGGAGAAGGCAGCCCCGAAAAAAGAAACCAGGCATACGAACAAAACCCTGACATAGCGAAAGAGCACCCCTGTGGCAGAGCTGATCCGGTAGGTGATGATGAAATCGGTCTCTCCAATGGGTGAGATATCAATGTCTGGCTCCACCTTCTGGATCATTTTCAGAAGATCAGAGACGGACATTACATAGCGGCCGGGCTTGTCCGGCTCAAGAACCATTACCTGCATGACGCGGAGACGGTTGAGCTTTTTTGCGTCAGCCATGGAGAGGGCGGCAATATCCTGGAGATATACGTGAGGATTTGTGACCTCGATGTTCTGATCCAGCTTTAGATATAAGGTATCGCTCATAAAAAAACTCCTTTTGGCAGTGTACTGTGTGATGGAAGGTTATCTTATTTCTTCATCCTTGGCCGGAATACGAAGCTGGCCAGATAGGAAAAGATAAGGGCGGAGGACACTCCGGCGGCGCAGGCTGTAAAGCCGCCCGTAAAAAGCCCCAGAAGCCCGTCCTGTTCAATGGCTTTTTTCATGCCTTCCCACAATACATGCCCGAAACCGATCAGGGGAACAGAAGCTCCTGCCCCTGCAAAATCTACGAGGGGTTTGTAAAGTCCCACTGCACTGAGAACTGCCCCGGTGCAGACAAGAAGCACCATAACCCGTCCGGGCATCAGCCTGGTTTTGTCCAGAAGGATCTGGACCAGGGCGCAGATCAGGCCGCCGACCCAGAATGCGTTAAAATAATCCATGGTCACACCTCCATATGTTCAATGACAACCGCGTGTGCAATGCCTGGGATGCTGTCTCCTTCGTTGAAGCTTACCTTGGAAAGAAGGGCACCGGTTGGCACAAAAAGCACCCGTTTCCACTCACCGGATACAATTTTTGGAAGAATATAAGCCGCAAGAACTGTGGCGGAGCAGCCACATCCGCTGCCACCGGCATGGGTATCCTGGGTTTCATTGTCGTAGATCAGGATTCCACAGTCCTGGTGGATCAAAGAGAGGTCAAGATTCTGCTCCTTCAGAAGATCCAGGAGGATTCTTTGCCCGACCACGCCGAGATCGCCGGTAAAGACTACATCATAGTCAGAGGGGGAACGTCCAAAATCTGCAAAATTCCGTGCGATCGTATCACAGGCGGCAGGAGCCATACACCCACCCATGTTCGTGGAATCCCTAAGCCCGTAGTCCATGACCCTTCCGGCGGTGAGACCGGTGATGGCGGCACAGCCGGTGGAAGAACGAAGGGGAGCGTTTTCCCCGGGCGGGGCGGTGTTCAGGATACAGGCTCCGCTTCCGGTGACAGTCCAGGTAGCGGAAAAGGGCCGCTGATTGCCGTATCCAAGGGGAAAACGGAATTCCTTTTCCACGCTGGCGAAATGGCTGGAGGTTACGCACAGAATACGGCTTCCGAATCCGGCAGTGAGGGACAGGGAGCCGAGAGAAAGGGATTCGCCTATGGTAGAGCAGGCTCCGTAAAGCCCGTAAAATGGAATTTCAAGTCCGGCAGAGCCGAAGCTGGTAGCGGCAGTCTGGGCCAGAAGATCTCCGGCAAACATCAGAGAAAGATCGTCCGGCTTCAAACCGGCTTTATTTATGGCAAGAGTGGCGGCTTCTTTCTGGAGGGTGCTTTCTGCTGCTTCCCAGGTGTCACATCCGAACATGGGATCCGGGCAGATCATGTCAAACAGATTTCCAAGGGGACCGTCCCCCTCCTTCTGGCTTACGATCGAAGCGTAGCTTTCGAAATAAAGGGGAGAATCGAAGCAGATACTTGCCGCACCTCTGTGAAGATTTTTTATCATAAGATCACCTCCAGGATTTTTAGAAAGTAGCAGATAACGCCCAGAACCCAGGCACTCATAATGCCATAGAGGATCACAGGCCCGGCGATCGTAAAGATCTTGCAGCCGATGCCGAATACCTGGCCCTCTGCCCGGAATTCAATGGCGGAGGCTGCTACAGAATTGGCGAAGCCTGTAATCGGGACAAGACTTCCGGCACCGCCGAACCTGCCAAGCTTCGGATAGATTCCAAGGCCTGTGAGGATTACGCCAAGAAGGATCAGAAGTACAGAACACCAGGTTCTGGAATCGGAAATGTCCGCGCCGAGAAAGTGGGCGGCATCTGTGATAAGCTGTCCTAAAAGGCAGATCAGTCCCCCTGTGAAAAAAGCCTTCAGCATATTTAAGGGGAGGCTGTGGGAGGGGGTGATCTGTCTGACGTATTTTTCGTAATTTTTTTCGTCAACATTACGCATAAAAAAGCTCCTTTCGCAAAAATAAGTGTGAGTGGGCGTAAATAAAGCCGTGTGCTTTTTTACATCCAGCCCTGTGCATAATAGAGAAGAGAGCCGAGGATTTTTCCGGCAGCAATGGAAAGGATCACAGAAGGCATCCCCCGTGTAAGCTTTACCCTTCGGATAAATACAGGAAAAACCTTTGCGATCTCCGCAAGTGCAAGGATCCAGCCGCCCAGGAATATACCGAAGAAAATGCCGGTAAGGGCAAGAAACCACGGCCAGGGAGGAAGCGGGATGTGAAAAAGCAGGACCAGGGTGCCGGCCACAGTTCCGAGAAAAGTCATATCTTCATATAAAAAAATACAGTCTGCTGTATGGGTGATCCCTGCATAGCGGGGGATGATGGAAAGGCCGATCAGAAGCCCGGAGACACCTCCGGCAACGATGATACCGGCGCAGAATCCGACAAAGCAGAGAAAAATCAGCTCAGGCATATTTTGGCGACCTCCTTTGCGGGTATGTGAGCGATCCGGACAGAGCATAGTATTGGAAAATATAAAAATTTTATGCGCCAATCTTAAAAAATAAGAATATCTGTACATTTCAAGCTGCAGATAGTATAATAAAGTTGCTGTTTACCGGGTAAACAGCAGACGAAGGAAGAAAAATGTAAAAATATGATAATTTACATGTTTTTACAGTGAAAATACATGGAACAGCAGAGGAGGACGGATATGCAGGATGCTTTTTCTCGTGTGGAATTGCTTGTGGGGAACGCAGGAATTAAAAAAATCAGCAGGGCGAAGATCGCAATATTCGGCCTTGGCGGAGCCGGTTCCTATGCAGCGGATGCGCTTGCAAGATGCGGTGTTGGCAGTCTGACTCTGGTAGATCATGAGAAGATCACGCTGCCGGATGTGGGCAGCCAGATCCTGGCTGTGCATTCTACCGTAGGAATGAGTAAGGTAGAGGCTGCGAAGAAGGGAATCCATGATATTGATGAGGATATCCTGGTGCATACCTATGAAACGTTTTATAATGAGGAGACAGCAGGGATATTCGATCTTGGAGCCTTTGATTATGTGATAGATGCCATGGATACGCTTTCCTCCAAGCTGCTTCTGGTCAGCAGGGCCAGGGAAGCGCGTGTGCCGGTGATCTCATGCCTTTATATGGGAAACAAGCTGGATCCGTCCAGGCTGGAGATCGGGGATATCAGCAGGGCAGCGGCATATCCCATAGCCCGTACCGTGAAGGCGGAGCTTCGAAAGAGAGGGATCCGGAGACTTAAGGTGCTCTATTCCAGGGAGCATCCGGTCCGAGGGAAGCTTTTTGGCCGGCGTATCAGGGGAGCAGTCCAGCCGGAGGAGGGAAATATTTCCTTTGTACAGGGAGCAGCAGGCTGCTTTCTGGCAGGAGAGGTGATACGAGACATCCTCTCGGCGGGCACTTCCGGACGGAGAGGATAACAGAACAGACTGTTATGAAATAAAACAGAAAGACAGGGGAACAGGAATTTTGAGTCAGGAAATAAAAAAAATGTTTTGCGATCTTCTTGGTGAAGGTCGTGTTTTTACTGATGAACCAATGAGACAGCATACAACCTTCAAGATCGGAGGCCCGGCAGATTATTTTCTGGTGCCGGAAACAGGAGCCGAGCTTGGAGAAATCATAAAAATCTGCAAAAAAACCGATACACCATATTTTATCCTCGGAAACGGAAGCAACCTTCTGGTGGGGGACGGCGGCTATCGCGGTGCAGTGATCCAGGTTTACAGAAACATGTCAGCAGTGACAGTAGAGGGAACTGTGATCACGGCGCAGTCCGGTGCCCTCCTTTCGGCAGTGGCGGCAGCAGCCAGGAATGCTTCCCTTACAGGCTTTGAGTTCGCGGGCGGAATTCCGGGAACGGTAGGCGGTGCCGTGGTGATGAATGCAGGTGCCTACGGTGGTGAGATGAAGGATGTCCTTACGGAAGCTACAGTGATGGATGCGAAGGGGGAGATTTTTACGATCCCTGCCGGAAAGCTGGAGCTTGGATACCGTACAAGCATCATAAAAAAAGCCGGCTATATTGTGCTGGAGGTGAAGCTTCAGCTGGAAACGGGGGATCCGGAGGCTATCCGTGAGAGGATGAAGGAGCTGACGATCCAGAGAACGACCAAGCAGCCTCTGGAATATCCAAGTGCCGGAAGCACCTTTAAAAGACCGGAAGGATATTTTGCAGGCAAGCTTGTGATGGACAGCGGACTTCGCGGATATCAGGTCGGCGGTGCAAAGGTTTCCGAGAAGCACTGTGGTTTCGTGATCAATGCAGGTGGTGCGACAGCGAAGGATGTCCGCACGCTGATGGATAATGTACGTGATATCGTATATGAGAAATATGGAGTTACCCTGGAGCCGGAAGTGAAGCTCCTGGGCGAGTTTGACTGAAGAAAACAGAGAAGGAACAGTTCGGACTGCGTAAGCGGTGCGGGATGATGGAAAGGAAGAGAGCGTATGCGTTTTGTGATCGTTACAGGAGTTTCGGGAGCCGGAAAAACAGCTGCACTTAAGATGCTGGAGGACATGGATTATTTCTGCGTGGATAATCTTCCGATCCAGCTTCTGGAAAAATTCGCCTCTCTTCTTCCAGAAATGCAGAGTGAGAATGTAAGAAATGCTGCACTGGGAATTGATGCAAGGAGCGGAGATGCGCTGGATGAGCTGGAGGTTGTCCTGAACCGGATGAAGGATATGGGGTATGCCTATGAGATCCTTTTTATGGATGCGGAGGATCCTGTCCTTGTGAAACGCTACAAGGAATCCAGAAGAAGCCATCCTCTTGCAAGAACCGGAAGAGTTGACGAGGGAATCCGTCTGGAGCGTGAGAAGACGAAATTTCTCCGGAAACGGGCAGACTATATCATCGATACCAGCCATCTTCTTACAAGGGAACTTCGACAGGAGATCGAGAGGATATTTGTAGATGACAGAGACTTTTGCAACATCATGATCTCGGTTCTTTCTTTTGGATTCAAGTATGGGATCCCGGCGGATGCAGACCTGGTATTCGATGTTCGTTTTCTGCCGAATCCTTATTATGTGGATGAACTCCGGCCTCTTACCGGAATGGATGATGCTGTATTTGATTATGTGATGAAGAGTGATACCGCGAAGTCTTTTGCAGATAAGCTGGAGGATATGATCCGCTTTCTGATCCCGAACTATATCAAAGAGGGAAAAACAAGCCTTGTGATCGGGATCGGATGTACAGGAGGAAAGCACCGTTCCGTTACCATTGCCAGGGAGCTTTTTTCCAGGCTGTCGAAATCCGGTGATTACGGGATACGCCTGGAACACAGGGATGCGGAGAAGGACCGGCTCCTGAAAAAATAATACTAAAAAAAGAGGGTTTTGGATGTCATTTTCAGGAAAAGTCAAAGAGGAGCTTGCAGCCCAGTTCAGTCCTGCCAGACACTGTCAGGTCGCGGAAATGGCGGCACTGCTGTGCGGGTGCGGCCATGTGGAAAAGCTGCCGGACGGAAACAGAAGGCTGTGGATCCAGACAGAAAATGAAGCAGTTGCAAGAAAAAGCTTTACATTATTGCGAAAAACATTTAATATAGAGACAGCGGTTGTTATCCGGGATGGATCGCACCTGAAACGGGGTAAGGTATATCTTGTGGAGGTGTCAGATCCTGCAAAAGCAGAGCAGGTTCTTCTGGGAACGAAGCTTTCCGTGGATGATAAGACCGGGTTACTTGAAATGGATAATTTGCTTGTGGTTCAGATGAGTTGCTGCAAGCGTGCGTTTATTCGGGGGATTTTTCTGTCATCGGGTTCGATCAGTGATCCAGAGAAGGGGTATCATTTTGAAATCGTGTGTCCTGACAGCAGGAAGGCAGAACAATTACAGGGGATTATCCGCAGTTTTCATGTGGAAGCCAAGGTTGTGGTGCGTAAGAAATCACATGTGGTCTATGTGAAGGAGGGCGCGCAGATCGTTGACATGCTGGCAGTCATGGAGGCGAACGTGGCTCTGATGGATCTGGAGAATATCCGGATATTGAAGGAGATGCGTAATTCTGTAAACCGTAAGGTGAACTGTGAGGCTGCGAATATCAATAAAACGGTAAATGCGGCAGTGCGACAGGTGGAGGACATACAGTTAATCAGCAGGACCGTCGGCTTTGAGAGCTTAAGCGACGGGCTGGCACAGATCGCCAGGCTGAGGCTTATGTATCCGGATGCCACACTGAAAGAATTAGGTATGATGTTGAATCCGCAGGTGGGCAAATCAGGTGTGAATCACCGGCTTCGGAAGCTGAGTGAGATCGCAGATGAGCTGCGGGAGAACAAGGAGGAGCTATTATGATTAAAAAACCAGTCACTATCAACTTATCCACTGGACTGGAGGCAAGACCAGTAGCACAGCTTGTACAGGTTGCGAGCCAGTTTAACAGTGAAATATATGTTGAGATTGGCAAGAAGAAAGTCAATGCCAAGAGCATTATGGGGATGATGACGCTTGGTCTTGATGCCGGAGAAGAAATCACGCTTTCTGCCAATGGTGATGATGAGAATGCAGCTATGGAGAGCATTGAGCAGTATCTGAGCAATCAGTGATCGATCTGGACAGAACAGCTTGTGGGGAGAAGTTCTCCCAAGCGTGGAACATAAAGGGATACAGACGGAAAGGAAGACCGATTCCCGCTGTATCCCTTTCCGCTTCAAGCGGATTTCTGCTGGGCTACTAAGTAAGAAAGAGGAAGATTACCTATGTCAAAAGTATTAAAATTTATTGTACATCTTGTTGTAATATGTACTCTGATCTGCGTGCTGGGACTTGTTCTGCCGCCATTTTTCGGAGTAAAAACTGTAATCGTGGATAAAGACGGAGGAGATACAAACCTTCCGGTAGGTTCTGTTACATATGCAGTTCCACAGAAGAGTTCCACTGTGAGTGTGGGAACACAGATCCTGGTACAGAAGGATTCCAGGACTTATAAATATACGATCACGAATCTTGATGCATCCAAGGGGACAGGTACGGTTACGGATCAGTCTGTTTCCGGAGGCAAGACACTGACGGTCAAGGTTGGCGATTACGTTCCGAAGGTCGTTATCACCATTGGAGGTGTGGGATACCTTCTTGTAGCTACGCAGAGCATTGAGGGACTTATCATCCTGGGGCTCGTGGTTCTGTTTCTGATCATTCTCTATGTGATCGCAGAGCTCTGGAAGAAGGAGCCGGATGATGCCGATGATGATGATATGTATGATCCGGAACCGGGTTATGTGAAGTCAAAAAAAGAACTTAAACGTGAAGAAAAAGCGCGTGCGAGAAGAATGAAGGAAGAGGATATGGAAATCCTTCAGGAAGAGAAGTCCCGCAGGCGAAAAAAGAAAAAAACAGATAAGCGTAAGGTTCGCACCGGCGGCTTCGTGGACGAGGTTTACGAAGAGGATGATGCTTTAGAGAATACAGCTGACAGAAAGGTGGCTGCACTCCAGCAGACAGCACAGACGGCTGCAAGTGAGGCTCATGCAGAACTGAAGAAGGAGATTGCGGCAGCTACACTGGAAGAGAATGATGTGGTCTCGCGTCTGGAACGCACACAGCGTACAACGGCCAGTGTCAAAACAAGACCGCAGCGCAGGAAGGCTGAGGAGGCTCCGGCCGCCGAAGAGGAAGCGGTAGCACTTGGAGATCTGGCAATGCCGTCCCTTACCGCAGCACAGCTTGCAGGCCGTGTTAAGAAGGCGGGGGATGCACCGGACATCGTGAAGGATGAGATCACCAAGGTTACACTGTTTGACTATTCTGATATCATCAGCGGTGAGCATGACAGCCTGGACATTGATGAGTAAATGATCATTTATCAGAATAACTACCTATTATATAGGAAGAGAACGGTTCAGAAATGAGCCGTTTTTTTCTTTTTACAAAAAAAATAAAAAAATTGAAAAAAAGGCTTGCATTCTTAAAGATCATCGTATATACTAATCCTTGCTGTGACATTGATAGCTATGAAGCGCGAGGTTGCTGCCACACCGGCAGGTTTTCCGTGGAGCGAATGTCAAGTTAGGAAACTGACGACAAGTCACTGTACAAAGTTCAATAGCCATCTTGGGATGGGCGTGTGTGTAAATATACTATGACACACACGGAGATGTGTACAGTCGCCGCTTGTCGTACTGCTATATAAGTACGAATAGGAGGAGACTTTTTTTATGGCAAATCAGGTAATGAGAATCACATTAAAGGCATATGATCATCAGCTCGTTGATGCATCTGCAGCAAAGATCATCGAGACAGTAAAGAAGAACGGAGCAATGGTGAGTGGACCGGTTCCGCTTCCTACTAAGAAAGAGGTTGTTACAATCTTAAGAGCTGTTCATAAATACAAAGATTCCAGAGAGCAGTTTGAGCAGAGAACTCATAAGAGACTTATCGACATCCTGACACCAACCCAGAAAACAGTAGATGCACTTTCTAGACTGGAAATGCCGGCTGGTGTTCACATCGATATCAAAATGAAAAACCGCTGATAATGTCATTTGACATTAACTATATGATTACCGAATGGTAATCCGCTATAAGGAGGAAGAAAGAAATGAAGAAAGCTATTTTAGCTACTAAAGTCGGAATGACTCAGATCTTCAATGAAGATGGAATGTTAATTCCGGTAACTGTTTTACAGGCAGGTCCTTGCGTTGTAACTCAGGTTAAAACTGAGGAGAACGATGGATACACATCAGTTCAGGTTGGCTTCGGCGAGATCAGAGAGAAACTGGTCAACAAACCGGAGAAAGGCCACTTCGACAAAGCTGGTGTAGCTGTAAAAAGATTTGTAAAAGAGTTCAGATTTGACAATGCCGGCGAGTATGAGGTTGGACAGGAGATCAAGGCTGACATCTTTGCAGCAGGAGATCACATTGATGCAACTGCAATTTCCAAAGGTAAAGGCTTCCAGGGTGCCATCAAGAGACATGGCCAGTCCAGAGGACCTATGGCTCACGGTTCTAAATATCATCGTCATGCAGGTTCCAACGGTGCTTGCTCCGATCCGAGCAAGGTTTTCAAAGGAAAACATATGCCAGGTCACATGGGACATGTTCAGGTAACTGTTCAGAATCTTGAGATCGTACGTGTAGATACAGAGAATAACTTACTGTTAGTTAAGGGTGCTGTTCCAGGACCTAAGAAATCTTTGGTTACAATCAAAGAGACAGTAAAGTCCTTATAATAGGAAAGGAGGAGCATCAGAATGGCTAATGTAACTGTTTATAATATGGAAGGCAATGAAGTTGGCACAATGGAGCTGAATGACGCAGTATTCGGCGTAGAGATCAACGAGCATCTCGTTCATCTTGCAGTTGTTCGTCAGCTTGCAAATAACCGTCAGGGAACCCAGAAAGCGAAAACTCGTTCTGAGGTAAGAGGCGGCGGAAGAAAACCGTGGAGACAGAAGGGAACAGGTCATGCAAGACAGGGTTCCATCCGTGCACCACAGTGGACAGGCGGCGGTGTTGTATTCGCTCCGGTTCCGAGAGACTATGAAGTAAAAATGAACAAGAAGGAAAGAAGAGCAGCTCTTAAATCCGCTCTGACATCCAAGGTTCAGGATAATAAACTTGTTGTTGTTGACAGCCTTGCACTTGCTGAGGTTAAGACAAAAGAGATGCAGAAGGTCCTTACAAACCTGAAAGCAGAGAAAGCTCTTGTAATCACAGCTGATAACGATCAGAACGTAATTCTTTCCGCAAGAAACATCGCTGACGTGGAAACTGCAACACCGGCTACAATCAACACATACGATGTTATGAAACACAACACCGTAGTTGTTACAAAGGATGCTGTAGCATCTATCGAGGAGGTATACGCATAATGGCAAGTATTCAGTACTATGACGTAATCATCCGTCCGGTTATCACAGAGAAATCCATGGCAGACATGGGTGAGAAGAAATATACATTCCTTGTACATCCGGAAGCTAACAAGACTCAGATCAAAGAGGCTGTTGAGAAGATGTTCGAAGGAACAAAGGTTAAGAGCGTAAATACCATCAATATGGATGGAAAGAAAAAACGCCGTGGAATGGTAGTTGGAAAAACTGCCAAGACAAAGAAAGCTATCGTAGCTCTTACAGAAGAGAGCAAGGATATCGAGATCTTCGAGGGACTTTAATCAGAAGATCAGCATCAGGCGATACGGGTGACACCCCGGAAGCATAGGCTTCCCATGAATCAGTGTCACTCTGGTTATCGCGAATATACGCAGTCAAAAGCGTGATGATAAAGATTGAAAGGAGAAACATCATGGGAATCAAAAGCTATAACCCATATACACCGTCAAGAAGACATATGACTGGTTCCGACTTCTCTGAGATTACAGCTTCAAAACCAGAGAAATCCCTCGTTACTTCCCTTAAGAAGAATGCAGGACGTAACAATCAGGGTAAGATCACTGTAAGACATCAGGGTGGCGGAAGCAGAAGAAAATACAGAATCATCGACTTCAAGAGAAGAAAAGATGGAATCCCTGCAACCGTTAAAACAATCGAGTACGATCCGAACAGAACAGCTAACATCGCTCTTATCTGCTACGCAGATGGCGAGAAAGCTTATATCCTCGCTCCAGAGGGACTGAAAGTAGGCCAGAAGGTTTACAATGGTCCGGAAGCTGAGGTTCGTGTTGGAAACTGCCTCCCGCTGGAGCTTATCCCGGTTGGTACTATGGTCCACAACATCGAGCTTCATCCTGGAAAAGGCGGACAGATGGTTCGTTCTGCAGGAAACGGTGCTCAGCTCATGGCTAAAGAAGGAAAGTACGCAACACTTCGTCTTCCTTCCGGAGAGATGAGAATGGTTCCGATCGTATGCCGCGCAACAGTTGGTGTAATCGGAAACGGAGATCACAACCTTATTAACATCGGTAAAGCCGGACGTAAACGTAACATGGGTATCAGACCTACAGTTCGTGGTTCCGTAATGAACCCGAATGACCATCCGCATGGTGGTGGTGAAGGTAAGACCGGTATCGGACGCCCAGGTCCTTGCACACCGTGGGGCAAGCCAGCTCTCGGCCTGAAGACCAGAAAGAAAAACAAACAGTCCAACAAGTACATCGTAAGAAGACGCGATGGAAAAGCATTATCGAAATAATAAGGAGGAGAAAGCATGTCTCGTTCACTGAAAAAAGGACCTTTTGCAGACCAGAGCTTACTTAAAAAAGTAGATGCCCTCAACGCTGCAAATGATAAATCCGTAATCAAAACTTGGTCTCGCCGTTCCACAATCTTCCCGTCTTTCGTAGGACACACAATCGCTGTTCATGACGGAAGAAAGCATGTGCCGGTATATATCACAGAGGATATGGTAGGACACAAACTTGGTGAGTTCGTAGCAACAAGAACTTACAGAGGACACGGAAAAGACGAGAAGAAGTCTGGAGTACGCTAGTCATCAGATTTATAACTGCCCGCTGTCAGATTAAGACAGCTGGCAGATAACTCAGATATCGAATTTAGGAAAGGAGGCACTTTAAGATGGCAAAAGGACATAGAAGCCAGATAAAGAGAGCCAGAAATGAGAATAATAGAGAGACAAGGCCGTCTGCTAAGTTATCTTATGCAAGAATTTCTGTTCAGAAAGCCTGCTACGTATTAGATGCAATCCGCGGTAAAGATGTACAGACAGCACTTGGTATCCTGACATACAATCCGAGATACGCTTCCAGCGTGATCAAGAAGCTGCTTGAGTCAGCTGTAGCAAACGCTGAGAACAACAACGGGATGAACGCAGACAACCTTTATGTTGCAGCATGCTATGCAGATAAGGGACCTACAATGAAGAGAATTCAGCCGAGAGCACAGGGTAGAGCTTACAGAATCGAAAAGAGAACAAGCCATATTACCATCGTGCTGGATGAGAAATAAGGAGGAAAAGCATGGGACAGAAAGTTAACCCACATGGCCTTAGAGTCGGTGTTATCAAGGATTGGGATTCAAGATGGTATGCTGATGCAGACTTCGCTGATTACCTGGTAGAAGACTACAACATCAGAACATTCCTTAAAAAGAAATTATACAGCGCAGGTGTTTCCAAGATCGAGATCGAGAGAGCATCTGACAGAGTTAAGATCATCATCTACACAGCAAAGCCAGGTATCGTAATCGGTAAGGGCGGCGCAGAGATCGAGAAAGTTAAAGCTGAGCTTCAGAAATACACAGACAAGAAGCTTATCGTTGACATCAAAGAAGTAAAGAGACCGGACAAAGATGCACAGCTGGTTGCTGAGAACATCGCTCTTCAGCTTGAGAACCGTATTTCCTTCAGACGTGCTATGAAGTCCACAATGCAGAGAACAATGAAGGCTGGCGCAAAGGGAATCAAGACTTCCGTATCCGGACGTCTCGGCGGAGCTGATATGGCCCGTACAGAGTTCTACAGCGAGGGAACAATCCCGCTTCAGACACTTCGTGCAGATATCGACTATGGCTTTGCGGAAGCAGACACCACATACGGTAAGGTTGGTGTTAAGGCATGGATCTACAATGGTGAGATTCTTCCGACAAAAGGAACTAAGGAAGGGAGCGATAAATAATGTTAATGCCAAAAAGAGTAAAACGTCGTAAACAATTCCGTGGCTCCATGAGAGGAAAAGCCCTCAGAGGTAATAAAATCAATTATGGTGAATTCGGACTTGTTGCAACCGAACCGTGTTGGATTCGTTCCAATCAGATCGAGGCAGCCCGTGTTGCTATGACCCGTTACATCAAACGTGGTGGTAAAGTTTGGATTAAGATTTTCCCGGATAAACCGGTAACAGCGAAACCGGCTGAGACTCGAATGGGTTCCGGAAAAGGTGCTCTTGAGTACTGGGTAGCAGTAGTTAAACCAGGTCGTGTTATGTTTGAGATTGCAGGCGTGTCCGAAGAGGTTGCCCGTGAAGCATTACGTCTTGCAATGCACAAGTTACCATGTAAATGTAAAATAGTTTCTCGTGCAGACTTAGAAGGCGGTGATAACAGTGAAAATTAATAAGTTCGTTGAAGATTTAAAAGCAAAGTCAGTTGCAGAACTGAATGATGAATTAGTAGCTGCTAAAAAAGAGCTTTTCAATCTGAGATTTCAGAATGCAACAAACCAGTTAGACAATACAGGACGAATCAAAGAGGTTCGTAAAAATATTGCCAGAATCCAGACAGTAATCACTGAGCAGGCAAACGCTTCCAAATAGGACAGGAGGACACAATCGTGGAAAGAAATCTGAGAAAAACCCGCGTGGGTAAGGTTGTCAGCAACAAAATGGATAAGACCATCGTCGTTGCAATTGAAGACCATGTAAAACATCCTCTTTACAAAAAAATCGTGAAGAGAACATATAAATTAAAAGCTCATGACGAAAACAATGAGTGCAACATCGGAGATACCGTTAAGGTAATGGAGACCAGACCGCTGTCCAAGGACAAGAGATGGAGACTGGTTGAGATCGTAGAGAAAGTGAAATAAGGAGGAAACCAGTATGATTCAGCAGGAAACTAGACTGAAAGTTGCCGACAACACTGGTGCAAAAGAAATCCTTTGTATTCGTGTTATGGGCGGCTCTACAAGAAGATATGCAAACATCGGTGATACAATCGTTGCTACGGTTAAAGATGCAACACCAGGCGGCGTTGTTAAAAAAGGTGACGTTGTTAAAGCTGTAGTTGTTAGAACTAAAAAAGGCGCTCGTCGTAAAGACGGATCCTACATCCGTTTCGATGAAAATGCTGCCGTAATTATCAAGGATGACTTAACTCCGAGAGGAACACGTATCTTTGGACCAGTTGCCAGAGAGCTTCGTGAGAAGAAATTCATGAAGATCGTTTCCTTAGCTCCGGAAGTATTATAGGAGGGTGCCGAATGTCAGCTATGAAGATTAAAAAAGGTGATACTGTAAAGGTTATCGCTGGAAAAGATAAAGGTAAGGACGGAAAGGTTCTTGCAGTTAACGTAAAAGACAGCACAGTAGTTGTTGAGAACGTAAACATGGTTACAAAGCACGCTAAACCGTCCGTAGCTAACCAGAACGGTGGAATCGTGACAAAAGAAGCTCCGCTTCACATCTCCAATGTAATGCTCGTTGTAGACGGAAAAGCTACAAGAGTTGGATTCAAGATGGATGGGGACAAAAAAGTCCGCGTTGCCAAGGCAACAGGAAAGACAATCGATTAATTAAGAGAGGAGGCATATAAAGGTGAGTAGATTAAAAGATCTTTACAAGAACGAGATCATGGATGCCATGACCAAGAAATTCGGATACAAAAACGTAATGGAAGTGCCAAAACTCGAGAAAATCGTTGTTAACATGGGTGTTGGCGAGGCTAAAGAGAACGCTAAACTTCTTGACGCTGCAATCGCAGATATGGAACTTGTTACAGGACAGAAAGCAATCGCTACAAAAGCTAAAAAATCTGTCGCTAACTTCAAAATCAGAGAGGGTATGCCGATCGGCTGTAAAG
>CAVIGE010000060.1:0-17024 GCA_963642325.1 Prevotella sp. CAG:279
TTCATATGTGTTCAGATGATTCGGATTCATTCTCATTAACCTCCTGAATATTCGGTATAAAAGGCTGCCTGAGCATCCAGACAGCCTGAAATAGAATACACTAAATGTTTCCTTCGTTAGGATAATACTGCCTGTAGATCTCTCTGGCAGCTCTTGTAATGATCCCAAGCTCAGATTCCATTCCAAGATTCCCCGGAAGTTCTACCGCTGTCTCCCGGATATCTCTCTGAAGCTTGGATCTGGCACTGTCCTCCTTGATATGGATCAGGCCGCAAAGAGTAGTATTATAAGATTTATCTGTCTGGCAGAGATCCATGTATACAAGAACCATATGGCAGCATTCCCTGTAAAGAAGCTCCTCATAAAGTCCTCCCTTCTCCTGGATCTCCTGAAATCTCAGCTTCGTGAGATACTTGCTGATTTCCTTCCTCGCACCCCTTGTGCCGAAGAATCTGGACCCGGAATTCCTGTTAAACTCAAGCGTCATCCAAAGACCCAGATAGCCGTCAGCCCTGGTATCTCCAACCTCTGACTTGTCGCTGTAGCGGATGTCCCAGAGTTCCTTACGGATCTTGTTTCCTTCCGGATCTTCCATGGCCTCAATAGACTGCTCCAGAAGCTTCAGGCGTTCCATGGGTTCCTTCTCTCTATAGTATTTCGCAATTGTTGGTGTATCCATTCATTCATCCTCCTGATATCTGAATATTATATCAGACAACCTTCGAAAAATACACCCCTATCTGTGAACCATAACGGTCTTTTTCAAATGTCCTGATTTTTTCTTTCTCCCGGCACCCCGAAGATATACATTGCGGATATACCAGAGTGCCCTGTCTTCCCCATATCTGTCCAGTATCCTTAAAAGGCCTTCCAGCTCTTTCTTGGTCGCAGGATGGATAAACCAGAGCTTTTCTTTGCTTTTCAGGAAATAGTCCAATGGCTGATGATGGTTGTAGGCATCACCCAGATAATTTCTGGACGCGCTGATCCGGTCCATGACCATCTCAGCCACATATTTTTTCGGCATTCTGGCTCCCATGATCACATGCTCACCGTCAAGCGAATAATCAACCCAGTGTTCAAAATGATGCTTATTCCTTCCCTTATGATGAAGCCATGACCTGGATACGCCTGTTGCCTCTCGTTCTGCATTATTGGGGCTTCTTGTTCCCTGATAATACTTACATCCTACCAGAAATTCCGTCGGTGAATATTTGGACAGGTCATGAAGCAGTCCCTGTTTATATAATCCGATACGGAAACAATATTTCATCACCAGAAGCTTATGCCTCGTGATCGTCTTGAAATGCAGCCACGGGTGCCACGAATGCATCTTTCTCCGCCTCCTGTCTGCCCAGCAGTACCACAATGGCACGCGGACCTATTTCAATTGATTTTCTGTATTCTTTCTTGTCTTCCACGCGGAAACCTTTTCCGGAAAGAGAGGTATCTGCGATTTTTTTCCAGCACATGCCCTCCAGGAGATTGGGAAGTGCCAGGCTCCGGTTCTCCCAGTGGAAATTATATCCTACATAAATAAAATCATCCCCAAAAGGCTCAATACCCGCTTCCGTTCCTGCGTAAGCTCCGTAGTACATCACCCCCAGAAGCCGGCTGGTATTCTCATAGCTCAGATACCAGGCGCGTTCGCCGTGGAGGGAAACATCCGGAAAGCCTTTTGCAAGATAATCCACGCCCTTCAGCTCTACCGGCATGTGAAGCACCGGATGCTCCCTGCGGAAAGCAATGGCCTCCTTCACAAACTCATACAGGCCACGGTTCCGGGTAAGTCCCTTCCAGTCGATCCATCCGGTTGTATTGTCCTGGCAATAGGCATTGTTATTGCCGCCCTGGGAATTACCGAACTCATCACCATTATAGATCATGGGAACTCCCTGACTCAAAAGCATCATAAGAAAAGCATTTTTCATCTGACGCTCCCTCATCTGACGCACGGAAACCTTCCTGCTGTATCCTTCAATCCCGCAATTCCAGGAATAATTATAACTGCTGCCATCCTGATTCCCTTCTCCGTTGGCTTCGTTATGCTTGTAATTATAGCTTACCAGGTCATTCATGGTAAAGCCGTCCTGACATACCATGTAGTTGATCACGCCATGATTCTCGCTGTTATGCCGGATGTGCCAGGCCGCAGCCTCCACCATACCCTCATCACTTTTGAGGAAACGGCGCATATCCTGAAGAAAACTCATATTGCTCTCTGCGCCGCATCGTCTGAGCGGATTTTTCCCTCTGTAATACTGATCAAAATCAAAGCCCTGAAAGATCAGCTTCGTCCCGGAAAGAATACCGTCGCGAAGAAGCATTTCCTGATTCACGCCGCCTCCCAGCACATGGAATCCATCCACATGGTAAAAAGCCCTCCAGAACTGCAGTGCCCGGAGTGCCATCAGGCTGTCCGTCTCCTTTGGAAAATAAAACTCCATAATACAGGCGATGCCATTCTTATGTAGTTCCCGGATCAGATACCGGAACTCCTGCTCCGGCTCCCTGGTGCTGCAGTAAGCACTCTTCGGGCTGAAATAAAAGCCTGAAGCATAGCCCCAGTAATTTACCACATTTTCCCGGTGGCGGGTCTTGATATGCTCACTCTTTTTTTCCGGCTTGCCGGCCTGTACTTCACAGAATTCGTACGCCGGCATCAGCTCGATGGTATTGATCCCCAGTTCCTTCCAATAGGGGATCATCTCCGTCAGTCCCAGGAAAGTCCCCTTGTGGGAAACCGCCTTTCTGGCCAGCTTGGTATATCCACGCACATGAAGCTTGTACAGGATCATATTCTCATATCCAATATCCGGTGCACTCTCATCACCCCAGCCGGAAACGTTCTCTGCCAGGAAACGACAGCGCACTACTTTCTCCAGATCATATGGAGCACCGAAGTGCTCCCTGCCATGGATTCCATATGCGTAAGGATCCTGCATGATCTCCCCGTCGATCCGGTAATTGTACTCATAATCCTTCAGAGAAACATCTGCAAGCTTCAATGCCCATATGCGGCCGGTATGGAATTCCTCCGGAAAAACAATTTCCACAGGTGCTGCAGTTCCTCTTTTTTTATATAGAAGCAGCACCACTTCCGAAGCTTCCGAAGCCTCCACTGCGAAATTATAACCGCCCTCCACCTTATTGGCTCCCAGTATCAGTGGCTGTCCTTTCTCCACACGCCCAAGTCTGCGGCTCGCCAAGATGATCACTCCCTTCCTCTTTTTTTGAAATTATCACAGCTCAATATCCAGCTCTACCGGACAATGGTCAGATCCCATGATCTCTCCGTGGATCTTCGCATCCTGAAGCCTGTCCTTCAGCGATGGGGAAGCGAGAAAATAGTCAATACGCCACCCTGCATTCTTCTCTCTTGCACGGAAACGGTAGGACCACCAGGAATAAACCCCTTCGGCATCCGGATAAAAATAACGGAAGGTATCAATAAAACCACTCTCAAGGGTTCTTGTAAAGCAGCCTCTCTCTTCATCTGTGAAGCCTGCATTCTTTCGGTTTGTCTTGGGATTCTTAAGGTCGATCTCCTGATGCGCCACATTGAGATCACCGCAGCAGATCACAGGCTTTTTCTCCTGCAGCTTCAGAAGATATGCCAGAAAATCCCTTTCCCATTCCATACGGTATGCAAGCCTGCGAAGCTCACTCTGGGAATTCGGTGTATACACGGTGACAAGATAATACTCCTCAAATTCCAGCGTGATCACGCGGCCTTCCTTATCATGCTCCTCAATTCCAATTCCCAAAACAGCTGACAGCGGTTCTCTCTTCGTAAAAACCGCGGTTCCCGAGTATCCCTTTCGGTTGGCATAATTCCAGTACTGATAATATCCGGGAAGCTCAAGCTTCACCTGTCCCTCCTGACATTTTGTTTCCTGCAGACAGAATACGTCTGCATCCAGTTCACGAAAGCGATCCTCAAAGCCTTTGGTGATGCAGGCCCGGATGCCGTTTACATTCCAGGAAATTAATTTCATATCTGTATATTTCTCCTCATTTTTTCGTCTTGTTTTTATTATATCTCACATTGGCCGATTAAGCAAAAAATATTTGTTTACAATTTAGTTGCTGCTGCCGGGCTTATCTGTTAGAATATTTTTTATATTATGCGTACTGCCCGATATAAAGGATCAGCAGTATCAGAACGGAGGATCTATTATGAGCGATGAATTTAACAACAGCGGATGTGCGCCAAGTGACTGTGCTTCCTGTACAGCCGGATGCGGCAGCAGGGTAGATGAGGCGCACCATACCATTACTCTTACCATGGATGATGACACAGAAGTAGAATGTGCCATCCTTACCATCTTCCCTGTAGAGGAGAAAGAATATATCGCACTTCTCCCTCTGGATGAAAACGGCCAGAACGAGAGCGGCGAGGTTTACCTTTACGGCTTCTCCCGCACAACAGATGGTGATCCGATGCTTGCCAACATAGAGGATGATGCAGAATACGATGCCGCTGCGGATGCTTTTAATGCAGTCATTGAGAAAGCACGGGCAGATGAGGAAGCGAACGCACCGCTTAACTGACCAGAATTTCCATGAAACATGAATAAGCCCGGGAACTGGAGATTTCTCTCTGTTTCCCGGGCTTATCCTTTATTCATTTTATGCTTTCAAAGTGGTGCTTCCAAAACCACCATTTCTTACAGCATCTGCATCATCATCTACTGTGATTCCATATTCTACGAAGATCCCCTGCATAAAACCGGTTCCTGCCGGAATCTGTATGGTCTTACCTTCTCTGGTATCATTGGTCAGCTTCGCAAAGATATGACCTTCATTGTCAGAAAAGAAATAATCGCTGTCAATGATCCCTACCGTATTATTCAGCTGCAGACGGAATTTAAATCCCAGGCCGCTCCTCGGATAGCATTTCAGGACCCAGCCTTCTTCCATCTCCACACGGATGCCTGTGGGAATCTTTATGATCTGGCCTGGCTCCATAGTCACATCTACAGGTGCATAAAAATCATATCCTGCACTTCCGGTTGTAGCTCTCCCTGGAAGCTTCAGTCCGTCATAGATATTCTCAAGCTCTGTATCAGACACCTCTCCAAAGGTATCCTTCCAGTCTTTCGCAAACTGCCCAAAGCTTACTTTGTGAAATTTCGCAATTCTCTTCATATGTTATTTAACTCCCAAAAGGTAATTTTCAGAAATCTGTGGGATCACTCTGTATACAGAACAGGTCTGTCCTCCCGAAGCGATGCCTGTACATCGATCACGCGCTGGTTGGAAGATCCCTTCCATCTCAGAAGAACTTCCTTCTTGTCAGCCTGAAATTCGCCATCTACACATACGTCCAGATAACGGATGATTTCATACCCCTGGATTTCTTCCCAGCGAGAGCCTGTATACAGCCAGATCGTCTTATCCGGATACTTCTCCCTGATTTCTCTTGCAAGAGCTGTTACCTCAGCGATATTGGAAGGATGCAAAGGATCTCCTCCCGAGAAAGTGATCCCGCTGATGTAATCCTTGTCCAGCTCTGCAAATATTTCAGCCCGCTCGCTGTCCGTAAATGGAAGGCCTCCGTTCGGATCCCAGGTAATGGGATTCTGGCACTCCCGGCAGCCGTGTGAACAGCCGGCCACCCAGAGTACTACGCGGAGTCCATCTCCGTTTAACATATCGTCCTTGGTAATATTGTGATATCTCATCATTTATGCTTCTTCCGGTACATCCTTCATGCTGAAGCTGATTCTTCCCATCTTGTCCTTGCCAAGGCAGATAACCTTAACCTTGTCACCAAGTGTGAGAACATCCTCAACACGGTTGATCCTCTGTTTGGAGATCTTGGAAATGTGTACCATTCCCTCCTTGCCTGGTGCAAACTCAAGGAAAGCACCAAACTCCTTGATGCTTACTACGCGTCCCGTAAAGATCTGTCCTGCCTCAAAATCAGTAGTGATGATCTCGATCATGCGCTTCGCCTCGTCCATACCCTTCTGATCGGTTCCGCAGATGGAGACTGCACCTTCGTCTGTGATATCGATCTTCACGCCGGTACGCTCGATGATGGTATTAATGGTCTTTCCTCTCTGGCCTACAACATCACCGATCTTCTGCGGATCGATCTGGATCTGGATGATCTTCGGGGCAAACTCTCCAACGCTTGTACGAGGTCTGTCGATACATTTCTCCATAACCTCTGTCAGGATGTACTCTCTTGCCTCTTTTGTCCTGCGGATTGCTTCCTCTACGATCGGTCTTGTAAGACCATGGATCTTGATATCCATCTGGATCGCGGTGATTCCGTCATGTGTTCCGGCTACCTTGAAGTCCATATCTCCGAAAAAGTCCTCAAGACCCTGGATATCAGTAAGAACGATATAGTCATCGTCTGTCTCACCTGTGACAAGTCCGCAGGAGATACCCGCAACCGGTTTTCTGATCGGTACACCGGCAGCCATTAGTGACATGGTGGATGCACAGATACTTGCCTGGGATGTGGAACCATTGGACTCGAATGTCTCGGATACGGTACGGATCGCATACGGGAACTCCTCCTCTGTAGGAAGCACCGGTACCAGTGCTCTCTCAGCAAGTGCCCCGTGGCCGATCTCACGGCGTCCCGGTCCTCTGGAAGGCTTGGTCTCACCCACGGAGTAGGACGGGAAATTATAGTGATGCATATATCTTTTGGATGTCTCAAATTCATCCAGTCCGTCAAGACGCTGTGCTTCTGTAAGAGGAGCCAGTGTGGTAACGGTACAGATCTGAGTCTGTCCTCTTGTGAACATGGCAGAACCATGAACTCTCGGGATAATGTCTGTCTCTGCTGCCAGCGGACGGATCTGTCTGATCTCACGGCCGTCCGGACGTTTGTGGTCTTTGAGGATCATCTTGCGGACAGTCTTCTTCTGATACTGATATACAGCCTCACCGAGAACGGCAAGCCACTCTTCGTTATCTGCAAAAGCTTCCTTCAGCTTATCTGTGATCTCGCTGATGTTATTCTCACGTGTCTGCTTGTCATCGGAGAATACGGCAACTTCCATCTCTTCCGGAGGAACAATCTTCTTGATTTCATCGAAAAGCTCCTGCGGTACTGCACAGGACTCATAGGAATGTTTCTCTTTTCCGCACTCAGCTACGATCTGGTCGATGAATTTAATGATCTCCTGGTTTACCTCATGAGCCTTGTAGATGGCCTCGATCATCTTATCCTCCGGGATCTCGTTAGCTCCGGCCTCGATCATGATGACTTTCTCTCTTGTAGAAGCTACCGTAAGCTGAAGGTCAGAAACGGATTTCTGCTCAAGTGTCGGGTTGATGATGAACTCACCGTCGATCATACCTACCTGTGTGGTTGCACACGGGCCGTCAAACGGGATGTCGGAAATACAGGTTGCAATAGAGGAACCCAGCATAGCCGGGATCTCCGGGTTGCACTCAGGGTCAACAGACATAACCATATCTACCAGTGTTACATCGTTTCTGTAATCCTTCGGGAACAGCGGACGCATCGGACGGTCGATGACACGGGAAGTAAGGATGGCATGCTCACTCGCCTTACCCTCTCTCTTATTGAAGCCTCCCGGGATCTTTCCCACTGCGTACATTTTTTCCTCATACTCAACGCTTAACGGGAAAAAATCGATTCCTTCTCTCGGTTCTTTGGATGCGGTAGCAGTAGCAAGAACTGTGGTATCACCATAATGCATAAGAGCAGCACCGTTGGCCTGCTTTGCAACACGTCCGATATCTACCGTCAGTGTTCTTCCTGCAAGCTCCATGGAATAACTTTTGTACATGTTCGTTCTCCTTTTCTTATTATGATATTTTTTGACAGGAGCCCGAAACAACTGAAAAGACCACTTCCTTTGGGAAAAGATCTCGACCGGAAATGGGCTTTTCAGTAGTCTCGGAAATCACTCCTGTGGTAATTCCGTCTGTGTTTATCACACATGCTAAAACAGGGCGGATGGAATCATCCGCCCCTCCCGTAGCAATTATTTTCTTAAACCTAATTTCTCAATCAGTGCACGGTATCTTTCGATGTCTGTTTTCTTAAGATAAGCAAGAAGGCCACGTCTCTGACCTACCATTTTCAGAAGACCTCTTCTGGAATGATGATCCTTGTGGTGTGTTTTAAGATGCTCTGTAAGCTCCTGGATTCTTGCTGTAAGAACTGCAACCTGAACCTCCGGTGAACCTGTGTCACCCTCTGTTCTTGCATACTCTTTCATGATGGCTGCTTTCTTTTCTTTAGAAATCATTGTTGTTTCCTCCTTAAATTTTTAATCAAACGCCGGGTATTAAGAAGTGGTCGGAGATTCCGGCTTCTGAATACTGGCTTTTTTCACCTCGAACAGTATAGCACACGGTTTGTGACCTGTAAACTGTTTTTTTCGAAAAGTTTCCCACTAAAACTTTTGCTTTTCAAAGCTCCGGAAATAAGCTTTTCCCTTTTCCGCGTCTTTCATAAGCTGCTGTTTCAGGGCTTCTATGGAAGAAAAGCGTTTCTCCGGTCTTGAATAATGAAAAAATTCCACTCTGCAGGGTTCTCCGTACAAATCTTCCTCACAGTCAAAGAGATACGTTTCAATCCCCAGGAATTTCTCCCCGACAGTAGGTTTGTATCCTACATTGGTGATCCCCCGGAGGCTTCTGTCCTTAAAATGGGACACTGTATCGTAGACCCCATTTGGAGGCATCAGCTTTTCCTTTGCGGGAACAATATTGGTTGTCGGAAGAAGGAATTTATGCCCCATTCCTCTTCCATGTTCGATCACTCCGTCCACAAAAAACGGAAACCCAAGAAGATCATTCGCCTTTTCTATGCTTCCTCTTTTCAGTTCCTCACGGATAAAGGTACTGCTGATCTTTCGCTTTCCTTCCATTTCTTTCGGAATGATATCTACGGAAAATCCAAGCTTCCTTCCCAGTTCAGCAAGAAGCTCCGGTGTTCCCTTGCGCTCATATCCGAACCGGAAATCTTCGCCAACTGCAACATGTTCAGCCTGAAGATCCCCAACCAGGATTTCTTTTATAAAGGTCTCTGCTTTCATGTGGCGGATCCGGTCATCAAGAGGGCATTCCACCAGGACATCCACACCTGCCTTCTCAAGGATCTGGCACCGTTCTTCTTTTGTAAAGATCATCCGGCTGCCGATTCCCAGGGAAAAAAGCACCGTCTGCAGACCCTTTTCTTTCTGCTCCAGGATATTTTCCACCAGTTTCTGATGACCCCGGTGTATGCCGTCAAATTTTCCAAGTGTTACCGCACTCTTTGAAAGGCGCGGAAATTTTCCGTCAATCTTCAAGTATTCCATAACTGCTCCTGCAAGTTTTTTATAAAAAATATCACACAAAGAACATACGGACAGGAACATATTTCTCTTTCTTTTCATCCCAGCCGTATATTCCTGTGAAATCTCCGCTGCTTTTATACATCCGGACCTTTTCTTCACGGTTTCCACCCTGCACCATGCTTTCCGGAAGTGGATTTCCGTTGCAGAGGAGCCTGTCTCCAGAATTCGTAGCGGTGAGCACAGGGTACATGGAAAGTACATCCTCAATGGAAACGATCTTTTCCGTGATAGTCCCCTCGCTGACTGCTGCTTCCACCTGGGAAAGCGTCAGGCTTTCTTCCAGTGTGAATTTTCCCGATCTGGTTCTTAAAAGCTCCTCCATAGCCCCGCCGCAGCCAAGCTTTTCTCCGATGTCATTGCAAAGTGTACGGATATAGGTGCCCTTGCTGCAGGTAACGCTTATGCGTACCAGCGGAAGGGCTATATCCAGAATCCTTATCTCATAAAAAACCACAGGGCGCGGCTTACGCTCTATGGTTTTTCCTTCTCTGGCCAGCTCGTAAAGCTTCTTCCCGTTTACCTTCAGTGCGGAATACATCGGCGGAACCTGCAGCTGTTCCCCAACAAAAGCTTCCACAGTCTCGCGGATTTCCGTTTCTGTGACAGAGACCGGTTTCTCAGAAACGATGGTTCCTGTCATATCCTGGGTATCTGTGGAAATGCCCAGTCTTAAAACCGCCTCATAGGTTTTTTCCTTTTCGGTAAGAAGCTCCACCAGACGGGTCCCCCTGCCCAATGCAACGGGGAGTACTCCCTCCGCCGCCGGGTCAAGAGTTCCCGTATGGCCGATTTTTTTCATGTGGAGAATTCCACGCAGCCTTGCAACTACATCATGCGAGGTATAGCCTTTTTCCTTTCGGATCACAAGTATTCCGTCCATGATCTTATTTTTACTCCTCTGCAAGCTGTTTTTCGATTTCAGCGGTAAGATTGTTGATCACGTCATACATGGAGCCCTGCATGTCACAGCCTGCCGCACGTACATGTCCGCCGCCTCCGAAGAATACGGCGATCCTGCTCACATCAACCTTTCCATTGGAACGAAGGGAAACCTTAAATTTCTGTGTCTCCAGCTCATAGATAAAGATCGCAACCTCTACGCCTGCTGTAAGACGAAGCTGGCTTACGATTCCTTCCAGGTCCCTTCCTTCCACACCGTAGAAATCCATCTCTCTTCTTTTCAGATATCCGGCCACACATCTGCCGTCCTGAAGAAGAATGCTTTCTGCCAGAACCCGGCCCATGACCTGATTCTGAAGATATGTTTTCTGGTAAAAGGATTCATCGATGATCCTGCTGAAATCAAACCCTGTTTTCATCAGCTCACCTGCGATCCTCATGGTTTCCGGTGTTGTGGAAGAATACTGGAATACTCCGGTGTCATGCGCCATTCCCGTGTAGATCGGGATCGCAATGGACTGATCGATCTTATCAGTGTCCAGAAGTCCGTAGAGAACCTCACTTGCTGAACCGATGTCCCCTTTTACATGATTGACATCTGCAAAACCCATGTTGCTCACATGATGGTCAATGCAGGCTGTTTTCTTTGCCGTGTCAAAATATTTCCGGGCAACTGCAAGCCGGTCCAGTGCACTGACATCACAGGTGATAAAAAGATCGTAGATCTTATCCTCTTCTGCTTCTGTCTTAACCTCATCCATCCCGTCAATGTAATCAAACACAGGCTTCGGAGCTTCCAGATAGACATCTGTCTCTATCTCCGGAAAATATTTCCGCAGATAGAGGTACAGAGCCATACAGGAACCGATGCAGTCACCATCCGGACGGATATGTCCGCCGATGGCCGCTGTTTTTACATTTTCCAGTATTTCTGAAATGTTTTTCATTTTTTCCACCTATTCCTCTGTTTCCATCCCACTCATTACATCATTGATCTTCTTTGACATATTTACGCCATATTCAATGGACTCATCCAGGATAAAACGGATCTCCGGTGTGTTGCGGAGATTCAGCCTTCTTGCCAGCTCCCTGCGAATATAGCCCTCTGCGTTCTTCAGTCCGCGAAGGGTGGAATCTTTGGCCTGCTGCTCACCCAGCACACTGATGTAAGCTTTGCAGGTTTTAAGATCCGGTGCTACCTCCACTGCCGTCACAGAAGTCATCGGATGAATCCTGGGGTCCTTGATCTCGCTGTGTATGATGGTGCTGAGTTCCTTTAGGACCGCACCATTCACACGTGTATTTTTAATGCTGTTTTTTCTCATTCTTAAGCCACTCCTATCTTGGTACCTCTACCATGATATATGCTTCGACTTTATCTTCTTCCTTGACATCATTGAAGTCATTGAATACAAGACCACACTCGTATCCTGCACGGACTTCCTTGACATCGTCTTTAAATCTCTTCAGGGATGCAAGCTCACCTTCGTAAACCTGCTCCTCGTCCCGCATGATACGAACCTTGCAGTTACGCTGGAACGTACCGTCAAGTACATAGCTTCCTGCGATCGTACCGACACCGGATGCCTTGAACAGCTGACGAACCTCCGCATGTCCGATCACCTTCTCCTCAAATATCGGATCGAGCATACCCTTCATGGCCGCCTCAACATCCTCGATTGCCTGATAGATAACCTTGTAAAGCCTGAGGTCTACACCCTCCTGCTCAGCAAGCTGTTTTGCAGTGCTGTCCGGACGTACGTTAAATCCGATGATGATGGCGTTGGAGGTTGCAGCAAGGCTGACATCTGACTCATTGATGGCACCGACGCCGCCGTGGATCACCTTGACGATAACCTCCTCATTGGAAAGCTTTGTAAGACTCTGCTTAACAGCCTCAACAGAACCCTGTACATCAGCTTTGACGATGATCGGAAGTTCTTTAAGGTCGCTTGCCTGGATCTGGTCGAACAGATTGTCAAGAGAAAGCTTGCCTTTTGTCTCCTCAAGGAGACGGCTCTTATTCTCTGTCACAAATGCTCCTGCAAAATTCTTGGCTTCCTTATCGCTCTCGAAGGACATCAATATCTCACCTGCGTTCGGGACATCGCCAAGTCCAAGGATCTCAACCGGAGTGGACGGCCCTGCCTCTTTTACACGGCGTCCCTTGTCATCCATCATTGCACGTACTTTACCGTTGCATGCACCTGCTGCAATGAAATCTCCTACGTGGAGGGTACCCTTCTGAACAAGGATGGTGGCAACCGGTCCCTTTCCTTTATCAAGCTGTGCCTCGATAACAAGACCTCTGGCTTCACGGTTCGGATTTGCCTTAAGCTCGGAAACCTCTGCGGTAAGAAGGATCATCTCAAGAAGGTTCTCGATTCCTTCCCCTGTATGTGCGGATACCGGAACGAAGATCGTGCTTCCGCCCCAGTCCTCAGGGATTAGTTCGTACTCGGAAAGCTCCTGTTTTACACGTTCAACATTGGCACTTGGCTTATCGATCTTGTTGATGGCAACGATGATCTCAACGCCTGCGGCCTTCGCATGGCTGATAGCCTCTACAGTCTGCGGCATTACACCATCATCTGCGGCAACTACAAGAACTGCGATGTCTGTGGCATTGGCACCACGCATACGCATGGCTGTGAACGCCTCATGTCCCGGCGTATCCAGAAATGTGATCTTCTGGTCTTTGATATTTACCACATAGGCACCGATATGCTGTGTGATTCCGCCGGCCTCACCTCTTGTTACGTTTGTATTACGGATCGCGTCAAGAAGAGATGTTTTTCCATGGTCAACATGACCCATAACACAGACTACCGGAGGTCTTGAAACCATATTGTCCTCATCCTCTTCGTCCTCTTTGAGGAGTTCTGCAATCACATCAACCTTCTCTTCCTTCTCAGCAATGATATCAAAACCAAGTGCGATCTCCTCAGCCTTGTCAAAGTCGATCTCCTGGTTTACAGTTACCATGACACCTTCCATGAAAAGCTTTTTAACAATCACAGATGGCTGCATCTTCATTGCATCTGCCAGCTCGCGGATCGTAAGCTTCTCCGGAATGGTGATCTCCTTGATCTCCGGTTTCTTCTCTTCCTGCTTCGGCTGTGGATTTGGTTTCTGAAGTGCCTTCGGGATCCTGGAGTTCAGTCTGCGTCCACCCTGGTTTGGTCTGCGTCCGCTCTGAGAGCCCTTCTCAAAATCTTTCTTCTTATTCTTATTCTCTCTGTCACGCTCACGCTTGCTGTCCTTGGATGTCTTGGTCAGCTCCGATGTGAACACAGTGTCTGAAGAAGTGCTTCTTCTCTGTCCTGGACGCTGTCCGCCCTGGCCGCCGCGGTTTGCTCCGCCGAAACGGTTATCCCCGCCTCTTCCGCCTTCAGAACGTCCGCCCTGACCGCCCTGGCCACGGTTCGCTCCTCCACCGAAACGGTTTCCTCCGTCTCTTCTTCCTTCGAAGCTGCCTCCCTGGCCGTTCTGGCCACGGTTTGCCCCACCGCTGAAACGGTTTCCGCTCCTTCCGTCATTCTGACGCGTTCCTCTGTTTCCTTCGCCCTGTCTTGCCGGACGTCCTTCTCCGTTCTGTGAACGGCTGCCTCCAAAACGGTTTCCGCCTTCTCTTCTTCCCTCAAAGCTTCTTCCGTCTCTTCTTCCTTCTGTACGGTTCCCCTGCGGTCTTCCACCCTGGGAACGGTTCTGTCCACCCTGGCTGTTTCTCTGCTCACCGGAGTCGTTATTTCTTGTTCCCTGGCCTGCATTTCTCTGTCCGCCATTCTGGGAACGTGCTTGGCCTTTCTTCTCACCGCCTGCTGCCTGTTTTCTTCTTCCTTTGCCACCGTCACTTGCATTCTGTGCGTGGAATACACGGATGATATTTTTTTTCTTTTTTGGTGCCTCAGACTTATTACCCTCTGCGTTCACCGTTGTTGTCTTTTCTTCTGTTTTTGGAGTATCCAATTGTCTATTTTGCTCCTTTCCCGATTTGCTGAATCTATCTTTTAACATTTCTATAAGTCAAACCTCCTTACAGACATCAAAGCCTTATCTGCCGGATTCCTTCTCCAGCTCTTTGATGATCGCCTTTGCAAAATTTTCGTCCTGCACGGCGAGGCTGGCGCGGAATTCCCTGCCCATTGCCCTGCCCAGGCTCTCTTTGTCTGAAAGGAAATATAACGGAACCTCGTAATAGGTACACATGTTCCGAAATTTCTTTTTTGTATTTTCGGAGGCATCATCTGCCACCAGTGCCAGGAAGCCTTTTCCTGTTTTTACGGATTTCTCCGTGGAAAATTCTCCGCTTACTGTTTTTCCTGCTTTTGTTGCCAGTCCGATAAGTGACAAGACCTTATTGTTTTTCAATTTTTTCGAACTCCTTCTTAAGGCTCTGATACACTTCATCCGGGACCGCCATCTTCAAGGAACGCTCCAGGCCGTGGTTTTTAATGGCCTTCTCAAGGCATTCCTCTGAGAAACAAAGGTATGCGCCACGTCCGTTCTTCTTGCCGGTAGCATCCAGAATGATCTCATTCTCAGCTGTTTTGAGGACTCGTATCATTTCCTTTTTGCTTTTCATTTCCCTGCAGCCGGTACACTGACGCATGGGAATCTTATTTCTCGTTTTCATTATTCCTCGGCATCTCCATCTGCTGTTTCTTCAGCTTCTGTTTCTGTCTCCTCTGCTGCTTCCTCTGTTTCCTCAAAATCCCCGGAAACAGTTTCTTCTGTTGCTTCGTCCTCAGCTTCCTCATGCTCTTCATCATAATCATCATAGAAATCACCGGACTCTCTTGCCTGTGTCTCGCTCTTGATATCGATCTTGAACCCTGTCAGTCTTGCTGCAAGACGTGCATTCTGTCCTTCTTTACCGATAGCAAGGGAAAGCTGGTAATCCGGTACTACGACCAGAGCTGTTTTTTCATCCGGATCAGCCATAACTGCGATAACCTTTGCAGGGCTTAATGCATTCTCAATGAGGATCGCCGGATTTTCATCCCAGTTGATGATGTCGATCTTCTCACCGTGGAGTTCATTGACAACAGCTCCTACACGTGCTCCATTCATGCCCACACATGCTCCTACTGCATCAACATCCGGATCGTTGCTCCATACAGCGATCTTTGTACGGGAGCCTGCCTCACGGGCAATACTCTTGATCTCAACAGTACCATCTCTCACCTCGGCAACCTCAGATTCGAAAAGTCTCTTTACAAGTCCAGGATGTGTTCTGGAAACCACGATACGCGGTCCCTTCGGTGTATCCTTCACCTCAAGGATATAAACCTTAACTCGCTCTGTAGGCTTAAATACTTCGCCCTTTACCTGCTCGTTTTCTGTGAGTACTGCATCTGCCTTGCCAAGATTGATGCTGACATTTTTGCCCATTACTCTCTGAACGATACCGGTTACGACTTCTTTTTCGATTCCATAGTACTGATCATAAAGAACCTTACGTTCTTCCTCGCGGATCTTCTGAAGGATCACATTCTTCGCATTCTGTGTTGCGATACGTCCGAATTCCTTGGACTGGATCTCAACCTTCATGATATCACCGATCTCCGCGTTGGTGTTTGTTTTCTGTGCATCCACCAGAGAAATCTCAAGTGCCGGATCTTCCACATGCTCCACTACTGTTCTGTCTGCATATACACTGAAATCACAGGTTTCCGGATCAATGGTAACGTGAACGTTGTCTGCTTTTCCGAAATGGTTCTTACATGCCTGGATCAGTGACTGCTCAATCGCCTCCAGCAGTGTATCCTTACTGATGTTCTTCTCTTTTTCAAGAATGTCCAGCGCGTCTCTTAAATCTCTGCTCATTTTCCTTTTTTTCCTCCTGAACTTTTACAGATTCGATTCTCTTAGAGCATGTTTGAAAAATGCTTCCTGCAAGATGTGCCTCACAACATGTTCTAAAATTCAATTGCAAGACGAATCAGAGCGATATCTTTCTTATCAAGGGTGCGTTCTGTACCGTCTTCATCGATTGTCACACTGTTACTATCATATGCATTTAAAATGCCGCAGAACTCTTTCTGTTTCTCGATCGGCCGGTAGGTTCGGATCTCCACCAGCTTGCCAAGGCTTCTCTTAAAGTCCTTCTCTTTCTTTAATGGCCGGTCAAGTCCCGGAGAACTGATCTCCATGATGTAGCTGTCCTCGATGAAATCCTGCTCGTCAAGTATCACATTGAACTCACGGCTTACATCCTCGCAGTCGTTCACTGTGATCCCGCCTGGCTTGTCAATATAGCCCCGGAGATACCAGCAGCCTGCTTCCCTGACATATTCCACATCTACCAGCTCAAAACCCCTGGACTCTACGATCGGTGTAAGGATCGCCTCTGCCTTCTGTTCATATTCTTCCCGTCTGCTCATGCTTCCCACCTGCCTTTCTTCTTTCTGCTGTTGTAAGTATTTCTGAACAAATTCCTTCTCAGCAAATAGGAGCGGGCTCTCGCCCACTCCTATGCCAACAAGTTCTTAGTTTCGTACATTGTAACACCAATATCTGTTAATTGCAAGCATTATTTCTTATCTCCAGAGATTTCGCTTTTAGCTTTTTGGTTCATGCATTTTTATAAAAAATCTATTTCTCTGGCATTCTATTCACAGAGGTTACTCCTTTGAGTCCCAATGTGCGCAAAGTCCCCCTGTGCTTTGTCTCTGCCTTTTTCTTATACTGTTTTTGATCCCTTTTATACAGATCCTATCCACCTTTTTGATACAGGATCTGTTTTACCTTCTCTGTCAGCAGATCATCTCTGAGCAT
>CAVIGE010000061.1:0-17011 GCA_963642325.1 Prevotella sp. CAG:279
AATGCCAGAGAAATAGATTTTTTATAAAAATGCATGAACCCAAAAGCTAAAAGCTAAATCCCTGAATTCTGAGATAGCTTGTAGATATTTTTTCGTATATGTGGTAATATAGTCACGTTACCGCCTCCAAACTGGTGACAGGAAGGAGGTGAACCATGTGGAATTACTTACATCTCTTATTGTTGCCGTTGCGGGTGGCGTAATTTGCCATTACATCATCAAATGGCTGGACGGCGACAAATAGTCGGTAGCCAGCCTATGGATTTAAGCCCTTCCATCTGAAATTGGGAATAGAAAACCCCAGTGCTGGAACACTGGGGTTTTTGTTGTAGTTGAGCCACATGGACTACCTACATCTCTTTGCCTATTGGCATTATATCATATGTACTTCCGAAATTCAATATTCAATTATCACTGAAACCAATGTAAGAACCACTCGGTTTTCTGGGATATTTTAAAAAACCCAAAAAACCCGATACGGATACGGAAATCAATTATTGAGCTGCATTATACGCCAGATTTAAAAGCGGCTTTGCCTTTTCATAGTCTTTTGCCGTCCTGATCGTAACCTGCAGATCGCCAGTTCCGTAATGTCCGATGCTTCTCATATCTCTGGTAAATCCATCTTCCAGCTCTATATCATCTGGATTTATTTTAAGGTGCAGCAGAATCATTTTTCTAAAAATTTCAATGCAGATAATGTTCTTGGTCTTGCGATATGCGAGATATAGCTTTAACTGGTTCGGAACAATATCGTCCCCAAGAGATTCTATGTAATTGCACAGAGAGTGGTATATGTCCTGCAATTCGCGTGGCGCGGCAGACAGCTTTTCCAAATGTGTTTTCTGATCGCCGGACTTCTTGCCGAGGGAGCTGTTCGGAAAATCCGAACTACTGGCCGGAATAGGCGGTACAGCAGGAGCATTCAGATGCTCAAACAGAACCAGATCATTTCCGTATTTTTGGTATCGCACCAATTTGATATTGCGCTGCATTTGATTTACAGCATGGAGATCATACTTCGTGAAGCCACTTGCAATGCAGATCACACATGGCATTGACCAGTCTATGGAAGTAGCGGTATTCTGACCGAGAACATCCGCAACAAGGAGCTGAAAATCTGCCTTGTGATCCAACAGCCAGTCCAAATAGAAAAGCCCTTGATTTATGACATTTTCATTGCTGCTTCGCTTATATTCGAATATGACCGGGCAATTATTTTCATCAATGCCGATACTATCCATTCTGCCATTGGTAATAACGTATTCACTTCTCAGGAAACGTACGCCAAAGAATGTGTCCATGTTATTTTCAATCAAAGTCTGCAAGTCTCTTTCGAGAAGCACTTCGGAAGCGACCATTTGCCGGACCTCTGGGTGGACGGAAAAGAGTTTAATATCCGACATATCCATCACCGACTTTCTGCAATTCTTTATCAATATCAATTTCGTGGAATTTCTCCAAACTTTCTGAAAATAGTTCTATTGTGGATTCGTCATTCTGGAAGTACAGGAGTCCCAATGCTTCCGAAACAAGAATTACATTCTGGTTATCGTCAATCCACATGGAGCAGTTGCCCCAACCGGTTGACGGCTTTGTAATATCAGGATCTCCATATTTTTCTGAAATCCCATTGCATATATCATCATAATTGGAATCGTCAATCTCCATATCATATCCGCCAGATACCAGCTTATCGTTTTGAAACAGGTATTCGACGTTGGTATCATATGTATCTACAGATCCATTGTACATGCACAGGTCTGTAAGACCATCCACGCTTCCAACTTCGTCAATCCGGTAATCTCTGTATTCCAGCATACCTGATGTAATTTCTTGGCTCTTTATATCATCGAATGCTGTTCCCCATTCATACCCTCGAAAGGAATCAATCTGTGATATTCCGGTGGCAGGCTCAGCGGATACCGATGAGCAGCCGACCAGACAGAAGCATAGGGAAATTTTTGCTATATTCAGAGAATTGTGCAAAAATTTCCAGAGGGGGAGTAAAATAAAATGTGATATTTTTTTCATACACTCTCTCCTTTGTGAGTTCGCCTTTTTATCATCATACCCCAAAACCGGAAACTCCACAAGGAGAAAAGCACATATTATTCTGAATCTGATTCGGTGTCTTCGTCTGGAATATATTCCATAAGATCTCCGGGCTGGCAATTAAACGTCCGGCAGATTTTATCCAGAGTCTTGCTGTCAAGACCGCCGGACTGGTTCCGCAGGTGGGTAAGCGTTCCCTGACCGATCAGCTTCTCTTGGCGTACCCGATAGAAAGACCAGCCCTCTTTTTTCAATTTATCAAAAAGTTTCTGATAGCTTATCATGGTGATTTTCTCCCTTCAATCTGAATGAATGACTTTTCTATAATACAGATTCTAACACAAAATATGCACTCAAACAAGTGTATAATTTTGACAAGTTTAGACACTTAATTTTGTGCATGTCACCTATGGATTCGGCACTCAATCTAGTGTAGAGTAGAGACATAAGAAAAAAGAAATGGAGGACATAAACATGAAAAAATTAAGCGCAAAAGAGCAGAAAATGATGGAGAGATTACAAACTGAATACAACAAGATTTATGATCGCATGGGATATCTTTATGACGAAAGAAGCGTTGCAGCTTGCAATCGTGAGCTTGATAGATTAAACGACAAAATGATGGCAATTTTACAGGCGGTATAAATGGCGGAGTACAGGAAAGGAGCAGATTATGGTGGTTGTGACAATGAGAAAAATCATTGCGGCAGTCAATGACAGGACGGAGATCAAGGTCTACAAAGAAGGCGTATTGCTGGCTAAAGGAAATTGGTTTCAGGATCAGATCCTTAAATATGCTGCAGAGAAAATGGTAGAGGCAGACATGGACAACGCTTGTAATATGTGCAAGGTAACGATTCTGAAATAACGAAAGGAGAAGCGACATGCTGGAAATGTTGATGAAAAGCCCGGAGGGCGCAGGGTGTGTGCTGGGGGCTATGGTAAAAATGTTTGGTGTACAGGATTTGGTTTGGTGTATTTATGATACGTTCTGCGAATCAGATCAGCAGGAATTTGTGACAGCAGCGGCGCAGGCTTATGAGAAAATGCAGAGCGGAAAGGAGATGGGCTGATGGTAGACAAGAAAAGTGCCTTCAAGATTTACGGTAGCTATTTTGTGAACCGAAATGATATAGAGCAGAAAAAGGTTGCTGTCGTTGCCTATGGTTGTAATAAAACCAGACTTGTCCCGCTGGAAGATCTGACGACAATGCGCGAGTAAGAAGGAGAATGGAAATGCGGATTCAAGGAGAAAAATGCGATCATAAATGTTATGACGATATAGGCATGTGCCAGCGAGCTGAATGGTGCGATCAAACCAGAGTGGGGGAGTTTGCAGCAACGATTTTGGCTGGTTTATTTTTGGCAACGATAATGATAATAGTGGCACCGGGAGCGATTGCATTGAAGCTGATGGACTGGATTTATAGTAAAATGCACTGAAATATCATGTTGAAAAAATTCCTTGTTATGATAGAATATTCTATGTAACAAGGAATTTTTATGTTTCATCGGCTATGGGCCGGTATTTTTTTGAACGAGAACCTACCTTATATAAGTGAGTTTTTGATTGTAAAAAGAATCATACCGGATGCCATGTTTATGGAATGACATCCCTAGGAAGCCGAAGAATCAGCAGCAGGAATCTCTGCGCTTCGTTCCTGGATTTTTGATTTGATGCGGGCAGCCTCGTCACCGGCAGCCGGAGTTGGCTGGTAGTTGTTATAGCCATCCGCTGATGAAATCGAGCAGGGGATGATGTTGGTTACATTATCTGCCTGTACACCATCAGCGGTAATCGTAAAGGTCTGCTGGAAGATCATGGTGTCCATATCGCTGGGGGAGCTGTTTCCACCAAAGCAGAAGTTGCCCAGGCTGTAGACGATATTTTTGCCTTTGTAGGTCTCGATTCCCTGAAGAACATGTGGGTGGTGTCCGCATACCAGGTCCGCACCTTCGTCAACAGCCAGACGGCCAAGGGTCATCTGGTTTGTGTCCGGCACAGTTTCTGTCTCGTTTCCCCAGTGGAAAATTACGATCACAAGTTCTGCACCTTCTTTTTTTACTTTTGCAATGTTGTCCTTCAGCTGCTGTTCACGTCCAAGATGATCGTTCAGCTCATAAATTCCTATAAGTCCCACCTTGACACCACTTACATCCATGACTGCAGTATCGTCATATCCGAAATGGGTGATCCCCGCGTTATCAAGAGCAGTCAGGGTATCGGTGTAACTCTGGTCACCATAATCATGGCTGTGGTTGTTGGCGGTATTTACGGCTTCCACAGAACCGCTGTTAAGGATCTGGGCATATTCTGCCGGAGCCTTAAATGCGAAGGTTTTGTCCTCACGGGTATCAGAATCGGTAAGTGTTCCCTCGAAATTGGCGATGGTCAGATCATCCGCTTCAAAGATGCTTTTTACATTTTTGAAGAAATAATCCTTACCATTGTTGTCATAATAGGCCGTAAAGCCGGTCTCGTAGTCAAAGGTTTCGTCCGTACCAAGGGTACAGTCGCCTACTACACTGACGGTGATGGAAACGGGATCCTTAGTTGTTTCAGCTGCCTTAGCTGCTTCGGATTTTTTGGCCTCAGCTTCTGCCTGGGCCTTCTGGAGTTTGGCTTCCCTGGCTGCTTTTCTGGAAACGCAGGCACGTGCAGAAAAAATGATGACCAAAAGCAGCACCAGAAGGATACCGCCTCCCGCCAGCATCATTTTTTGGCGGCGGACCTCCTGATAGCGGGAATTATGGGAGCTTACACCGGAGGAGCTTCTGCGCTGTCTGGTTTCTCCTCCTGTGGAACGCTGTCGGCGTGCTTCCTTTGCGCGGAGAGCTTCCTGTCGTGCGTGTTTTGGATCATGGCTATGAACTGGCCGTCTTCGTTTATCGTCTGGCATATTTTTTCTCCTTCATAGGTAATGGGATATCAGGGGCAGAATACCTTTTGACCCTGACATCTAAAGATAGATTAATTATAGAAAGAATTGCAGGTAATGTAAAGAAAGAATCACGTAATTTTTTTTATAATAACGTAGGAAGTAAGGATTACAGGGAAATTACAGAAAAATGATATGATATACCGGAAATTACGCGTTTGATAGAACAATATGCTATGAAAGGAGCCGGATTTATGAGGAAATTTAAATTTTTTCTTCTGGCCTTGACAGGGGCTGCTGTGCTGCTGCTTGGCGGCTGTAAGGAGAAGACAGAATATGACGAAACCGCTTTTCAGGATGATCTGGAACCGCTGACAGATGATGAGCTGGAATCAATGGATGAAAATACAGATGATGAAATGACAGTGGAAGATGAAAGTGAGATCAGCCAGAGCCAGGAGGAGCTGGAGGCGGATGAAGAGAAGAATGACGAGAGCAGCTCTGATGCTTCCGCGGATAGCGCAGAAAGCCAGAAAAAGCTGGATGAGGAAGGCACTTATACGGATAAGGATGATGTGGCGCAATATATCTACGAATATGGACATGCTCCGTCAAATCTGAAGGCGGAGACTTACGATAATGCAGACAATATGCTTCCTGCTGAGGATGGCGTTACCTATCAGCAGTGCAGCCTGGATACAGATAAAAAGCAGAAGATCATTTTTACCCAGGATGGAAAGCGTGTATATTATACGGAGGATGACGGGGAATCTTTTGAAGAGATTTATTAATAAAAAGCCCGGATACAGACAGGTCGATAATCTGTATCCGGGCTTTTTAACTGCGGTTCAACGGAAATGGTATGGCTACAGTTATTGAACCTGGTTTTTCAGCTCCTCACCGTTCATAAATGCACGTGCATTTTCAAGTGTTGTCTCGGCGATGTTAGTCAGTGCCTCCACTGTGAAAAATCCCTGGTGGGAGGTCATGGTGACGTTCGGGAAGGACAGAAGACGCTGGATCGTGGAAGTCGGGAGGATGCTGCTGGACATATCCTCATATACATAAGCAGATTCTTCCTCATAAACATCCAGGCCTACGGCGAAGAACTTATGGTCGCGGATTCCTGCGATCAGGTCATCGGTTTTGATCAGTCCGCCTCTGGAGGTGTTTACCAGGATCACGCCGTCCTTCATCTTGGCAATGGTCTCAGAGTTGATCAGGTGCTCTGTTTCCGGAGTCATCGGGCAGTGAAGACTGATGAGGTCACTGACTGCAAGAAGCTCATCCAGTGAAACATATTCCAGAAAATCGAGGTTTTTATTCGGGAAAAGATCATAGGCGATCACCTTCATGCCGAATCCGTGGCAGATTCTTGCCATGGCCTGGCCGATCTTTCCGGTACCGATAATGCCGGCTGTTTTCTGATAAAAGTTTACGCCCATAAGACCGTTCAGCGCAAAATTGTTCTCACGGCACTTGATATAGGCTTTGTGGGTGTGTCGGTTGGCTGTCAGGGCAAGAGCCATGGCGTGCTCGGCAACTGCCTCCGGGGAATAGCCCGGAACACGAACTACCCGGATGTTGCATCTGGAGGCAGTCTTCAGATCTACGTTGTTATATCCTGCACAGCGCATCAGGATCAGCTTTACACCCTGATGGTGGAGCTCTTCGATAACCGGAGCGTCAAGGTCTGCATTTACAAATGCACAGATCGCGTCATAGCCATGGGCAAGAGCTGCTGTTTCTACGTGGATATTTGCTTCAATAAATTTGATTTCAATACCTGGATAGGATGGAAGCAGCTTCTCAAAAAATTCCTTATCGTAGCTCTTGGTGTCATAAAATAAAATTCTCATAATAGTTGCTCCTTCTGAAATATTATTTTTCCGGTCAAAATAATATCATGGCTGTATCCATTTGAAAAGGGGTAAAATATCCGGGTATTGCTTTTCAGGCTTCTGTTATCTGGCCAGGCTGTAAAGATCAGAATAAAATTCAGGATAGGAGATGTTGACACATTCTCCGTTTGTGATCGTAAGCGGCCCATCGCAGAGAAGCCCTGCCACTGCGAAGGACATGGCAACGCGGTGATCCAGATGAGAGTCGATGCAGGCTCCGTGAAGTGGTTTTCCGCCATGGATGATCATACCGTCCTCGGTTGCTTTTATATCTGCTCCCATCTTCTGGAGGTTCTCCGTCATAACCTGGATACGGTCGGATTCTTTTACACGAAGCTCCTGTGCATCCCGGATCACAGTAGTTCCCTCTGCAAAGGCAGCCATTACCGCGATCATTGGAAGCTCATCGATCAGAGTGGGAATGATAGCTCCCTCTATCGTGGTTCCGTGAAGAGATGAGGAACGGATCAGAAGATCTGCGGTAGGTTCGCCTTCCTTTGTTTCGTTCAGCAGGATGATATCTGCGCCCATTGCCCTGCATACACGGAGAATGCCATCACGGGTAGGATTGGTCCCGACGTTTTTGAGGAGGATCTCGCTGTTTGGAACAAGAAGTCCGGCTGCGATAAAATATGCGGCAGAGGAAATATCCCCGGGAACCAGGATTTCCCGCCCGTACAGAGAAGGATCTGGTTTCACAGAGGCAGTTGTTCCTTCTGAGGTTACAGCTGCGCCAAAATAATTCAGCATGATTTCTGTGTGGTTTCTGGAAAGAACCGGTTCCGTTACGCTTGTGATACCATCTGCATACAGTCCCGCAAGGAGCACGCAGGATTTCACCTGTGCGGAGGCTACCGGTGAATCATAGTGGATAGCCTGCAGCCTTTTTCCGGAGATCTTAAGTGGTGCGCAGCCGTTTCCGTTAAGGCTTACAATATCTGCACCCATCTGGGAAAGCGGAGTCATGATTCTTTTCATGGGGCGTTTCCGGATGGAAGCGTCACCGGTAAGCTCTGATACAAAAGCCTGTCCTGCAAGGATACCGGAGATAAGACGGGTGGTAGTTCCGCTGTTTCCTACATCCAGGATGCCATCCGGGGCTGAGAGACCGTGGAGCCCTTTTCCATGGACAAGGATCTCGCTATCGTTATTTTCGATATGGATGCCCATTTTCCGGAAACAGGAAATGGTGGAGAGGCAGTCTGCACCCTCCAGGAAATTTGTGATTCGGGTGGTTCCTTCTGCAAGGGAGCCGAACATAACAGCTCTGTGAGAAATGGATTTGTCACCGGGGATGGCAAGCGTGCCGTTTAATTTTTCTGCTTTTTTTATTTCCATAATAAAATACCTGCCTGTAATGTTATTTTCGCCTCAGATCCGTAGGATAAGGATCCGTCCGTGCCGCCTGTCAGCGTTCACAGATCTTGTAGTTTCGTTTATTGAGAAGAATCTTTGCCTGCTCTAAAGCCTTGTCTGTATAGAATTCGATCTTCAGGACACCGTCTTCGAATTCACGGTTGTGGATGATGCCGATATTCTTGATGCTGACCTTCTCTGTTGCAAGGATGGTTGCGATGGTCGCGATGGCACCGGCTTCATCTGCCACATCAATATAAAGCACATAAGAACGGGGAATCAGGCTGTTGTTCACAATGTCAATAGAGTCCCGGTAATCCTTGGAGCTTGCGAACATGTCAAAAATGTTTTCGGCTTCCTTATTGTCGATAGAGCAGCGGATCTGGATCAGCATACGGATAAATTCATCCAGAACTGTGGAAATATTCTTCTGGTTTTCCAAACAGATCTGCTCCCACATCACAGGAGAGGAGGAGGCGATCCGTGTGATATCGCGGAAACCGCCTGCTGCGATCATCTTCATGTACTCTGCGTCATTGTCCAGAAGCTTGACGAGATTGACAAGAGCGGAAGCTACAATATGAGGAAGATGGCTGATGCCTGCTGTGATGAAGTCGTGTTCCTCTGCGGTGATCACAAGTGGGATAGCACCGAGAGAAGAAATCAGTTCGGTAAAATCTGAGATCTTTTCCAGAGGAACTTCGCCACCCGGAGTGATGATATAGTACGCATTCTCCAGAAGATGGTCACTGGAATTGGAGAAACCACTGCGCTCGGAGCCTGCCATTGGATGTCCGCCGATAAATCTGGAATCAAGTCCCAGCTCTGTTACTTTTTCATGGATGATGCTCTTGACGCTTCCGACATCTGTGAGGATACAGTTTTCGCCAAGGGAATCTCTGATTTTTTCCATATATTTCAGGTTAAATTCTACCGGTGCGCAAAGGAAAATATAGTCGCAGCTGCGAAAACGTTCGTCCTCGATATTGCATACACCGTCTATGATATTACTGCTGACTGCTTCTGCCAGGGCATCTCTGTCTGTATCGAAAGCGAGCAGATGGTAATCCGGATGAAATTTTCGGATGGTTCTGGCAACGGAACCGCCAATGAGTCCCAGGCCGATAAAACCTATGGTTTTCATATTACTTTAGTGTCCTTTCCGATTACTTTTGTTCTTTAATAGTGTAAATCACGAATATATTGTAAAAGAAAGTGTGAAAAATGTCAATAAATGTGTAGCTTCAGTTATTGCTCTCAGCATCATCAATTCTTCTTGTTAACAGCAGGAATCTGGATGTATAATGGAAGAAACGTAATTGTGAGACTACAAGACAGTTACGAAAAATACTACAGAGGAGAATTATGTTATGAAATATCATTCAGTTATGGATCTGCACACACATACGGTTGCCAGCGGACATGCCTACTGTACGCTTCGTGAGATGGCAAAGGCTGCCTCGGACAAAGGGCTTGAGATTTTGGGCATTACAGAGCATGCACCGAAAATGCCCGGAACCTGCCATAGATTTTATTTTGAAAATATCAGGATTGTTCCAAGAGAAATGTATGGCATCCGGCTTCTTCTGGGGTCAGAGGTAAACATTCTGGATACCAAAGGAGCTGTAGACCTGGAACAGAAAACCCTGGCGAAACTGGATGTGGTGATCGCAAGCCTTCACCTTCCCTGTATCCGTCCGGGCAGCAGGGCGGAGAATACCGAGGCGTATCTTAATGCCATGAAAAACCCGTACATTAATATCATCGGCCATCCGGATGACGGAAGATACGAGATCGATTACGAAGCACTGGTACAGGGGGCGAAGGAATATGGCAAAGTCCTGGAGCTTAACAATCATTCCATGGATCCTGACTGTACCCGTGAGAATGCAGTGGAGAATGATACCCTTATGCTGAATTACTGTAAAAAATACCAGGTTCCGGTGGTTATGGACAGCGATGCCCATTTTGACCTGCTGATCGGAGAATTTGACCTCGCCAGAGAATTGCTGACAAAGCTGGACTTTCCGGAAGAACTGGTGCTGAACCGTTCGGTTGAGGCGGTGAGGAAATATGTGAATCATCTGTAAGAAAACAGGTAGTTCAGGCAGATGACGGACGAAATGACGATGTATTTAAAAAAACTCCCAAAAAACCTTGGCAAAATTGAATAAAATACTTGATATTTACATGAAAATTTAGTAAAATGTGAACATATTAAGTGAGAAAGACAGGGAGGTATTACATATGGACGTTTTCAGAACAGACCGAATCAGAAATGTAGTCCTGTTAGGTCATGGCGGCGCAGGCAAGACAACACTGGCTGAGGCAATGGCTTATCTGGCAGGTATGACCAGCAGGCTCGGCCGTGTTGAGGATGGCAATACTGTCAGCGATTATGACAAGGAAGAAATAAAGAGACATTTTTCCATCACAACTTCTTTGATTCCGGTACCCTGGGATAAGATGAAAGTAAATGTGCTGGATACACCCGGATATTTCGATTTTGTGGGAGAGGTTGAAGAAGCAGTCAGTGCTGCAGATGCGGCGATCATCGTTGTTTCCGGTAAGGCCGGTGTTCAGGTAGGAACACAGAAGGCATGGAATCTTTGTGAGAAATATAAGCTTCCGCGTATGATCTTTGTTACGGATATGGATGTGGATGATGTCAGCTATCGTGAGGTTGTGGAGGAGCTGACAGAGCTGTACGGAAAGAGGATCGCTCCCCTTCATTTCCCGATCCGCGAGGATGGCAGGTTCGTGGGATATGTCAATGTTGTGAAGCAGGCCGGAAGAAGATATATTGACAAGGCAGGTAAGGAAGAATGTCCGGTTCCGGATTATCTTACCGAATACCTGGAGAAATATCATGAAACCCTGATGGAGTCTGTTGCAGAGACGAGTGAAGAGTTTATGGACCGTTATTTTGAGGGAGATACCTTCTCCGTAGCTGAGGTTTCCGCAGCCATTGCGACGAACGTACAGGACGGAAGTATTGTTCCTGTGTGCATGGGATCACCTGTGAACCTCCGCGGCGTGTCCAATCTTCTCGATGATATCTGCGGATACTTCCCGAATCCGGCTGGACGTTCCTGCAACGGTATCGCACAGAAGACCAATGAGATCTTTGAGGCAAATTACGATTTTGCGAAGGCGAAATCTGCTTATGTATTCAAGACTATTGCGGACCCGTTCCTTGGAAAGTATTCCCTTATCAAGGTTTGCTCAGGCGTACTGAAATCCGATGATACACTTCTTAATGTAGAAAAGGGAACAGAGGAACGTGTAAACAAGCTTTATGTGCTGGAAGGCTCCAAGCCAATCGAGGTTCCGGAACTTTTTGCAGGCGATATCGGTGCCATTGCCAAGCTTGGCAGCGTGCAGACCGGTGACAGCCTTGCAGCCAAGTCGAACCCGATCCTTTATCCTAAGGCACTTCTTTCCACGCCATATACATATAAGAGGTTTAAGGCAGTGAAGAAGGGTGATGAGGATAAGATCGCACAGTCACTTGCCAAGATGATGAGTGAGGACAGAACCCTTAAGGTTGTCAACGACAGTGCGAACCGTCAGAGCCTGATCTATGGTATGGGTGATCAGCATCTTGATATCGTGGTGAGCAAGCTGAAAGAACGCTACAAGGTAGATATTGAGCTTTCCAAACCGAAGGTTCCGTTCCGTGAGACGCTCCGCAAGAATTCCGATGTGGAAGGCAAGCATAAGAAACAGTCCGGCGGACATGGACAGTATGGACATGTCAAGATGCGTTTTGAGCCGTCCGGCGATCTGGAGACTCCTTATGTGTTTGAGCAGGTTGTTGTCGGTGGTGCAGTTCCGAAGAATTACTTCCCGGCAGTGGAGAAGGGGCTTCAGGAATGTGTTCAGAAAGGGCCGTTGGCTGCATATCCGGTGGTTGGCGTAAAGGCCACACTTTATGATGGCTCCTACCATCCGGTAGATTCCTCTGAGATGGCATTTAAGATGGCAACGATCCTTGCATTTAAGAAGGGCTTCATGGAAGCTTCACCGGTACTTCTTGAGCCGATCATTTCCATGAAGGTGACGGTACCGGATAAATATACCGGTGATGTTATGGGTGATCTCAATAAGAGGCGTGGCCGTGTTCTTGGAATGAATCCTGACCATGAGGGTAATACCATTATCGAGGCAGATGTTCCTCTGCTTGAGATTTACGGATATTCCACAGTGCTCCGTTCCATGACAGGCGGAAGTGGAGATTTCTCTTATGAGTTTTCACGTTATGAGCAGGCTCCGGGCGACATTCAGGAGAAAGAGATCGCAGCACGTGCAAGCAAGGTTGAGGGTGCTGACGAATAAGAAGGTATGGACGAATATCTTATGGGGGTAAGATATAGATCTGGCAGGCCGCAGCATTTGCTGTGGCCTGTTTTTGGATTTTTGTGTTTGACAAATACCGTGTAAGTCGTTAAAATTGAAGTTAATGTGTGAAAACATGAATACGGCAGATAGTAAAGGAATTCGTGTTCATGAGCATGTGGCAGGGCGGAATATAAATGTCTGCCTTACAGCTGAAGTAATTTGTCAGGAGGAATAAAACAATGGCTGTACCTTATAACCATAGAGCGATCGAAGCGAAATGGCGCACAAACTGGGAGAAGAAACCGGTAAATGTCAATGATGGAAAGAAACCGAAATATTATTGTCTGGATATGTTCCCGTATCCGTCTGGAAACGGTCTTCATGTAGGACACTGGAGAGGATATGTGATCTCTGATGTATGGAGCCGTTATAAAATGCTGCAGGGCTATTATCTGATCCATCCAATGGGATGGGATGCTTTCGGACTTCCGGCTGAGAACTATGCGATCAAGATGGGAGTTCATCCGGCAGTATCCACAGAGGCGAACATCAAGAATATCAAACGTCAGATCAACGATATCGCGGCAATCTATGACTGGGATATGGAAGTTAATACAACAGATCCGGATTTCTACAAATGGACACAGTGGATCTTTGTGAAGATGTTTAAGGAAGGCCTCGCATATGAGAAGGAGTTCCCGATCAACTGGTGCCCTTCCTGTAAGACGGGCCTTGCGAATGAGGAGGTTGTAAACGGATGCTGCGAGCGCTGCGGCACGGTGGTTACCAAGAAGAACCTTCGTCAGTGGATGCTCCGTATCACAAAATATGCGGACAGACTTTTAAATGATCTGGACAAGCTTGACTGGCCGGAGAAGGTTAAGAAGATGCAGACAGACTGGATCGGTAAATCCTACGGTGCAGAGGTTGATTTCCCGGTTGAGGGAAGAGATGAGAAGATCACGGTATATACAACAAGACCGGATACTCTTCACGGAGCGACCTTCATGGTACTCGCACCGGAGCATACCCTTGCAAAATCTCTTGCAACCGATGAGACAAGAGAAGCTGTAGAAAAATATATCTTTGACGCTTCCATGAAGTCCAACGTAGACCGTCTTCAGGATAAAGAGAAGACAGGAGTATTTACCGGTACTTATGCAATTAACCCGCTGAACGGAGAGAAGCTCCCGATCTGGCTTTCCGATTACGTACTTGCAGACTATGGTACGGGTGCTATCATGTGTGTACCTGCCCATGATGACCGTGACTTTGAGTTCGCAACGAAATTCAACATTCCGATCATCCAGGTTATCGCCAAGGATGGTAAAGAGATCGAGAACATGACAGAGGCTTACACAGAGGCTTCCGGAACCATGATCAACTCCGGTGAGTGGAACGGAATGGAATCATCTGTACTTAAAAAAGAAGCTCCGCACATCATCGAGAAGATGGGTATCGGACGTAAGACTGTCAACTACAAGCTGAGAGACTGGGTATTCTCCCGCCAGCGTTACTGGGGCGAGCCGATCCCGATCGTACACTGCCCGAAATGCGGTGCTGTACCGGTACCGGAGGACCAGCTTCCGTTAAGGCTTCCGGAGGTAGAGAGCTATCAGCCGACAGGAACCGGAGAGTCACCGCTTGCAGCCATCGATGAGTGGGTCAACACCACCTGCCCATGCTGTGGTGCACCTGCAAAGCGTGAGACGAATACCATGCCTCAGTGGGCAGGATCTTCCTGGTATTTCCTCCGTTACGTAGATAATAAGAACAACAACGAACTGGTTTCCAAGGAAAAAGCAGATAAGTATCTGCCGGTAGATATGTACATCGGTGGTGTGGAACATGCAGTTCTTCACCTTCTGTACTCCAGATTCTACACCAAGTTCCTGTATGACATCGGGGCGATCGATTTTGATGAGCCGTTTGTGAAGCTGTTCAACCAGGGTATGATCACAGGTAAGAACGGAATCAAGATGAGTAAATCCAAAGGAAATGTTATTTCCCCGGACGATCTTGTAAATGATTACGGATGCGATTCCCTGCGTATGTATGAGCTGTTCGTAGGACCGCCGGAACTGGATGCAGAGTGGGATGACAGAGGCATTGATGGTGTATCCAGGTTCCTGAAGCGTTTCTGGACACTGGCTCTTGACAGCATTGAGAAGGATATCCCTGCTACTAAGGAGATGGAGAAGACCCGTCATAAGATGGTATACGACATCACCAGCAGACTTGAGGCATTCAGCCTGAATACAGTAGTATCCGGATTTATGGAATATACGAACAAGCTGATCGCTATCGCAAAACAGGCAGGCGGTGCTGTTGATAAAGAGACGATCGAGACAGCTACCATCCTTCTTGCACCATTTGTTCCACATATCGCAGAGGAAATCTGGGAGAAGCTCGGACATGAGGATTCTGTTTTCCACGCACAGTGGCCGGCTCATGATGAGGAAATGATGAAGGATGATGAGATCGAGGTTCCGGTTCAGATCAATGGCAAAACAAAGGCTGTTATCAGTATCCCGGCTGAGATTTCCAGAGAGGACGCTATCGCAGAGGGTAAGAAAGCCATTGCTGACAAGCTTACAGGAGAGGTTGTCAAGGAGATCTACGTACCGAAGAAGATCATCAACATCGTAGTGAAAAAATAAATAAACAAAATCTGAGGAAATGTTTTTACGGATTTAAGGGGTAATCATTGAGGCGAGGTTGGGAAATGCTTTCCAGCCTCGTTCTTTAATGTCTGCCGCCCTGTGAGGCGGACAGCAAAAAACAGAGGGGATGAATATGGGGAGAGATCATAACAGAAGATTAAAAAAACAACTGTATTATTACTGTGGGAGGATCAGCCGGGATATGAGCAATCTGATTAAGTGGCTGGTTCTTGCTCTGATCACAGGAAGCATCGTGGGGGCAGCAAGTACACTGTTCTCCTTTACGCTGAAGGCTGTGACCGGTTACCGGAAGGCACATGAATGGATTTTTCTGCTGCTTCCGGTGTCCGGACTTATCATTGTATTTCTGTATGAAAAGCTGGGAAAGGAGGATGGAGGAACCAATCAGGTTCTTTCCACAGTGCGTTCCAGGGACGATGTACCGCTTCTTTCAGCACCGCTTATTTTTGTCACGACTGCACTGACTCATCTTACCGGTGGTTCCGCAGGGCGTGAGGGAGCCGCGATCCAGCTTGGCGGAAGCATTGCCAATCAGCTTGGAAGATGGATCCATCTGGATAAGGAAGACCGTCATGTAATTGTGATGTGTGGCATGAGTGCGGCATTCTCGGCACTGTTCGGAACACCGATGGCAGCAGCGGTTTTTGCACTGGAAGTAGTCAGCGTGGGAGTGATGTATTATGCGGCTTTGATGCCATGTATGATCGCGTCACTCATTGCCTCCGGGTTCGCGGCCGGAATGGGGGTCACGCCGGAGAGCTTTCATGTGACGGATATTCCGGCACTGACTGTGGAAAATGGTCTGAAGATGGGCATTGTTGCACTGGGATGTGCTGTTGTAAGCATTGCCTTCTGCATTGCTTTAAACGGAGCCGCAGGATTATATGGAAGATATTTTGAGAATAAATATGTGCGTGTGACAGTGGGAGCTGTGCTTGTGATCGCGGTCACTTTTATCCTCGGAACAGATGCGTATATGGGAGCGGGTGCTGAGCTTATTGAGAAGGCCGTAGAAGAAGGACAGGCGGACAAATTTGCTTTTTTCTGGAAAATTGTTCTTACTGCGCTGACAATGAGAGCCGGCTTCCGGGGAGGCGAGATCGTACCTTCCTTCTGTATCGGTGCTACTTTTGGCTGCGTGATGGGAAATCTTCTGGGACTCTCCCCGTCCATCTGTGCAGCCTGCGGAATGGCGGCTGTTTTCTGCGGTGTTACCAACTGTCCGATCACATCGATCCTGATCGCTTTTGAAATGTTCGGATTTAAGGGCGTGTCTTTTTACCTGATCGCTGTATCCATCAGCTATGCTGCTTCCGGATATTATGGCCTTTATAAAGATCAGACCATAGTGTATTCCAAATACAAGGCAAAATATGTGAACCGGCACACCAGGTTCTGAATAGAAGGCGAAATTTGACTGCGCGCCTGTAATCCAGAAGATCCCCTGCTTTCAGAAAAAGCGAAGGGATCTTTTGGCGTTTATTTGGAGTTTACGTAGTGATCACCGAGAATCATTGCTGCTATAATTGTTACGATAAGAATAAGATAGGTCATATTCCGGTTCCTCCTTTCTTAGATCTGCCGCATATCGGTTAAGCTCTGGTAAGGTAACATGTTCAATCTGTTCCGGTGCTGCCAGCTGATACTGCTTCAGCAGATGAAAAATATCATAGATCATGTTTCATGCACTCCTTCCATGCTGTCGTTTTGCTGATTCCTGATATTATTATATTGAAAAAAATATATTTTTTATATATAATTATGCGTGTATTATATAAGAATATTGACAGTATGA